>NZ_JBHTGY010000010.1:0-317245 GCF_042676305.1 Paenibacillus sp. GCM10027630 | reverse complement strand
CACTGAACCTCTGTCTCATCTCTCCCACACCGGACACCTCTTCCTCTTTGTAATTTAATTATCTGCATTCTCTTATGAGGTGTCCACTTTTTATTCTAGATCTATATGTCGTGTTAATTATTCCGAAAAGTAACGCTCCCTGCCCTATAGCTGGAATTTCTCACGCTAATTCTGCGTATTTGGGCTGATATCATCACTTTCGCCTATAATAGAGGTAGCTTTTCCAGTTAGATTGATTTCAAACGATATCCAGCCTGGATTAACATGAGGATTTCCATCTATTTTCTTTCTTTCTTCCGCTCGTCGGCCGCCCGAAAATCCTAGTCTCCTCTAGAATGAAAGCAGCCTTTAAACTTCTCGATGAGGATACATTCATGTCCTCGAGATGTCTTTTCTTACAATATTAGGAAGGTTAACTTCCGCTTCAAACTTATAGCCTTCAACTATTGGCTCAACCTCAAAATCAGTACTTGACCCTCCCCCGACCACTAGTCCTCACAAAATCCTGCAAACATGCAGTTATTTTCCTATCGGAATTGCTGTAGAGAGAACAAACCTGCAAAAGTACATCAATTTTCATGGAAAACGCTCCGGTTCAGCTAAGAATGAAAAAATAACTGCACATTTGCATGAATTCAAGATGACTGCCGATATACAAGTCAAAAGGATGTATAGATGCAGGTTTTTGGAAGCAGGCAATGGCTTAGAGCGGAATAAGTGACAGTATCCTCGAACACGAATAAATTCGAATAAAATCGTGTGCGCTTTCATCACCGTTCTTAAGTTTTGTCTAGGGCCAGGCTGGACACGGAGACGAAATCGAATGACTTCGTCAAGCGCAGATTTCGGTACTCAATAACCCCACAAAGTGGGGACATGCTTCGAAGTTGATTCAGATACTTTGCGGGGAGCCCGAAACATATAAATTCTGAGAAGAAAAGCTTCTGATCAAAACCCCTTCGAGGAAGATACATTCATGTCTAAGTAGTAGCTTTTCTTCGCAATCTCAGACTTCTTCAGCTCCGCTGAAAAATAAAGTCTGATATTAAGTAAAAATCCCGACAACCTTTAAGGTTCCCGGGATTTCATCATTTTAATTAAACCAATCTTCTACGGATATACCCTGAGATCAGGTCAATAATCGTAACCATAACCACGACGCCGAGCAAAATGATACCAACTCTGTTCCAACTACGCGCATCCAGCGCGAATATTAGCGGAGTACCAATCCCCCCGGCACCAATAACACCAAGGATAGCTGCGGAACGAATATTGATTTCAAAACGGTATAAAGCAAATGAGAAGAAGTCCGGCAGTACTTGCGGAATTACGGCAAACCACAATGTCTGTAGCTTGTTAGCTCCGCATGCAATAAGCGCTTCTCTTGGTCCTCGGTCTAGATTCTCAATAGCCTCGGAGTACAGCTTACCAAGCATACCTATGGAGTGAACCCCTAAAGCCAATGCCCCGGCATAGGAGCCTGGTCCAACAGCCTTAATAAAGATAATCGCCATGACGACTTCCGGAAACGTCCGGATCAGGCTTAGCATAAATTTACCGCTGCTGGTTGCCCAACGTCCTTTTCCTTTGTTGCTAGCCGCCCAGAAAGCAAACGGAACGCACAAAACTGCTGATATAAACGTACCCAGCACAGCAATAGCCGCCGTTTCCAGAAGCCCTCGAAGCAAGTCCTCACCTTCAGGCAAATACACGTAACCCCAATCCGGGTTAAGCAAACCACGAAGGATTGCCTTCGATACTTGTCCGGCTGTTTCTTTAATCCCTGTAAACTCGATTCCCGTAAAAGCCCAAACGCAAATAATTACAAAAAATAATGTAACCGACCAATGGCGGATGCGGGTACCAACATTCTTTTTTAAAGTATCCGTCATAGCAGTCTCTCCCGTAACTTAGTACTGACATAATCAATAATTAGCACGACTACAAGAGTAAACAAGATAATCGTGGACGCTTGATCGTAACGAAGCCGATCCAAGGAACGCTGAAGGATCAACCCGATCCCCCCAGCTCCTACAAACCCGAGGATAGCTGCCGCTCTGACATTCACCTCAAACGTATACAGAACGTAAGCAGCAAATTGAGCCATTACTTGCGGCACAACACCGAATTGAATCCATTGAAGCTTATTAGCCCCCACCGCTGTCATTGCTTCCAACGGACCTGGATCGATAGATTCAATAGATTCATAAGTCAGCTTGGACACAAGTCCGAATGAAAAGAAAGCTAGTGCAATCGCTCCGGCCAGAGCTCCATAACCCACAATTGCTGCGAACACACCGGCAAACATGAGATCAGGAATAGTCCGTACGAGATTCAGTATAAACCGCGAAATAACCCCCAGAACAGGAACGCGGGTTACATTTCGTGCCGCAAGAAAAGAAATCGGAATTGCAAACAGCGACCCGATAACGGTACCGATGATGGCCATGCGAATGGTTTCCAGCATTGGTTCATATATGGTGCTTAAATAACTCCAGTTAGGTGGATACATATCCTGAAACAGCTTGCCCATCTCCGGAATGCCTTCGATAAGCTCAATTAGTGAAGCATCGGTCTTATAGGCGCTTCCAACCAGTAGCAGGAGCACCAAGATGATGGAAAGAGTTGGTTTCAGTGATGACGGCTTTTTGAGCAAATCTGGGCCACGATCGGATGAAGACATCAGGCTTCCCCTCCCAATAGCTCATCCTTCTTGATTTCGCGTCCATAAATTTCCGAGAACTTATCATCCGTCGCTTCCGATACAGGACCGTCAAATACAACCTTTCCTGCACGCAAACCAATAATTCTTGTTGCGTACTCACGTGCCAAATCGATAAAGTGAAGATTAACGACTGTAGTGATCCCCAGGTCCTGATTGATTCGCTTCAAATCATCCATAACCTGACGCGTTGTTAAAGGATCCAAAGAAGCAACAGGCTCATCAGCCAATATAATTTTGGCCTCCTGCGCCAAGGCGCGCGCAATGGACACACGCTGCTGTTGACCCCCTGAGAGCTCATCAGCACGAGCGTAGGCTTTCTCACGAATATTAACACGCTCCAGAGCTTTCAGTGAAAGTTCAAGATCATGTTTAGGAAACAGTCCGAGCAACGTCCTCCATGTGGAATGATACCCGACACGGCCAGACAGCACGTTGCGAAGTACAGAAACGCGCTTAACCAAATTAAAGCTTTGGAAGATCATACCGATATCGCGGCGCATACGGCGAAGCTCTACTCCCCGAGCTGCAGTTAACGATTTTCCGTCAATGAGAATCTGACCATCGGTTATTTCATTTAAACGGTTCATGGAACGCAGCAGCGTCGATTTCCCCGCTCCTGACAATCCTACAATTACAACAAATTCCCCGGGCTGAATCGTTAAATTGATATTGCTTAGACCCACGGTCCCATTGGGATAAACCTTGGAAACATTTTGAAATTCAATCATGGAATAGGCCGTTCTCCTCTTGATATATTTGGTATACAAACAATGATTCGACACAAATGTCGGTTTTCCTTTTTCTAAAGCCTATCTCCAAGAAACCTTAATTTTCCTTATCCATCTCACGATAAAGCTCCTTAAATAATTGTTCCAGAAATTGAATCATTGTGCGAAGAGTTTCTTCTGTCCAAGCATCCAAATGTTGTATACTGTAAGAGTCTGCAGCTTCACTGAGCTGGTGAATACCCTCACATCCGACAGTTAAGGCAACGCCTTTGAGCGTATGGGCATACCGGTACATGCTTTCTCCCAGTTTACCACTAGCTTCCGATTCCCTATGTGAATCATTTTGTTCCCATAAGGCAATGTTTTCCTTTAGCTCTGCGGCTCGCTGATAGGCATCCTGGAGAAACAACTTTTTAGTTTTCTCAAGAATAGCCTTCATCCGCCGCTCCCTATCCTCTTGAGACATAGACATCATATTCAACTCCTAACCATATAAGAAAAGCTTCTATTCGAAGCCCTCTCGATGAAGATACATTCGTGTCTAAGTTGTAGCTTTTCTTGCAATATCAGAAAGGTGAACCTCCGGTTCAAACTTATACTTTCTAATATTATAAGAAAAGCTTCTATTCGAAGCCCTCTCGATGAAGATACATTCGTGTCTTAACGGTTGCTTTTCTTGCAATATCAGACTTCTTCAGCTCCGCTGAAAACTTATAAGTCTAAAATTATAAAAAGGAAGTGTCCCCTAATGGCAACCAAGCATATCGCACTTATTGATGACAGCTCACCGTTCTGCCTGCTGGTAAAACAAATATTCGAAGATCAGTATGAAGTGGATAGCTACTCGTCGGCTGTTGATTTTCTTTCGGTAATTTCGCGGATTACTCATTACGATCTCATCTTGCTTGACATTAATCTTCCTCAAATGGACGGACTTGAGGCTTTAACCAAGCTCAAGTCACTTAGCAAGACCCGTTCTATTCCCATACTTTTATTAACCGGCGATACACGCAAAGATACGGTTGTACGTGGCATTAAGCTTGGGGCGCAGGGCTATATAGCTAAGCCGATTGATCCGCTGCTGCTGGAAGAAAGAGTAACTCAGCTGCTCGAGGATCCTTCTTCCCAAGCCCCTGCGGTTGTACATAATGAGTCACCCGAATAATTGCCAAAAACAACCAAGGCAGCAGCGTAACTGTTTATTCGCTCTCATGCGCTTGGTCGTTTTTTTAATATCCATTTTTAATTTACTGTTAGCCCGCCACATCTCTTTTTGTAAATAGAAGCCACGCGGCGCCGTAGAATAAAACCCAATAAGCAATCAGCATGCTAACTGAAAAGCCTAAAGTCATTCCTTCAATCAATGGTTTTCCGCCCATAAAATAAGGAGACAAATCAGTATTAGCAAACAGCAAGTATTTTGCCCATGTGTATCTAAGGCTTGCAAGTAATAATACTACACCATTCGCTGTAAACATGAGCAGCATAGACAACCCGATAGCCAACGAGCTGCTGCGGAAAGCAGCGGAGATCATGAACGCCAATGTAACGGACATCAACAGATCCACCCATTTCAACCCGTACACCCGCAAAATATTCGATAGCGCATCCTGCTCAGTGATTGTACCACTCAGGCCGAAAAACAGCAGTCCTACAAAATAGGAGGTAATGAACAAAACGAGCAGCAGTGTAATGAGGAAAATAAACACAGATACGTACTTGGCCGCTAAAATTTTAGCACGGGTCACTGGACGAATCAACAGAAGCTTAATGGTACCCCAGGTAAACTCGGCGGCCACACTATCCCCGGCAATAATAACCGAGAAAATAAAGACAAGCCATGTCAAACTTGTACTCATTCCGAGGAATGGAAAAGCATGATTTACGCCTAAATCCATTGCATATTTCATCATCAATGCCATTGACAGGACAGCCAAAACCACAATGCCCAGCATGACCCACGTCCGGGTGCGGCTATATATTTTCATCTGCTCATTTTGTACGTGCCGAAAAAAGCTAGACAATTTGATTCCCCCTCGTCACCTCTAGGAATTGATCCTCCAAGGATTTGCTGTGCGTATGGATACCGTATACCCGCACTGCTGCGGAAACCAAGCGCCTGTTCAACTCGGCAATATCGTCACGCCCTCCGTTCAAGCGCACCGTCAATATGCCAATCTCATTCTCTGCAATGACCGCTACTGCCGGCGCTGTCCCATCAGAGCTCTCTGATGGTTTCGTACCTTTAATTGCTGGCGCTTGTGATGACGGACTCCAGTTCACTGCCTGCTTACCGGCAAAGCCAGTAGCAATTCGCACCGCTTCTTCCCCGTTGTCCACATCGAATTGAACCTCCAGCAGCTTTGACTCGTTCTCCAAATTTTTGAAGGAACGTACATCCAGCAGCTTGCCGTTCTGTATAATCGCTACACGGTCGCACATCAGCTCCATCTCCGAGAGTAGATGGCTTGAAACGATGACCGCAAGCCCTTCCTCCCTGGATAGCTGGCGCAAATAATCACGAAGCTCTCGTATGCCTTCCGGATCGAGACCATTCGTCGGCTCGTCCAAAATCAATACATCCGGACGATGCAGGATAGCCTGAGCTACTCCAAGCCGTTGTCTCATTCCTAAAGAGTAAGTTTTCACTTTATCATGTATACGGTGCTCTAATCGGACAAGAGCTATAACTTCCTGCAGCCTTTCTTCCGTAACACCTGGAATCATACGGGCAAAGTGCTGAAGATTTTGATAGCCACTCAGAAACTTGTAAAACTCGGGATTCTCTACAATCGCACCTACATGGACCATAGCCTGTTCAAACTGCCTTTTCACACTTAAACCGTTGACCAGTACTTCCCCTTGTGTAAGTGACATCAATCCGACCATCATACGAATTGTCGTTGTTTTACCGGCTCCGTTCGGCCCTAGAAATCCGAACACTTCCCCTGGGAGCACATCGAACGATAAATTATCAACAATCGTTTTTGAGCCAATCCGTTTGGTTACATTACGAAGCTGCACTACAGCGTTTGTATTCATGAGGCCTCCAACAAAAAAAGGATAGGTTAACTTTTCAACTTTTCAGGAAAAGTATACCATACCCTTATGATCTGACCAAACAATTATAGGAAGGCTCATTGAATTTCGTAATACTGTGCCAGCGACACTATCATGCTGCCCATCCGTTCTTCCACAGGAGCTACGACCCGCTCTATACCTTCATCCCTCAGAGCTTCGGCAGTCACCTTGCCTACGGCTACGGCAACCGCATGCTCCCTGAAGGCTGCAAGCAGCTGCTCAGAGTTCCCTTGTTCCCTGGCATAAGCCATCAGAAAACGAACCTGAGGAGTACTTGTAAAAGTAACAGCATCTACCTCACCTTGTATAATCTCCGATAATAGCGTATCCACCACAGTTAATTCTGGAGGAATATGCCGATACGGCAATATCTCGTAGTAATTAGCCTGCTGCTCCTGCAGCCATTTTACGAGCTGCGGCGCATGATCGCCATACAGCTGGAGCGCCACACGGCTTCCGCGCATATCACAGGATTGCAGCTCTCTCAATATGCCGACGGTGGTCCCATCATCAGCCTTGACCGTCGGGTCAAGCTCTAATGTTTTTAAATATTTGAACGTTTTGTAGCCGCGGGCCGCAATCTTCGTCTGTTTCAACCGTTCAATAAAAGCATCGGCCAGCCCCATTCCCTCAGCAGCTTGATACAGCATCTCAGCTCCCATGGATGTAGTAATAATGATCCAGTCTGCACCTTCTTGAAGGAACTTGGTTATTTCCGCTTCTACCTCTTCTTTAACAATGGCCACTGTTCCTTGCGCCGGACGAACCAGCGGAATGCCTCCCAGCTTCTCCACTATAATACTAAGCTCTGCAGCCTTTCTAGGCCCGGTCAGTGCAATCCGTTTTCCTTCCAGCCTCCGCATAATTCCCCCACTCCCCAAATGTCACTTATTCTAACATTAGGCTTTAGTATTTGTAATATATAGTATAGGGGCTAATTGCACAACCAGTAATTGCTTATAGCAAACATAAATTTTTCTTATATGTCAATGAATATCTTTCTTCTTAAAACGTCCGCCCTTCACATCATGAATGTTGCCTACTGCCAAAAATGCCGTAGGATCAAAATCCTCCACAATAGACTTTAGTTTCGCTTCCTCCAGCCTTGTAATGACACAAAAAATGACTTTTTTATCGCCGCCTGTAAATCCGCCTTCACCATTCAAATAGGTAACCCCCCGGCCCAATCGGCTAAGAATAGCTTCACCGATATTCCGGTACGATTCGCTAATAATCCATACCGATTTGGACTCGTCGAATCCTTCTATGGTGATGTCAATCATTTTAAAAGCTATATAATAAGCTATTAATGAATACATCGCATGATCCCAACCGAATACGAAGCCTGCGCTGCCAAGTATAAACAGGTTGAAGAACATTACAATTTCGCCTACTGAAAAGGGTGACTTTTTATTAACCAGAATGGCAACGATTTCCGTTCCGTCAAGCGACCCCCCCGTTCTAATTACCATACCTACGCCCACACCAAGAATTATCCCTCCAAATACAGTTGCCAACAATGGATCAATAGTCAAAGGAGGAACCGGATGCAGCAGCCAAGTACCTAAGGACATGACCAATACGCCAAACAAAGTGGATAAAGCGAATGTTTTTCCAATCTGCTTGTAACCAAGAAAGAAGAAAGGCAGGTTAAGAAGAAACAGAAAAATACCGAGTGGAATCTTTGTCAAATGAGCTAAGATGATGGATATCCCGACAACCCCACCATCAATAATATTGTTTGGTACAAGAAAAATTTCTAACCCTACGGATACGAATCCCGCACCCAGCACAATAAATATGGCCCTCTTTAAAAGCTTAACTCTGGTAGCCCGATTATGCTGCGGTGAAAAATGCTGTGCGGTGTTATTTTGGACTGCATTCCCTGTCATCAGCTTCTCCCCCTTCGTTTTTAGTGTTTCCGAGGCCAAACTCAACGGTTATTTCCAAAATAATAAGATCGATAGCGGATAACTGCCCGCAATTAAATTCTCGCGAGTTCTCCAACTCAGTCATATCCATTTGATTCATCAATGACTGCTTGCGCACTTGAAGCCGTTCCAAGTAATGCTCAATCTTCGATTTGCGGTATGTTTCTGCCATTTTCCCACCCCTCCCAAAAACTCCCTGTAAGGATAGTTTACTTTTTGAAGCCAATCTCAAGTTCCTGCGTTAGCAAAACTAACTTCCCTAACTCTATTGTATTCAAATGTATACAAATATTCAAACTTTTTTTATTAAAAATATATAAATGATTTTCCAAGTTCAGGGCAACCTACAGGTATCAAGGCAAAGGAGCTGTTACATTTTATGAAAAAAATGGTGGTTATCCTTCTTTGTTTCCTGCTTCTCGCCCTAACTTCCGGATGCACAAATAAAAAAACGCAGCAGCAATCAGGTGCTAACAAAGGCAAAAACAGCAGCCAAAAGGCACAGAGCCAAAAGCAAGACAAGCCTATCGATACAGAGCTTCAATCTCAAATGAAAATGTACAAGGATATTAAGCAGTACGAATTCAAAGAGGATGAAACCCGGCGTAAGCTGGACAAGCAGCAGCTGAAAAAGCTGCAAAAAGCACAGGAAAGCAGTGGAGCGCAAAGCGGCGGGGGAAACAATAAGAGCCAGAGCAATCAAAAGAGCAATCAAAATCAAGATAAGAAAAAGGAGAAAAAATAAGAGGGCACCTTGTCAACATCCGCCAGAAGCAAGTAACATTCATAAATCTAAGGCCATCGCTTCGTACACTAGAAGTTGGATGGCTTTTTTGAGTACTGCCATGCGCGAAACTGGAAAACCGCCGCCATTTCAGCTAGTCTAATAAGAAAGAGATTGAGTGTGAGGAGGAACACATGTGAAACCGATTCTGGAAGTGGAAGCTGTTACCGGTGGGTACAGCCGACTTCAGCCTGTCCTGCATAACCTGTCGTTTCATGTACAGCCTGGCGAAATGGTAGGCTTAATCGGATTGAATGGTGCGGGTAAAAGCACTACCATCAAGCATATTCTAGGATTGATGACACCTCATCAGGGGGAGATCCGCTTAAAGGGTCAGCTTCTGGCTGAATCACAGGAGCAATACAGGAAGACATTTGCCTACGTGCCGGAAAGCCCGCTCTTATATGAGGAGCTGACTGTCCGTGAGCATTTGGAATTAACTGCGAGGGCATACGGTATCGACCGTAACACCTATGAGCAGCGTTCGGCTCCATTGCTGCAGCAGTTTCAGATGGACACTCTTACAGAGAGGCTTTCTTCGCATCTCTCCAAAGGCATGCGTCAGAAGGTCATGATTTTGTGCGCCTTCATTGTCCAGCCCGAGCTCTACATAATAGATGAGCCGTTTCTTGGTCTCGACCCGTTAAGCATGCGTTCTCTGTTGGAGCTAATGGTAACCGTAAAGCAGAGCGGTGCCTCCATTCTTATAAGCTCCCATATTTTAGCTACTATTGAACGTTATTGCGACCGTTTCCTCGTTCTGCATCAGGGGAAGCTGATAGCTTCAGGAGATGTAGATGCACTCCGCGATGTTGCCGGCATGCCTGCCGCTGCACCGTTGGACGACGTTTTTTGCGATTTGGTGACAAGGAGCTGACCATCTTTGATTGATTTGCATGCTTTATACCGGAGTCGCGCGTCACTGTTTTTCAAAGAAATTCGTCCCTATCTTCAGTACGCAATGCAAAGCGCAGCCATGGCTGTTGTCGTCGGCTTTCTGCTTTTCTCTATCGGTTATAAACAGTTCTTGCAATGGGTTACGCCTGACTTTCCTTGGCAACTTTTATCCGCGGCCGTTATGCTCCCTGCTCTCGCTGGCGGACGAATCCGTACCTACTTGCAGGAAGCCGATACTTTGTTCCTCCTGCCTCAGGAAAGCGGAATGAAAGCCTACCTTAAAGCAGCCATGAACCGTGCGTTAATCGCACAGCTAGCAGCCGTAGCGGCCGTCTGGTTAATCATCTGGCCTCTCTACCACAAGCTTGCTGCCTCAAACGGCTGGATGTTCTTACTATTGCTGGTCGTTTGGTGCGTGTATAAAAGAATCATGCTGTTCGGAAAATGGACCGAGCTTCAAATACAAGAGAAACGGACAAGGCTCCTCTTTCAAATGATGAGATGGATCCTAAGCGCCATTGCCGCGTACTGCATCATAGCCAGCAAACCGGCTATAGGCATCTTGCTGCTGTCGCTTCTTGCGATTGCTTATCTTGGTTTACTGCGGCTTCCCAGACAGCACATTGTGAATTGGAGCTTGTTAATCGACATTGAGCTGCAGCATAAAGCAAGTATTTACCGTATCTTGAATTGGTTCGTCGACGTGCCTTCCGTCCAAGGTAAAGCAAGGAATGTACGCGGCTTGGACAGAATCGCCAGATGGATTGCTTTTCGACAGGATCATACCTACTCCTATCTGTACACTCTTGTATGGCTGCGCTCGGAGCTGTTCGGAATTACTATGAGGTTAACGCTTATCGGCATCCTTTTGCTTGCAGCCGTTCACAATGATATAGCACTCGCGTCCATTTATTTGGTATTTACAGTTATTAGCGCACTGCAGTTATCCGAGATGAAGCTTAACTATCACGAGCATGTATGGCAGCATATATACCCGATACGCTTGGAGCAGCGGAAACGTTCGGTCAGCTTTATCAGGTACCGCATTCATCTGGGTATCCTTATCCTGCTTGCTATTCCTTGTCTCTTTACGTTTTCCAGCCCGTTATGGGCTTTAGCCTTATTGCTGATTGCCGCTGTTTCCTCTGGGCTTTACCACCGTTTTCGTTAAACCGGTCTAGTCCCTAATCGAATATCACACAGAACCTACTTTTGCCTGCGAGCGGCTTGTCGTATAATAAGAGGGACCTTTTACTATAATGAGCTACTAGGAAAGGAATTACTTCCATGCGACCAACTCCCGCGATTACCAGAGCGGCACGCCCTCGCGGTGCCCGATCCAAAAAACTATTATGGACTTTTGTCCTGCTATTGCTCGTACTGGCAGTAGCTAGCGTCACCATTTCCACCTATGTCGGCTGGAAGCTTACTCATCCCGAACATAAGGCTTTAACCGATAGCCCGGACAAATACGGATTATCTTTTGAGCCGGTGGAATTTGATAGCCGCAATAAAGATGTTAAGCTAAAGGGCTGGTTTATCCCTGCTTCAGACACCTCTACTCCTGCAAAAATGAACATTATATTCGCTCACGGCTACCGGGAAAATCGACTCCAATCAGGAGCTGAAGCCCTTAAATTAGCCAAAGAACTTGCAGCACAGGGTTACAATGTGTTAATGTTCGACTTCCGAAATTCAGGCGAGTCCGAGGGCAATCTAACTACGGTAGGCTATTTGGAGAAATTCGATCTATTGGGAGCTATCGATTGGACCCGTGCCCATCATCCAGAGCCGATTGCTTTGCACGGTTTCTCTATGGGAGGTACCGTCGCTCTTCTTGCGGCTGCAGAGGACCCACAAATCGCAGGAGTGGTAGCGGACAGTCCATTTAACCATCTGACCCGCTATTTGGAAGATAATCTGCCTGTCTGGTCGAAGCTGCCCAATTATCCGTTCACCCCGTTAATTCTCGGCATTCTGCCGCCTTTAACCGGGATTGTCACGGATCAGGTCGATGGCTTGACTGCTGTGGATCGTATCTATCCACGACCTGTTTTGTTTATTCATTCTTCTGAGGACGCTTCTATCCCTTATCAGAACAGCGAAACGATGTGGGAGAAGCATAAGGACCGCTTCCAAATATGGAAACCTTCCGCAGGTCGGGAGCATGTACGAGTCCATGCCAAGATGGCAGCGGAATACGAAAGCAAAGTTTTGGAGTTCTACAAGAGCTTGCAGCGTTAAGATCTTTGGAATCGACTGCTTCATTAGGTGCTTCAGAAGGTTCGGGATTAAAATTCCCCACAAAGTGGGGGCTTGCTTCGAAGTTGATTCAGATACTTTGCGGGGAGCGCCGAAACATATGAATTCTATATAGGCAAAAAGGGGGCTTCCACTAAGTGGAAGCCCCTTTTCTTTCAGAAACTGATTAATGAATCGACTGTTAATTGATGAATTCCGCTTTTTGCAGAAGACGCTTGACCATGACGGAAGCTTCTGCACGCGTCGCTTGCGCCTTTCCTTCATAGTTGCCTTCCGACTTGCCGTTGGCAATGCCGGCTTGAACGATGGCAGCAACAGCCTCTTTGGCCCATCCTGCTATAGAGCCGCTGTCTTTGAACATGCTCAAAGCCTGATCTGCCTGTGAACCGTTTGACAGCTTCGCATAGCGAAGTGCATTGTTCATCAATACCGCGAGCTCCTCGCGAGTGATCGGTTGATTAGGGCGGAATGTGCCGTCCTCATAACCGGTCAACAGCTTCGCATCAAAGGCTGCGGCAACGGCGCCCTTGAACCAGTCTTTATCGCTAATATCCTTGAATCCGACAGCCTTGCTATCATCAAGTCCGAGTGACCTGACAATGATGGCCGTGAATTGCGCTCTAGTAATATTGCTGTCGGGCTGGAATTGATTATCTGAAGTTCCTTGGACAATAAGCTTGGATGCCAACAGCTCGACATCGGCTTTGGCCCAATGAGCGGCCGTATCCTGGAAGCTTTGGCGATGCTCAACAACCGTATACAAGCTGTTGCCGTTACGCTTCAGAGTCGCAACCCATTTACCATTTGTAAGGGTAAATACGGATGGCACAAATCTAAGCTCGCCCGTCGGTGTCAACATCACACCTGTACTTTGTTCAGGTTTCAGATCGGCAGCTTCAACACTGATCGTCCTGTTGACGAAGGTACTTCCGAAATTCGTAACGGTTTCCGTCTGCCCGTTTCCTGTTACCGTAACTGCGAAATCTACCGCTTTGGTGAGCGGCTTAGCACCTATCGAAGATGCAACGCTGGACACATCTGAGCTCTGACGTTCATTTGCTGTTGTCATAGTAATGCGGATCTCCAGCTTATCCGTTGTTGTCTTCAGCTTAGTGGACAAAGCTGCAAGATCAAGTGTGCCGATAGGAAGCGAGTAGGAGCCAGTGGAGCTGACAATAACGAGCGTAGCATTACGGTTTTTATCTGCAATCGCAAGCAATGCATCACCAGGAATTTGAGCTACCACCGCAGCAGCGTCACCCGACTCGATACGAACGATAACTTTGTCTTGGCTCTGCTCCAATGCCTTGCGAATATCATCAAGCTTAACCGTTACATTAGCCTGTACTCTGCCGTCCTCAGTTTTACCAAGCTCCGGCTTAATCGCAATACCACCGTCTGCTACTGTGGCAGGAGTGGACGACGGCATGGAAGATGAACCTCCGGAGCGGTGATTGTTGCTTGGGTTGCTTGGGTTGCCGGTTTCGGTTGGCTTAGCTTGCTGCACTATCCTGCCTTCGACAGCCGGTGTGACTGTGCCTCCCAATAAGCTTACGTAATTGATGAAGTTTTCGTAATCCGGATAACCCAAATCCTCATGATAAGCTCCATTAGTGACAGCTTGAGCAAATGATGCATAACCATCACCGCCAGTGGCCATAAAGCTGTTGGTCGCTATCCGGTAAGTTGCCGTCAAGCTCAGCGGCTCGTATGACGTTTCTTTTTTGATCTGTACATCAAAGACGCGGCTGCCTGCTGGTTGACTCGGGTCCCACTTAAACTTTAGGCCGGCCACTTGCGGGAATTTACCCGGCAAATCAGCAAGAGTAGCACCGCTTACTCCATTCTCCAAACCATCCAGCAGCTGCTGTCCCGTGACATCGAGAATGTATAATGTATTGCCAAACGGTATTACTGTTCTTACTGATCCCATCGTAATATTGCCCTCAGGGATGGATGCCCGGATACCGCCTCCGTTCTGAATAGCGATTTGCGCGCCTTTCAATTCTTTACCCTTCGAAAGCATACTATCGGCTATAAAGTTGCCCAGATTCGTTTCTTTAGCGCGGACATTCACGCGCTCGCCGTCAAGCATTACCGTTGTTTTACCGATAATTTGATTTTTTAATGCATCAAGCTCCGCATTGTATCCCGCCAGCTTCGCCTTGGCGGTAGCATCTTCAGCAACCGCTGCAGTGACTGGCTCCAGCTTGCCTTTTGTAAATTCAGGTGATGTGATGACATTGCCGTGGCTGTCAAATGTAACATCGACGCGGCCAAGAAATTTGCCCCACTCATTTGCCTGAACGATCACAGTTGGAGTCTGTTTTATGCTATCCGTTACAATTTCAGGTGCATCCAGCTTCGTATGTGTGTGACCACCAACGATTAGATCGATACCCTCTACAGCAATCGCAAGATCCTTGTCACGTGCATAACCCAAGTGAGATAATGCGATGATCGTATTGATTCCTTCTTTTTCCAATGCTTTAACTGTTAGCTCTGCTGAAGCTGCTGCCGCATTGAACACAACATCTTTACCCGGGCTGGATGTTTCCTTCGTATCCTCTGTTGTGAGCCCGAATACACCGACCTTATGACCGTCTCCCGCATCCAATATTACATACGGGTATACACCTGCGGAAGCTGTAGCCCGCATACCACCATTGCCATAGGTATTGAGAGTTACTGACGACTTAAGAAGCGGTTTGATGTTGGCGTCCTTGGAAAAATCAATATTCGAACTGACCAGCGGGAAATTCGCATCTTTGACGAAATTGGCGAGCACAGCCGTTCCTTGGTCGAATTCATGGTTGCCGAACGTCATAGCGTCATAGCCCATATCATTCATGAAGCCCAAATCCGCTTTACCCAACCACTTCGTGAAGTACAGATCGCCCGAAAATACATCCCCTGCATCCAGAAGAATACTGTTTTTCGACTCTGTACGAACTTGTTTAACCAACGTTGCGCGCCGTGCTGCATCCGCCAAATGGGCGTGCGTATCATTGGTATGCATGACGGTAAGCGTCCAGCTCTCTCCGCTGCCAGCCGGCAACACCTTCACGTTTGCTTCGGCCACGCCGTAACCGTCAGCGCTTGTTGCTGTAATGACTGCCATACCTACCTTAACTGGCGTAACAGTTCCGTTCGAGTCAACCGTTGCTACGGAAGCATTGGAAGACTTCCAAGTTACTGTTGCGGCAGTTCCGCCGACCGGCGCTACTGTAGCGTTCAGCTTCGCAGCTGCTGCACCTGCTTCAAGCGACAGCGATGTTTTGTCCAACGTTACCTTGGTTATATTTAGCTGCAATATTGCGACGGTACCACCGACTTCGTTAGCTACTAACACCAAAGGCAGTCCTGTTGGGCTAGCAGTTGCCGGTATGAATTCAATGCCCTCCGGAGCAGAATCCGACAGTACATTTGTAAAATCACGTGTGTTGATGTAGTTGAAGAACACAGGGTGTGCAGGGTCGGTTACATCATAGGTCATAATGCCTCCGATCCGTTCAAGGCCGACAAATGCGAACACTTTCTCGCCAACCACACCGATCTTGATATCCTCGGGCTCCGGTCCCTTCTTCGTGCTGCGGCTGTCCAATGTAGCGTTACTATTGCTTGCGTTAAAGTATTTCGGCAGGCGCTGCGAAGTAATTTTCTCGAAGTCATTGCCGCTGTCAAATACCTGCTCCATCGTATCCGCATTCCATACGGAGAATGATCTGCCACCGTACATAAATATGCCGCTATTTCCCATGTCACTGGCCACTTCTACTTTATCGTATTTCGTAGCATTGGCAGGATCGCTCAGAAACTTAGCTGCAGCCGATGAAGGATCCAGCAATCCCTTCATATCTTTAATTGTTGATCCGTTCTTGCGGCCCGGCCAATCCGTAACGTCCCCTTCATTACCAGTAAACAGATAGGTTTTACCGTTAACCGCGTAAGATGCAATGCCGTCCGGCATATACATGCCGTTGAACGGAACGTTCTCCAAATTGATCTTGCTGTCATTTAGCAGATCCAAGGCATTTATCGGATTATTCAAATCCTTATAGCCCAGTCCTTTGACTGCCAGTACTTTCTTAGCCGCGATGTCAATAACAGCTACCGCATTGTTTTCCTGCAAGGAGACATATGCTTTCGTATTGTCAGCGGAAAGCGTAATATATTCCGGCTCGAGATCTCTAATCGCATCGGCTTTTGTTCCGCTGCCAGTAATCAAGCCGGTATTTGGATTAGAAGCTCCGCGAATATGCACCTTGTCATCAATCACAGATGGATCATTGAACTTTACACGAGTGACCGTGTCCGTTGTTGTATCGACGATAGTAATGCTGCCTTCCGGGTCCTTGCCTTGAACCCGAGGCTCGCCTTCATCGGCTGTAAGTACATAACGGCCATCAGGAGTTGATTTGATCATATCCGGTTGTACGCCGGCTTCGTATGATTTGATCAAAGCTCCATCGTAGTTCAGCATTAAAATTTTGCCGTTCTTCATTGAATCTTTTTCCTGTACAGATACGAACACCCGCTTCGTTGCCGTGTTAATATCTACACTGGTCAAGTCTCCATACATGAAACCGCCAGATTCAGACAAATCTTTAACAGCGACACTTCTTTCTTTAGACATTGAACCGCCTGTCGTCAATTTGACTATGTCCAGGGTTGGCGGATTGCCGGAGCCGTTAACGATATAAAACTTTCCGTTATCCTTATTATATTTGACGATTTCGGCTACACCGCCATCGGCATTGGTTTGGCCTACGGAATATTCGCCGATCTTCGTAACACTCATCTTATCCGGGATAGCTCCGCTTATGACATTAAGTGCCAGCGTTTTGCCGCCCCAGGACAACGGGCTGGAAGGGCCGTAAACGGAATCGTAGACGGAAACGGTAACTGTCTTCGATCCTTCCGTGCCCGCTGCCGGTGTTCCTTCAATTACACCGCTCGTTGCATTGATGACAAGTCCTGCGGGAAGCCCTGTAACTTTATATGTATAAGGCGGTTTACCTCCGGTTGTTGCAATAACGGAGGAATAAGGCAGGCCAAGATAGGAGTCCGCTAATGTCTCAGTCGTGACAGTAACATTAGGGAACCATTCTCCATAGGAGCCATAACGCGGTTCATTTGCTTTGATGACGGATTCATTCGCCGCACTGTAATCGATTTGTTGAAAATCTGTTTTATTATTATCGTTATCCGTCAAATTTTTACGGCGAAGCGCTTTTTTCTTGGATGTGCCTTCCGAATCACCGGTTGGATAAGCGGTTTCATAGCCGTCAATATCACTGCCTGAATCATTGCTTCCGGTGCCCAGCATATCCACGTAGCCAGCTGGCTTGTTAGTAAACGGATTGGCGTCTGTCAAAATCGATTGATTGCTAATCAACGCAACCTTAAGTCCTTTGTTGTTGATATAACGGTTTATACTAAAGTCGCCTTTATTCGTAAGATCCAGCTTCAGGTTACCTGAAGAAGCACCGGTTGCCTTCCCAATAATCAAGAATGAGGAGTGCGCTTTAATAGTACCCGTTAAATTAAACTTTTCCCATGCTTTCGTTGCACCGGTTTTGCTTGAATCCCCACGGTCCGCATATTGCAAAGACCAGCTGCTTAAATCTACGTTGCTGTCTGTTGGATTGTATAATTCAATAAAGCCATTGGAAGCGTAGGTTCCGGTATCGGCGTCCAATCCTCCCCCGTACACCTGATTGATGAACACATGCGGAACTGTCACGTCATAGCTTCCGTTCGCTTTGTACGGCGTTCCCGCTAGCGGTGCAGCATCCGCCTGTGCTGAGACAGCAGCAAACAGCGAGCCTGCCAGCATCTCCGCTGCAAGCAGTAGTGAAAGAACTTTATTGCTTCTCTTACTCAAAATACAATCACTCCTTGTTAAAATAGTCCTCGTTACTTTAACAAAGAAGTATAAACTCGAATGCCATATATTATAAAGATATTGTAAATTGGGAAGAATTTCACAGCTGTTGCAACCTTGGTTCGAAATAAAAGCAAAGTGTATTCGCACACTTCTAACCAGATAACTAAGAAAAACACTCGGATCACCAGGCGGGACTTAACTGCAACTTCATATATAGTTGCGTGAGATGGAGTTCGTTTGCCGGTTGGTTCGTTGGCGGTTGGTTCGTTTGGCCGTTGGTTCGTTGGCGGTTGGTTCGTTGGCGGGTTGGTTCGTTGGCGGTTGGTTCGTTGGCGGTTGGTTCGTTGGCGGTTGGTTCGTTGGCGGGTTGGTTCGTTGGCGGTTGGTTCGTTTGGCGGTTGGTTCGTTGGCGGTTGGTTCGTTGGTTGGTTTGCATCATGTCTGAAATTGAACGTCAGTTCTCCGATATTAACGAAACTTGTAACCTCTGGCACCCATTAGTAACTAAACCTGTTAAGCGCTCTTCTTTACAGACGTGTAATTGTTCCATAATGAATAAGTGGAAGCAATTAGCGGAAGTGATCGTTCCGCTATGGCATGGAAATCATAAAAAACAGAGTAATAGCGTAACAACAGCTTCCGTTATCTCTCGTTTTTGTGCATATTATACATCATTGTCCCCACATAGCGGAATTCTGACTTCCGCTATCGTCTTAAATTGGGGGTGGCAGATTAAATAACGGAACTATCTGTTCCGTTCAATACCTTTGGACACATTAGTTACTTCCACGTTATCCGAATATAAAATGGAATTCGCCTGATGATTGAAAAGGATACCCGTGCCGCATATTTTGGTGCAATAATGTGCAATGAATACTTACATTTTCTGACTGATTCCCTCTCTTGTTCTACTCTGTGGGCCTGCCCCTTCTTTCTACCTAATCGGTCTTTGATCCGGTATTCATAGCCATACTTCACATTGTAGTATTCCATCCGGTATAGCCATATACCCCATTGTTATATTCCCTATGTACCTTCAAAGCTAAAGCGATGGTGTATTTTCATCCCTTCTAGCTGCAAATCTCGCATAGGAGGAAATGAGGTGCGCTATTTCATTGTTTTAACGTTATGATTCGAGTGAAACGGAACTAGGATCCCTTATTTGTTTAAAATAGGGCATTTCAGTCTATTAAAGTCGGAATAACGCATCGTAGTTCCGCTTCTTCATGAAATAGGATGGGTTTTCAACCCATAGAGGATCGACGTTCCGTTAGTCAGCGGCATTCCTGTTAGATGGATCCAAGACATAGCATAGATGAGCGACCGCGATCATTTGCAGGTATTCTTGCAATATCAGACTTGCTCAGCTCCACTGAAAACTTATTAGTCTAATATGATAAGAAAACCGTCTCATCCATCGGTTGCCCGAGGAAGGGACGGTTCATCATGGAGAGCACGGTGCTGGTCAGCCCACGCTTCCAATTGTATCGGATTTCTACCCGCTGAGACTTAAAATAAGCCGTTAGCTCACAACCGATTCTGCGCCTTTATAGGAAATCTTCTTCCCTGTACGGGATGATTCATATATATCCATTACCAGGCTAAACGTTTTGTAACCTTCCGGTCCATCAATCCAGAAATGCTTGCCTTCCAGCAAATGCTCGTAAAAATCACGAATTTGCAGCTCATGGCTCACTCCCCAGTAAGACTTCTCTCCCGTATTATTTACAGAAGGCTCCGTCAGCACAGTTAACTGTCCATCCTGCTCCAAATACAAGGTTTCGCCTCTTTGAACCAGTGAGCCTTGTTCAAATACAACTTCAAGCTCCACAGGAGAGTTTTTCAAGTAAGCATTTGTAGCATAGAAAATGGCTCTTGCTCCGTTTTTAAATTCCACATAGGCATGAACGGTATCCTCTACCTCAATAACATCCTCGAGTGAATCATTGGAAAATGACCCTTTCACACTAGCAATATCACCGCCGAACCAATGCAGTAAATCCAAGGTATGAATAGATTGGTTGATCAGCACACCGCCGCCTTCCGTCGCCCATTTCCCTTTCCACTCGGTCTCGTAATAGCTTGAATTACGGTACCAGGTGACAATCCCCTTCATGCAGATCAGTTTGCCAAATTCGCCTGAATCAACGGCTTCCTTAATCCTCTGCGAGGCGGCATTATAACGATTTTGGAAAATAACACCGAGCTGTACATCAGGATTTTGCGCAGCGGCTTGCAGCATGCTTTGTCCGGCAGCCTTAGTTTCAGCCATCGGCTTCTCTGTCAGCACATGTTTGCCTGCATTCAAAACATCTACCGCCATAGGAGCATGCAAATGATGCGCAGTACACAAATGAACAACTTGAATATCTTCACGCTTCAACATTTCTTTATAATCCGTGTAATAGTCACAGCCATATTCAGCGGCCACTTTCTTCGCTAAACCTTCATTTACGTCAACAACCGCCTTCAGTTCAGAGCTTTCCAATCCAACTACCGCTTTCAAATGGATGCCTGAAATAGAGCCGAGTCCGATAATTGCTGTTCCCAATGTTTTCACGGTTTCACCTGATTCCTTATAGGTTGTTGTGTGCAATCCTTAACTGACGGGACAAGCCCGTGGGCATAGGCTCACACTTTACTTGTTATAATGAAGCATAATAATAACAATTTCCTTGCATGAATTGGTCTATATATTGCTTTTTTTGCTAATAAAAGAATTCAACGTTTTTCAGCGCGGCTGCTTTACAGCCATTCACGAATATTTTACTCAAAAAAATCACCCTTGCCAAGAAGCGCTTCAAGACGGCAACAAGCTTACGGTGTATACAGAAGTGGTGATAGTTAATGGTAGCAGCATGTACAATGGGCATAGTTAGACATACAGTCTGCAATAACGTCTATAAGGATTGACGAGACCAACGCAAGTATAATAGAATTACTAATGTTTGTTAGGCTTATTTAAAAGGGTGATCTCTTGTGTTATCCATGAATTTAAAAATATTTGTTATCTGCATATATTTGCTTCTCATTTATTCCGTTTCACAGCATCTGCCTGATTTAAAGATGATTTTCTTCCCAACACTCGGTGCATTCTCTTACTTGTTCATTAGCCGTTCCTTCCATTTTAGAGATTTCGCCAAGATGATCGCCGGAGCTTCGGTTGTCTCTTTAATCAGCTCCTTGCTATTCTTATCCATGACAGGGATTATCCTTTTTTCTTATCAACGCTATGTACGATTCTAATAATTCGGAAGTTTAATTTGAACGCGCCTCCGATTTTAGCCATTGCACTCATTCCATTCTTCTCCCAACCTACCCACTTCTGGAGTCTTCCGTTGGCGGTTCTAGTTTCCTTACTGGGCTTGCTGCTGACGCTATCCGCCGTTGAATTGGCAGCAGCATTCGCAGCTCGGAATCAATGGGTCCAACGTTTGCGTAAACGCACAGACACTTCGCTTGATACAACTATTGACTCTTAAAAGCTGATCTTTCTGTAACCGACAGAAGGATGCGGCTTTTTTCATTTCCTGATGTCCGAAAAAAGGATCTTGTTGTGTAGAATCAATACTTTTGTCACCCGAGAAACCGAAGGACGCTCCAGTTCCAGCTGGGTTCACTCTTTACTGCTTTTCGCTCGAATAGCGGATATGGAAGATGCTCCAAGCAGCAGCAATGGTAAGAACACCGAGAAAATGAGTGCAAAGGGACTCCAGTTTTTGGAAAGAAAGTCACTAATATAGATGGAATTGGGGTAGCACATTATGGAAAGGACGATTAACCCCAGTGCCATCGGAATGATGAGTGGCTTCTCATCCTTGATATTCATGACTTGGACAAAACCGATAATTGAGGCGTGAAAGGTAAGCACGATTTTAATAAAAATAGACAATACCCAAATAGAGATCATAATACCTTCTACCCGCTCAAGGAAATGACCGATGCTAATATTTTTGGCAAGCGTATACGCAGGAAATAACTGATTCGCCGTTAATGTAGCTCCGAGTACGGCAATGCTTCCTACTGTTGTACAAATGAGTACTGCCCCCCCTATTACTATACCTGTAATAAAACCATTCCCTCTCCCTTTCGTTTTGGATACTAACGGATAAAACATGAGCAGCACTATCAGTTCCTGTAATCCCCAAAAGGTAAACCCGCCACGCACAATCGGTTTTATCCCGAACTCCATGACAGGCAAAAAACTGGCCCTTTCAAATTTCGGTATCAAAGGCACAATTAGCAGTAAAAACAATATCATTAACCAAGGAAAAAAAGCTTCCGCCGCACGTGTATATACAATAAACCCGGACCGGACGGCCATCACTACAACCAGAATAAAGAGCATCTGCAATACTTCCATAGGCGTTTCCTGCATAATTTGCGATGTTACAAAATAACCAAGATCCCCAATCATAAGCGATGCCAACAAATAGAAAAACAGCACAAAGCAGAGGGAGACGGCTTTACCGAACCATTTCCCGAGTGTTGTCTCGCAATATTGAACCAATGTCTGATCACCCATACGTTTTCCTATCACGACAAATAGCACTGCATTCAAGAGATTGAAGACAACACCGACAATGCAAGCCAGCCATGCATCCTGCTTAGCCTCTAATGCCAGGCCGGTAGGTGTAATAAGAATGGACGTACCTATCATAAAAAAAATGACTAGAATCACAAACGAACGCTTGCTAATGATTCCCGCCTGATCCATAGAGCTGCCTCCTCTTTATTTGAATATCGAATATACAGCACGTGGATAAGGTCCCAACGCCGCTGCAACCCAATCAAGAGGATTCGGCAGCTCCAGGTTCAAGCTTTTTGCAGAACATAGCGCAGTTACAGCTAGTGTTATCAGCGCCAATGTCCACAGCTCTTTATGATTTTGTTCTCTCCATAATCGTGGGAATTCCTTCAGAATAGTCCAAGCCAACGTACCAGCTATACCGACAAAAAGCCACATTAGAGTACTCCTATTCTTTATTTGTATAATCCACCGGCTGCAAGATTGTCCCCATTCTACGAAGGATCGAGTTCACATGGACACGTACTTTAACGGTTGTAAATGCCTTGTTCCAATCTTTAATCTGATGCCAAACCTTCGGATACTGTTGGTGAAGCACCTCGCCGAATCCATAAATATCTGTGCCAAAATTCTTTTGTACTTTTTGGACTGAATCTTCGATGAAGGCCTTTATTTTATTATCAGTCAGTTTTTTCAGCTCGGGAACGATAGCTGCTTGCGATAGATCTATACTGCATTCGGCATCCGATATATCCTGCTCTATTCTAAGATATACATCGAATTCCGGCTTTCCGTTCTGGATACTCGCTTTAATAAAAGTATCAGCCCGGATAACCTGCATCGTAATATTGCCTTTTCCTTTTGGGCATGGAATAAATCCGGTCGTCTGGTAAACTGAATTTTGAACATAATTTAATGCCTTTGTGTCATCTTCATCCAACCAACCTACCATCCGATCCCTTTTGAAAGCGGCCATGCCGGCATATTGCAATATTACAGGTGGTTCGATATATTGCCCATTCGTCGTTTTTTTTCCAATGTTTCGATTTCCAACGATTTCAAGACCTGTTATGGAAGGGCTCTTCCCCTCCGTCCCCAAATCTTGAAGCAAGTGGTTGAGTGTCATGCTGCCGGTGGCCGACCATAGTTTATCCGAGTTATCAAGCTTTGTATAAATATTATTCGCAGGAATCGGGTCCATCGGACTATTCATTTTTAATACTTC
This sequence comes from Paenibacillus sp. GCM10027630, assembly GCF_042676305.1. Lineage (NCBI taxonomy): Bacteria > Bacillati > Bacillota > Bacilli > Caryophanales > Paenibacillaceae > Paenibacillus > Paenibacillus sp. GCM10027630. The sequence continues at coordinate 293,194 of NZ_JBHTGY010000010.1, read as the reverse complement.
GGAAGCGTCCGTATCTCTGGCAATGACAAAAAAGAAATCAGTTCGCATCTCCATATTCCTCGACAAGAAATCTAACTGTTTACTGATCCCCTCTCTGGCCGCCCCTTCCCCTATGATAACCATACGCAAATGAGCGAAATATAAGTGGCGTGGAGCTTTTACGGTCATTCGGGATAATGCTTCAGGAATCGTGGTGCCTACCTCTTCGTACGTAACGACCGGGCTCGCAGTGCTGATGCTTCCTTTTTTGCTGGCAACCTGACCTGGATTAACGGTTTGGACCGTAACTTTGTATTTGCCATTGGATTTATCGATCCCCATTCCAACTACAATATTCAGATCATTTAATTCATGGCGGCTCCAGCAGCCAGTCATTAGCAATAATAGGAGCATTAGTAACAAGCAGCTTGCAATAGCTCGTTTCATGTGAACTCCTCCTCACCGGCGTTTCTGGCGAACAAGATTCTTTTGGCGAAACATTTTGGGCCGGGTAATAAGATTCGGGAATGAAAATCGAAACAAGGTATCTTTTTGATCGGACAGATGAAATGGAGCCAATGAGGACATATAGGGTACACCAAATGAGTAAAGACCGCACATATGAACCACAATGGCTATAAGCCCTATAAAGATTCCGAATAGACCGAAGGTAGCGGCAAGTATCATGAGTACAAACCGGATGATTCGGATCGTTATTCCTAAGTTAAAAGCCGGAAGAACAAAGTTGGAGATGGCTGTGATGGACACTACGATAACCATAGCAGCACTTACCAGTCCCGCTTCCACTGCAGCTTGACCAACTACTAGCGTACCAACAATAGATATCGATTGGCCGACCGTCCTTGGCATCCGTACACTCGCTTCCCGTAAAATCTCGAAAGTTACTTCCATCAAAATGGCTTCAATAAAGGCCGGAAATGGAACTCCTTCTCGCTGGCTCGCCAAGTTATAAAGCAGTGTTGTCGGCAGCATCTCCTGGTGGAATGTAGAAATGGCGATATAAAAGGAAGGCGTTAAAAGCGCCAAACCAAATGACAGGAATCGAAGCAGGCGAATCAATGTGGCAAAATCAGCCCTCTGGTAATAATCCTCGCTGGATTGGAAAAATTGAGTAAACAGAGCCGGAACCAATAATACAAAGGGAGTACCATCAACCATAATGGCCACTCTTCCCTCCAGCAATCCCGCAGCAACTACATCAGGCCTCTCTGAATTGAAAATGGTTGGGAAGGGAGTAAATCCCTTGTCTTCAATCTGTTCTTCAATATAATTACTTTCCAGAACCGCATCTATATCAATGGTAGACAGCCTCTGCTTAACTTCCTTGAGCACATCCTCGGATACAATATTCTGGATATAGACAACAGCCACTTCGGTTTTAGTTACTGTCCCTATGCTCATCGTTTCCATCCATAAGTGGCGGTCTTTGATCTTCCGGCGAAGCATCGCAGTGTTCCAACGAAGCACTTCTGTGAACCCTTCTCGCGGCCCCCTGACAACGGATTGCACATTCGGTTCTTCAACGGTTCGAGCCACTAGCTCTTTAGTTGAAACGGCTATTCCGTGTGAGCACTCATCGATCAGCACAATACTATCGCCTGACAATAGAAACCCGTACAGTTCATCGAAGGTAAATATATCAGCAACCGACCCTGATGAAACTACACTCTTCTTGCAATGATCAAGCAGTTGTTCGGAAGTGAAATTATTGGTTTCGTCGCCTTCAAAGGAGGCCAATAGAGAGTGAACCATGTTATGCAGATTGGAAATTCCTTCAACATAGAACACGGCTCCTTGGACAGAGCGATTATTGCCCACATTTAATACAATATCACGAACTGTAATATCATCGCTGTATCCAAGACCTTTCCTGATCTGCTTCAGGTTGTCTGCAAGCCTCAAGTTTAGTGACTTATCCCCATCATCATGCTCAACCATGGAATCCTCCTCAGTATGCAGCGCATAGTCCTAATGACTATTCTCTGCTCAAATTCCATATTTATGCACACATGGAAGGTATATTTACAATAGAACCCTGACATCAAGGAGAACACCTATAATACTGCTAATTTCATCTCTTTCACAAAAGGGTACTATGGAAATTTAGTACTCTTTTTTTATGTGCAATCCATGTACAATATAAATATAGAATTAGCACCTGGTATTAGAAGCCATTCAAAGACAGTCCCCATAATGAGGAGTTGATCCATATGATGTCAGTTCTTATATCATTTCTAAAGCTTTTGTTTCGGATTTTATTCAGATTTCGAATAGCTGGATTGGAAAAGCTGGACTTCAGCCAACCCGCTATTCTCATATCCAACCACGTTTCGTTGCTTGATGCCGCTTTGCTCGCGGCCTACTTGCCGGATGAAGCCACCTTTGTAGTCAACACTACTATCGCCAAACGACTCGGCCTGCTGCTTAAGCTGCGGAAGCATATTACTGTTGACCCATTGAACCCCTATTCAGTCAGAACGATGGTTAAAACGGTGCAAAGCGGTGCTCCGCTGGTCTTGTTTCCAGAAGGTCGTATTACGGTAACCGGCGGGTTAATGAAAATTTACAGCGGGATTGGATATATCGCAATGAAAACCAACGCCAGAATCTTTCCAATCGCCATCAATGGGGCGGAAAGATCCAAGCTCTCCTATATCGGACATAAAATCAGAACCGTATGGTTCCCTGCAATCGATATCCGGATTGGCGAAGCCTTCAGTATAGCCCAACAGCCGAATGTCTCGATGAAGCTGCAAAAGGAACAGGCCGCCGAGCAGATTCTCATCGTCATGCAGGAGGAGCTGCTGCAAAGCAGATTGAAGCCGGACGTCAATCTGTTCAATGAGCTGCTGCTGCAAGCTTCGCGGGACGGCTGGCAGCGGGTCATCTGTGAGGATATGTCCCAGAAGCTGACCTACCAGAAGCTGATTCTAGCTTCCTATGTGTTCGGCCGCAAGCTGCGGCCGCTCCTGCGCGGCGATGCCGCGGCGGGCTTGCTGCTGCCTAATTCGAACGGCCATGCGATCGCGCTGTTCGCCTTGTTCCGGCTAGGAGTCACCCCGGCTATGCTGAACTTCTCCGCAGGCGCACAAAGTCTGCAGGATGCTTGTGAGACTGCTGTGCTGCGGACGATTCTTACATCACGCCAGTTCGTCGCGAAAGCCAAGCTGGAGGAGACGGTTGCGCTTCTTGCAAAGCAATGCAGCATTATCTACCTGGAGGACGTCAAAGCAGACGTCCGGCTATCCGATAAATGGGGTGGCTTCACTGACATGCTGCTGCGCAAAAAAGCGAATCAAGGCTTTAATGACGTCATCCTGTTTACTTCAGGAAGTGAAAGCAAGCCCAAAGGTGTTGTGCTTGGCCATGAGCAGCTCTACGCCAACATCCAGCAGGCCCGCTCGGTATTCGATTTCACTTCGGCAGACAAATTATTTAATGCGCTGCCTATGTTTCACAGCTTCGGGCTGACTGCCGGCACATTACTGCCCATTCTGACAGGCATGCCAGTCATTTTATATCCAAGCCCCCTTCATTACCGTGTCATTCCGGAAGTTGTCTATGACCGGAATGCAACGATTTTATTCGGTACCTCCACCTTTCTTGCAGGCTACGGACGCGCGGCGCATCCTTACGACTTTCGTTCGTTGAGATACGTAGTGACCGGTGCAGAAAAACTGAAGGAGGAAGTAAGCGAGCTATGGAGCCGAAAATTCGGCATTCGCATCATGGAAGGCTACGGCACGACAGAAGCCGCTCCTATAGTTTCAATCAACTCGCCGCTGGCTTATAAGAAGGGAACAGTCGGACGGCCTCTGCCGGGAATACGATTCAAGCTGGAATCCATCCAAGGGATCGAATCGGGTGGCAGTCTGTTAATCCAGGGACCTAATGTAATGAAAGGGTATTTGATTCATGGGAAAGGCTTCATGCCTTCCTCAGAGTGGTATGATTGCGGGGATGTTGCAGACCTGGATGAGCAAGGCTTCCTCACCATTAAATCGCGGTTGAAGCGGTTTGCCAAAATCGGCGGCGAAATGTTATCTCTGCAGGTTGTTGAGGAGCTGGCGACAGCTTGCTATGGAGATGCAGCAATAGGGGCGATTAGTATGCCAGACGGTCGTAAAGGCGAGCGAATTGTACTCTACGTCACCAAGCCCGGCTATAGCATGCAGCAGTTGAAAGCCTATATCCACGATAGAGGCTACCCTCCTCTGCTGCTACCTTCCAAGCTTGAGGTAATTGATAAGCTCCCGCTTCTCGGAAGCGGCAAGACCGACTACCTTGCTTTAAAAAAATTAGCGGAATCCCAAGTGGAGAAAGGAGCTTGATCTTATGAGTCTGGACCGGACGAATCCATCAACCACTCACGCTGTAGGGCGTGTAGAGACAACAAGCATGCTGAAACGAATGCTGAGCCCGCTCACCACACTTTTGTTCACACAGTTTCTATCCGCGTTTGCCGATAATATGATTTTGTTCATCACGCTTGCCATGATCAAGAAATATGCTCTTCCCGACTTTTATATCGGTGTCGTTCAAGGCGCCTTCCTATTCGCTTTTGTCATCCTTGCTCCTTTTGTTGGCGCTTTCGCAGATAAAAACGCCAAATCCCATGTACTTTTAATCGGTAATTTAATAAAAGCGATAGGTATCGTTTGTCTCATTACCGGACTTGATCCCGCTGTAAGCTACGCCATTGTCGGCATCGGTGCCGCTGTATATTCACCGGCCAAATATGGGATTCTGACGGAGCTTACTGCTTCCGAATCCGGCCTGCTATCAGCCAATGCACGTATGGAAGGATTCACCATACTTGCTATATTGACCGGTTCTCTGGCAGGCGGAACGCTGGCAGGCTACTCCATTACAGCCGCATTGGCGGTATGCTTGGCCTTGTATCTGGTTTCGCTGCTCATAACCTTCCTTATTCCCAAAGGCCCCGTCAACAGCCAGCTGCATTATGGACGCGAAATGCTAACTTTTTTTAAGGATACAAGAAGGCTGTTTGCGGATCGCAAAACCCGCTTTTCCTTAATCGGCACCGGATCCTTCTGGATGTCTTCAGCCGTATTCCGACTGGCATTGATCGCTTGGGTTCCGATCCATCTGGCTATCGATTCGTTGGATCAGATTTCCATGCTAACGGCAATAACCGGTGTAGGCATCATGATTGGCGCACTTGCAACTCCGAAGCTAATCCCTGCTGCAAAGTATTACAATGCTTACCGCTTCGGCGCTGTTATGATCTTCGCTATGCTGCTGTTTCCTCTGACTTACATGCTGCCATTGGCTGTTGTACTCCTGCTGCTGATTGGCTTTGCAGGCGGAGTATTCATCGTACCGATGAATTCAGCGCTGCAGGATGAAGGCCACCGAATGATTGGATCCGGTAAAACGATCGCCGTACAGAATATGGTAGAAAACGCTCTCATGCTGACGGGGGTCGGCATCTACACACAAATTACCAAGATGGGTGCCTCGTCCGATAATTCGATCATCGGGATTGGAATTGCACTCGCGGTTTTCGTTGTCTTCTTATCAAGCCAGGTAAAAAGATTGAAACAACTGAAAGCATAGGTATAATAGAAATACAGCAACCGCTCGGAAAGGAACGATTCCTATGCAAACCTACATGACATTAATTATTGTAACCATGCTTGCGGCACTCATTGGCACGATTCTTGTCGGTTTCTCGAAGAAAAATAAAGCAGGCGATCCCTCCTATGATCAACAATTGGTCAGTAATTGGGGACGGCTCGGCATTTATTATGTAGCTATGACTGTAATCGTGGTTGTATTGTTAATTTTTATGCTTCGCAGCTAAAGATGTTATTTTTCCAATCAATAGGCTTCACCATCAGCACACTCAAGAGACCCACAGCTCCATGCAGCTGTGGGTCTCTTATATAAAAGAAAAGGGGGTTGAATATGATTATAGACCTGATTTCTTAAGGCCAGATTAAAATAAGATTTCATCTTTATTACAAATGTCAGCCAAGACATATTTCTCTAAACATTCGTTATAAACTCAACGATCACATTCGCCAGCTTCTCCGGCGCCTCCACCATACTCATATGACCGGCAGCCTCAATCTGCCGCTTAACAATTCGCCCCCCGCTAACCGAGAAAGCTCGATCAAGAGGAATGATTTGATCATGAACTCCAGCTACAAGCAGCACAGGTATTGAAGCATCCTCCAGCACAGCATTGCGGTCGGGGCGTGTTCTCATTCCTTCCAGAGTGCGAATTGCACCATCAGGATTGGTGCTTTCTCCTATTGCAGTAGCTTCACGCACCTCTTCAGGCATAGACTTCACATGCTCCGGCGCAAACAGCTTGGGTATCAACCCGCCTATAAAGACCGGCAGCCCTGTTTCCCGAATCGTTTCCATCCCCTTAATCCGACCTTCCTTGCCCGCATCGCTGTCTGGATAGGCAGTCGAGTGAATGAGACCGAAAGCTTTTAGCATGCCGGGATATCGTTCTGCAAAAGCCAATGTCACATAGCCGCCCAAAGAGTGACCTAGTACAATTGCCTGCTCAACCTTGAGATGCTGGAGCAGCTGTGCAAGGTCTTCGGCAAATACTTCCATAGAATAGTCTCCATCGGGTGCTTCCGAGCTTCCATGTCCCCGCAAATCTGGAGCTATGACCCTGTAATGATTAGGCAGCATTGGCAGCAGCTTATTCCAATAGGAGGAGCTCCCGCAAAAACCGTGCAGCAGCACGACCGCCTCCCCTTCACCTTTTTCCGTGTACGAGTAACGTGTGCCCTTTTGTTCAAAATATTTCTTTTCCATTTATCCAGCTCCTTCCTTATCTAAAGGATATCCAACAGCGCCATTTTAACACAAGCTTCTAATATTACCCAAAATAAGTCAACAAAAAACACCCTGTTCCCCTTCACCTGTGGCTAGTATGCCGGAAGCAGAATCAGAGTGCTATGAGGAATCTCAACTTAGCCGTATATATATTTATTCCTTGAACGGGTTAATAACTGGTGCTTCCGGATCAATTACGAATCCTGTTGAATTAGTGGGGGATCCTGCTGCGTTTACAGCAATCGGCTTGTATTTGGCAGACACATAAGTTTCCGCCTTCGCCTCCGTAATCACCTGTGCATACATGCCATCCGGGTTCGGGTCACTAAGTGTGTAGGAAATGGCTGCCGTTCCGTCTGCTTGAAAGCTAATGCCCGTAATTGCTATTCCATAACCGGGATTCGGCATTTCACCGCGGGATAGGATGACCTTGTTTACATCATCGTTCACCTTCTCCACTATGACCTTTACATCACCCTGCTGGGGTTGCGGCTGCTTCACCGTATGCTGCTCAACATATTGAATTGCGTTGTACAGTAAGACTGCCGCTTCACCCCGGGTCATCTCCTGCTTCGGATTTACCTTACGATCCTCGCCCAGCTTAGCAAGCTTATACAAATACATTCGCTGCAAAGCACCTTGGTAGGAAGGAGTTATTTGGTCGTCGTCAGCAAATATAACGAGCATTTTGATTAATGGAAATTGTCCTTTGGTCTCCATGGCCGGTATAAGCAAATTCGCATATTGCTCACGTGTGATTGCAGCATTGGGATCAACATTTTGCGGGATATCCAGACCGTTCATCTTCGCTATAATAAAAGCCTCTGCATACCAGGCATCGTTAGGCACATTCGTGAAATAATCGCTAGCGAGCGGTTGTTTGATAAATCTGATGTTGTCGATGTTGAGATTCAGCCCTTTTACAAGTAAGCTAATACTTTGGGCAAAGCTGATTGTACCCCGCGGCGCAAAATGCTCGCTATCCACGCCCGCAACAATTCCTCTATCCTTTAGCTGAAGGATCGGTGCCTTTTCCGCTGAATCCAGATCTGAAAATGCAAATACAGAACCTGCCGACAAGCTGCAAACTAACGCAGCAGTAGTAATAACTGAAAGTAGCTTTTTCATTATTCTCATCCTTTTCATTGTGAAATTATATTTGTATGACCTTAACTTGCTCCGGAGTTATTCATATAGACGGCCATGTTCTGTAAAAGGTTGCTGACAGAGCATAAATATCCGCACAAAGTGGGGTCTTGCTTCGAAGTTGATTCAAATACTTTGCGGGGAGCCCCGAAACATATAAATTCTATAGGCAAAAAAACAGCCCATCCTCAGTGTGGCTTGAAGAATGGGCTTGTATTCTGTAGCTTAATCCACTTCCTGTGAGCTTAACGGTTGAATCAAATCCAGCAGAAACAACAGGTCAAACTTGTCTATTTGCTGATCTAATGTTACATCGGTTCGAGTTCTCTGCCAGCTGACAACATCATCAATTCCGATTCCGTTAGATTGTTTATCCAGCTGATGCTTCAAATCAATCACATACCGGGGTGTGAAAACCGGAATTGCTCCCAGTTCGAAGTTATTCCCGGCAGCCGTGCTAAGGTTTGTTACAAACAGATGCATACTTCCTTGCCCGGCATCGTTCAGCGGTTTGGACAGCTTGAGTGTTAACAGCGTCCCTTCCCTGGCAACCGGCATTATTTGTGCGGACTGCACTATCGAAGTTGTACCAGCCAGAGTAAACTGGGTACCAACGAGCGGCTGTACGGCCAGCTTCTCACGGAACATGAGCTGAATCTCATTACCTGCTTCATTGGAAGAGGCGTAAGCAAGCAGTCGGTTGATATGCAGTGTGTACGTTTGAACGGTGCTGCCGTCTCTCGCTGTTACAGTAATGCCGAACTTGCTTATTTGATCCACTTGGACTTGTACAATCCCCCCCGGCAGCTCCATATATGCTGCTCCAGTAACGGACCATTTCGCATGCGCTTCAGCTGTAGTAGGCTTTAGCCTAATACTTTTTGTCAGCGTGTCCACGAAAATCATATAATCCTTTTGTCCCTGCTGATAAGCATCCGCTAAAACACCGCCATCCGTTACAGCAAGACCGGATAGTTTGGCATTATCCGATGTGAGCACACCATAGGTTGAGAAGTGATATACCGTCGTCACAACCGTATTCCCACGAATTACAGAAGGCTGTTCCTGCCAAGCTATTCCATCATAGTAGAAAATTGCGAGACCGACCTGATTCGGATCTACGTTTGAATGAATCGGCAGTGCAAGCTCGACGCCTTGTTCACCGTTAAGGGTCATACCCTGTAGAGTAAATTCGGCCACGGCCCCAGCTGCTACCAATTGGGTACCTGCTACTGCGGGCTCTATCGCCTCCATCGTCATCGTTGCGCCTGGTGCCAAAGTAACACCGTTAAAATTCAATGAGATCCCATTGGTAAACGTTAACGGTTTGTCGGGCAGGATTGGTACTGGAGCCCCTAATTCAGCAGGTGCTTCCTTCGTCTCTATTGTCCAAAACCGCTCTGTACCGTCTTGAGCTGTCACCAGAATCGTAAAAGAATGAGTGTAATCTCTTGCAAGAGCGAGATCTATGTTCATCACAGCATCGGGTGACACGCTGATCTGAGCTGTAAGCCCTGTGCGGTCAAATGCATAAGGAACTGTCGCAGTAATGGTTCCTGTCTCCGCATCGATAACGGCAGGCTTCACTTCGCCGCTCAAACTAAAGCTCATAATCTCCTTTTCATCCGAAGCTTTAAACAGATGGATTATATAATCGTTATGGCTTCCTCCCGTTATCGAGGCTGTAACCTTTAAGCTGACGTCATTCATTCCCATCTTCAATTCACTTACTTTCACAACACCATTGCTGTAAACAGCTTTCGTTGCCGTATCGTTAATGGTCAAGCTCGCTGAGCTGTTGCTGAGTACCGGCGTTAACTCCAATTCGGTCGTTTGCTTTGAAAGCTTAACCGTATAGTCGAATACATCAGGCGTAAATGCCGGAGTGAGCAGCCCTATGTTAGTGTCCAGCTGGGATAAGGTCCCTTCGTCGGACACATTAATCTTTTTTACTATAAGGGGGAATGACTTGGTTGTGAACGCGCTATTTTTACTGATAGTCGCTGTTAAAATAACCGGTACGTCCGCTTCATTAAAGCTTGGCCGCTCTACTGTACCGTTAGAGCTTACCAATAAGCTGTTCGTTCCCCAACTAATCGCTGTGCCCTTCGTACCTGTCAACTGCAGCCTTAGGTCCGTCAGAACATTGTCCAATGCCGAATTACCATTAAGGAAGTCGTCAGGTGTCAATAGCTCCTTATCCTCGGCTACGTCGGCAAAATCACCTTGAATGACGATACTGTCGGAAGCTTCACTTGTATTGCCCAGGCTGTCTCGATACCGGACAAACACCGTCTTCGTCCCTGCTCCATAAGGTAAACGCCACGCTTTGAGTGAGGTATAGGCTTCCCACTCAGACCATTGCGCACCATCATTGGAAAACTGCATTTCCACCCCACCAACACCGGCATCGATCGCGCTAAGCTGCAGCACCACTTCATAGGATGCTGCCTGTGCTGCATTTCCATCAATTGTAATGGTACCGACAGGAGCTTGCTTATCGATATAGTTAATCCCGATGAAAGCTTCTGCAGACCGATTGCCAGCTTCGTCCATGGATTGTGCATATACCACATCGTTCACACTTAGTGAAATCGCACCTGCATATGCATTATATACACTCCCGCTTCCCAGCTTGTATTGACGGCTCTCCGCCACTGAATCAGCAGGATACAGAACTGTAACTATCACATCATCCTTGGTGGCACTTGAGGCAGATACGCTGAAGCTTGCCGGATCAGGTCCCTTCGTATCCAAAATAATGGAGTCTACCGCTAAATCGGCATCCGAACTCTCGTGGCCTACCGCATCGCGGTACTGCACATACAGCTTCTTCAAGCCATCGCCCACGGAGAAGGACCATTCTTTTGTAGAGGTAAAAGACTCCCAGGCATCCCAGTCCAATCCATTTAATGAAAAACGCATTCCGGTCACACCGGATTCGCCATCGCTTGCCGTGAGCTGCAGGGTTACCTGCCGATCTTTGGTTAACGCGGCACCTCCGTTAATTTGAATGGTTCCCTTAGTTGGAGGCGTCTTATCGATTTTTGTTATATTCAATGCAGTCTCTGCGGACCAATTCCCTGCAGCATCTCTGCCCTTAGCATAGACGGTACCGTTCACTGTGATTGATAAAGGAGCCACATAATTAACATAACCGCCTAAATCGATCCTATATACTTTCTCAACCGCATCCATTGGATAAACGATCTCAACCCTCACATCATCTTTCGTATATGAAGTTTGATTGGCTGTCGCCACTGGTGCAGCAGGACCTAATGTATCCAAAATAATGCTGGCTTGGATAATATCTGTGCTAATATTGCCAGCGGTATCCTTATATTGCACATAGACTGTCTTTATTCCGTCTCCCTCAATCAAGCTCCAGCCAGCCTTGGTTTCCTTATAAGCTTCCCAATCCGACCAGCCTAAGGAATCATTTGAAAACCGCATCATCCCCATAAGAGCTCCACCCGTGTCTGTAGCAGTAAGGAGCAGATCCACCTGCAATTGATTCGTTAATCCGCCCCCATTCCGGTCAACGATTTTCACGGTTCCGACAGGAGCAGCACGATCAATGTTGGCTATGCTCAGCTGAGTCTCTGAAGACCAGTTGCCTGCGGCATCTTGGGCTCGTGCATATACGATATCATTAGCTGTTAACGAAAGAGTACCTGTATAAGCTGCAAAACGTCCTACAGAACCGAGTTTAATCTGTTTGATAAGGGCATCCACAGGATAATAAACGTCAATGGTTACCGAACCGTTAGTCCAGCTTGTCGGAGCAGCAGTGATCAGCAGACCTTCAGGTCCTACTCTGTCAAGCACCAGTGAAGCATAAACAATGCTGCTTACATTCCCGGCTGCATCTCTGAATCTGGCTTGTGCGGTTTTCGTGCCATCACCGCCTAGGAGGCTCCAGCTTTTACTCGCCGAGTAGTTCTCCCATGAAGTCCAGCCTGATGTATCGCTCAGGTTAAACTGCATTTGCAATCCGTTAGAACCGCCGGTGTCCTTTGAATCCAACAAAAGTCTCACTTCAGATAAATTCGTGGGCGCTCCTTCCACTATACCCGCAATGGAAATTGAAGCGCTTGGCGCTTCCTTATCGATGTTATTTACCGTATAGCTTGTAGTTACGGAAGGATGAATTCCGTCTGAGCTAACCGCAACAATGGTCGTATTGCGGTTTAGGATGATTGAGCTGGAAATAGCAGCTTGAGTTACAGTAGTTCCATCATACGAATAATCTCGGGATGTTGCGCTTAATGGAAAATCAATAGTAACCGTTACATTCTCATTTGTATATTCCGTCAGATTGGAAGTAAACTTCGCCCCCAGAATAGCAGGATCATAGTAAACGGAACCTGTTACGGTAGAGCTTTGGTTGCCCAAGCTGTCCTTGAACTGGGCGTGTACCGTCTTAATTCCAGGTACATCGGTAAGCGTCCAGCTTCTAGACGGCTTATAATGTTCCCAATCAGTCCAGGCAGACTGGTCATTGGAGAACCGCATTTGAATGCCTCCAGCTCCGCTGTCTGTTGCCCATATATTCAACGAAGTGTATATACTTCCGGTTACTCCCAGCCCGTAGACGTTACCGCTCACACTATACACATTACCTGTCACCTGAGCTCCGCTATTCACCGAAATGCTGCCTGTCGGAGCTGTTTTATCAATATTGCTGATTACGATATAGGCTTCCGGTGAACGATTGCCGGCCGCATCGTAGCCCCATGCGTATACAGCTTCGTTTACTGACAGCATGAGAGGCGATTCGTAAGCTTGAGGATTCCCCGCTGAGCCTAACTTATATTTTTTATCAACCACATCCAATGGATACGTTATGGTTATACTCACATTTCCACTGGTATATTCGTTGGGTGAAGCCGTAAGCTCTGGACCTGCCGGAGCTGCCCTATCCAGTACTAGGGTACTGCTGTAGGGCTGGCTGATATTACCAAGGCTGTCTCTAAAGCGAACATAGACTGTTTTCGTGCCGTCACCTTCCGAAAGCTCCCAGCTGCGCGTAGCCTGAAGAGATTCCCATGCACTGCTTCCCCATGCCCCGTCGTTGGAAAGCTGCATTTCAATTCCGCCTGCCCCAGCGTCAGTTGCGCTCAACAGCAGCGTAATAGTTCTATTACTGGTCGCGCCCGAAAGAATAGAGGTGGCAATAGCTCCCACAGGTGCGGTTCTATCAATCTTGTTCATATTGTACTGTGCTTCCGTAGACCAATTGCCTGCAGCATCTTTGCTTTTGGCATAAATGGTTTGATTCGAAGTTAATACAATCGGCGCTGTGTAATCCATGTAAATACCACTGTAATCAAGCTTAAACTGCTTCTGCACAGCATCCGCCGGGAACTCGATGGATAAGTTTACATTGCCTGTTGTATAGCCGCTCGGAGTCGATGTGAACACTGCCGGAGCAGGCTCCGTTGTATCAAGCATAATACTATCGCTGTATACCGGGCTCGTGTTACCCAGACTGTCTTTATAGCGAATGTAAACCGTCTTGATCCCGTCGCCATTTGCCAATGTCCGGCTGAGACTCGGGTTGAATGCTATCGGCGCACTCCAGACAGACCCATTATCGGACAGCTCCATTGTAATGCCGCCAACGCCAATATCGGATGCAGTCAGCTGCAGCATTGCGTTTACATTGTTCGTTGCTGCCGCTCCACCATTGATCGATATGCTTCCGATTGGCGCAGTTGTATCAATATTGCTTACCGTGTAAGATGTCTCCACCGACATATTGCCAGCCGCATCCATGCTGCGGGCATATATCGTTTTATTTCCGTTAACTGTAAATGGTCCGGTATATTTCTCATACAATCCGTCAGCTGCCAGTTTATACTGCTTCTGCACAGCATCTGAAGGATATTCAATTGTCATCGTTACATTACCGCTCGTATAAACAGCCCCTCCTGGACTTGCGGTCAATGCAGCAGGCAGTGGTGCTGTTCTGTCTAAAATGATGCTCTTCGTATAAATCGAGCTTATATTGCCAACTCCATCCTTGAATCGAACCGAAATGGATTTCGAACCGTCGGTTGGCGTTAATGTCCTCGCTTTTGTAGTAGAAAACGTTTCCCAGGTTGAAGGCCAAGTACTTTCTCCATCATAAAGTAATTGCATTTGAATACCGCCTACACCTATGTCAGAAGCAGTAAGCTGGAGCGTAACTCCAAGTGTATTCGTTATTTCTGCATCATTGCTAAACTTCAAAGAGCCGATTGGAGGCGTCTTATCAATATTGCTGATTGTGTAAGGAGCTTCCGTTGACCAGTTTCCAAAAGCATCCTGCCCCCGTGCATATACCACAGTATTTGCTGCGATTGTAACCGGACCTGTATAATCACTGTAGACTCCGCTAGCTCCCAATTTGTATTTACGGGCAGCCGTTGCATCAGCAGGGAAATGGATGGTCAGCTGTACATCGCTGTTTGTATTAGTAGTCAGGCTGGGCGTGAACGATGGCGGCGCCGGCGGCGTCAAATCTTGTTCGATTGTAGCGGAATACACTTGGCTTACTGCTCCAGCGCTATTCTTGAAACGTACTGAAACGGTTCTCGTACCGTCCCCCGTTGTAAGATTCCATGCTTTCACTGCTGCAAAAGACTCCCAAGCCGACCAGGAGGTTCCCCCATTATTAGATAAGCTCATCTGAATCGAACCGGAATAGGCAGGTTTTATTTGCAAATTCACGGCAGTCGTGTTGGTTCTTAACTCTCCGTTATTAATCAATATCGAGCCGGTATCCAGATTGAGATCAAATGCCGCGCTTAAGCTTCCAGCTGCTCCGGGAACGGGCAGCGTCCGTACAGCTGTAAATCCATTACTGTCGGTTATTCCGCCTGTCAATGCATTAGCTGAAGCATAATCCAAATCCGTAACATACTCTCCTTGTTGGACCGTATAATTGAACGTTATCGTATTTGTACCGCTGCCTCCTGCATAAACAGCTGTTTTTCCCGTTTTCATACTTAACTGTGGCGGGGCGGAAGCATTGATTGTTACCGTATCATTAAATTTCACCTTGATCGGAATCACGTCGCCGATTCTATAGGTGCCGCTTTGTTTATCTGAAATGATAGATTCTACCG
This sequence comes from Paenibacillus sp. GCM10027630, assembly GCF_042676305.1. Classification (NCBI taxonomy): domain Bacteria; kingdom Bacillati; phylum Bacillota; class Bacilli; order Caryophanales; family Paenibacillaceae; genus Paenibacillus; species Paenibacillus sp. GCM10027630. The sequence continues at coordinate 278,111 of NZ_JBHTGY010000010.1, read as the reverse complement.
ATGCCGGTTTAGAGATTACAACATTATCAATATACTGCGTATTGTAGTAATAGCCTGTACTCGCTGTAAACCCTATTCCGCTGTAGGTTTGATCCAAAGTACCTGTCCAGTTGACTTTCGAAGAACCGTCCATAAATACTTGCACAGACCCGGGATTAACAATAACCTTTACATCATGCCAGTTGTTATTCTCTATTGTGTTGTCCTTCACCTGACCAATAAGCGATCCAGTTACTCTATGGTCAGGGGTACTTTTGAATAAAGAAATATGATTGCTGCTTGGATCCCACTCATTGGAATAGGAGTCAAATTCCACCCCATACCCATTCCCGACCTCAAACCCCATACCTCCTCCACTGACCGGCGAAGTATTCTGAAGCTTATTGAACATGAATACAATCCCATCCGCACCGTCTGTTACATTTGTTGAAGGCGAAGGTCCCGGACCTGTCATCCAATATTTGAAAGTGGCTACATAAGGAGGCGCCAAAGTCTGCTTCAGCCAGACCGTACCCACCTTATTTTGTGCAGACGGTGTAAGCATCATCAAGCCATTTGATGTACGTTGAGCGGAACCTATGTAATTCCACAAGTTAGTATTAGCTGTGAAATCATCCTGCACTACTATGTTTGCAGCTTCCGCTGTCGAGGCAGGTAAAGAAATAGCCGCGGTAAAAAGCAGCAGCGTAAACCATAAAATAATGGCATTATTCCATTTTCTTTTCAAGAAAAATGTACCTCCCTGACATCCCAATTCCTTTCTAGTATTTACACGGAGTATTTCTATAGGAATTTCGACATTTTTCTTTCAATTATATCACTACTATTCTAATTTCCTACAAAAATTAATGGATTTTTCTGCAGTTTTGTGATGATATTTACAATAAAAAGACCGTTCATCCATCCCCTGACTTCTAAGGGAGAATGAACAGTCTTTTTTTATAATTATCCTTTTAAAGCACCAACCATAACCCCTTTTACAAAGTATTTCTGCACAAAAGGGTACACGCACAGAATAGGTATTGTTGCTACCATAATAGTAGCGTATTTGATCGTTTCACCGAGCTGGAACTGGTCGCCCGCACTAGCGCCTGCTGCCATGCTGTCCGTCTGATTGGCAATCAGAATTTCGCGGAGAATCAATTGAAGCGGGAACAGCTCCCGGTCCTTAATAAAAATCGAGGAGTAGAACCAACCGTTCCACTTATCAACCGCATAATACAAGATCATTACAGCGATAACCGGCATCGACAGCGGCAGAATGATGCGAAACAAAATGGTGAAATGATTAGCTCCATCGATCTTGGCCGATTCCTCAAGGCTGTCAGGTACAGACATGAATGCAGTCCGCATAATAATTAGATTAAAAGTGCTGATAGCAAACGGAATGATGGGAGCCCATAAGGAGTCGATCAAACCAACGCCTTTTACAACCAGATACATGGGAATCAACCCGCCGTTGAAAAACATCGTAAGCACAATAACAAAAATAAATACTTTGTTCCACATAACATTTTTACGTGATAAAACATAAGCTCCCAAAGCAGTCATAAATAAATTAAGAGTAACTCCCACGACTACTATAAAAAGAGTATTGCGGTATCCTGTTAAAATACCCGGATTTTTAAATACACTTTTGTAAGCTTCAATACTAAATCCAAGCGGTCTATATAGCAGGCCTTTGTGAGAAATCAGCTGATTAGCATCACTGATGGACGCAAAAGCAACATATAGCAGTGGATACAGAGTTATTACTACTAAGACTGTCAATATTAGATATAAGAATATATCAAACGATTTGCTGGAAACACTTTGATCTCTCGTCATGACTTAAGTCCCTCCTTTACTTTACCACAAGCTGCTCTCATTCACCTTGCGGCTTATATAGTTAGCTGTAATTAACAGAATCAGGTTGATCACGGAATTAAATATTCCGACAGCCGAGCTGTAGCTCCAAGCAAACTCCAGCAAACCTTTCCTATATACGAAGGAGGAGATGACATCTGCCGTCTCGTAAGTAACCGGATTATAGAGCAGGATGATTTTCTCAAAGCCTACATTTAATAGATTACCCATCCGCAAAATGAACATGATGGCGATAGTCGGCATAATTCCCGGCAATGTAATATTAAGAATTTGTTTCCAGCGGTTGGCACCATCCATACGAGCAGCCTCATACTGCTCCTGATCGATCCCCATCAAAGCCGCAATATAAATAATCGACTCCCAGCCGATTTTTTGCCAAATTTCAGAAATAATATAAACGCTTCGGAATAACTCAGGTTTTTGCAATATGGCCTTGCCGTCATAACCAAAATAAGTAAGGAAATTGTTAATAATACCGTCAGCATTAGTAAAATCGCTGATCATACCGCAAATGACAATCATAGAAATAAAATAAGGCATATAGGTGATAGATTGAACGACTCGCTTGAACATCTGATGACGAACTTCATTAATCAGAATGGCCAAAATAATCGGAGCCGGAAATTCAAAGCATAGTGAATATACGCTGATTAGAACGGTATTTTTTAAAATACGCCAAAAGTAATAGCTGCCAAAGAAGTCTTTAAAGTGAGCCAAACCGACCCATTCACTACCCAAAATGCCTTTTATAGGGGTATAGTCTTTAAAGGCGATTATAGCTCCATACATAGGGGCGTAGTGAAAAACACCATAATAGACAATGACGGGAATCATCATTACATATAAATATTTATTTAACAGAAAATCTCGGATAAACCGCCTCATAAAGGTTGGTTTAGTATTAGTTGCTGATCTGGTAGCCGATATTTGTACTGTTTTTGCCATCTCATACCCCTCCTTCCACAAAATTATTTGTCTCTATACATCCGGATTCTTCTCTAAAAAAGGGAGGGCTTCCCGGCCCTCCCCCGCGGTTAGCATGAAAGATTAACGTTTGTTGTAACGATCCAAAGCTGCCTTTTGAATTTCAATAGCGCGGTCGATTTTAACGGATTTCAGCTTATCCATATACTTCTCGAAGCTATCCAACGGTTCTGCGCCCAAAATGATTTTTAATGTCATTTCATCCACCAATGTATTGACATCCGTCATGATTTTAGCGAATTCGGAGCTTTCCTCCGGTGTTGGTGTAACTGGAGGCATTTGGTATTTAGCCATTTCCGTCTTAGCCCAGATACCAATGGCATCACGTTGAGTAGGAAGTGCTAAATATTGCTCGATATAACGCTTATCTTGAACGAAAGGTCCGTTATAGTTTGCACGAGTATACAAGGAAAGTGTTTGCGCTGGAGCCAATTTATCCGGGTTCTTCATTACGATATCTGAATACTTCGGATAACCGTTCTCCATCTTATAGCTCACGCCTTCAGTTCCGAAATTGAAGTACATATGTCCTTCTTCGCCGTAACCATAATCGAGCATCTTAACAGCCAATTCAGCATTTTTCGATTTAGCAGTCACCGCTACCATACCGCCAAATGAATAAGGGATATCTCTTTGTCCGAACTTGGCTGTATCGCCTTTTTTCAAGACCGGTTGAGGGGTAGCTACTAGCAAGGCTTTAGGATCCTTAGCTTCAACAAGCGGCTGCCATTTACCGATTCCGCCTCCTGCATTACCAACTGTTGCACCTGATGCGCCGGAAGCAATGTTAGAATCCCATGCCTTCTGGTCAACGGTAGCGATGTTTTTATCCAGCAAGCCTTGTTCGTACCAGCTGCGGTATAAAGCAAGGAAATCTTTGTAGCCCTTCTCGGCAGGTCCGAATTTGATCTGACCGCCTTCCATATAGAAATCGCGAGTAACTCCGTAAGCGCCCATGAAATGTCCGTTGTTGAAATCATTAAATACACGCGGTTTACTGTTCGTTGTGAATGGCGCTGTTGCACCTTTCTTTTCTTTAAATGCTTTTAGCATAGCGGTCCAATCATCGATTGTTTGCGGAATTGGCAATCCCAGTTCATCGAGCCAGTCTTTTCGAACTATAGGACCTTGGAACACCATCAAGGCTTCATCGCCGCGAATAAATGGAAACGCATAGTAACTGCCGTTATCTGTCTTGACCATCTTGTCAACATCTGGATGTTCCTTTAAATATTTTTTAAGATTTGGTGCATTTTTATCGATCAGATCATTCAATTTCAGAATGTAGCCGTCTTTAATCGCCTTTTCCGGTCCTCCCGGGAAATCCTTAAGGAAGTTGAATTCGATCATATCAGGAAGATCGCCAGATGCCAGCATTACGTTTAAAGCTTCCTTCGCTTGGTTGGTTGGAGGCGCACTAAACTTTAATGGAACACCGGTTCTCTTTTGCCATTCAGTGAAAAATGGAGTATCCGCATGGGTTGATTTTACGCCAGTCAAGTTGCCCGGAAGCTCGCCCCAATAGGTTAAGGTTTTGTCTGTCTTCATAGGATATGTGGTTGCAGTTCCAGTTGTGGCTGCAGGTGCAGGGGTCTTGGTGTCTGAAGCAGGCGCCGGTGTTGTTGTAGAGCAAGCCATAACCATCGTGCTCATTACAGTAGTTACAACAATTGTAGAAGCGATTTTCTTCTTTCTCTTCATAAGTGGAAGACCTCCTTGATATTTCGGCTTAACCGAATTTCGATTCATATGAGATATTTCTCATGACTTGATTATATGACAGCGCTTCCAAATTTGTAATCGCAATTATTGCCAATCTCATCTGCAAAAACAATTATCAGACTATTCAAAACATACAATTTAATATGCAAAATGCGTAAAAACACAAAAAAAGCCCATTTTGGGCAAGAAAAAAGCCGCTCTTAAGCAGCTCATTGATCTTTCATTTCCTTGTATTTACCGGGAGTAATCCCTTCATATTTCTTAAATGTGCGGATAAATGCGTTAACATCATTGAAACCTACATCTATGGCAACGTCACTTATATTCTTTTTACGATCTTCTATTAAATGTTTGGCTTTTTCAAGCCTGGTTTTATTAATCGAGTCCAGCAAGCCTTCTCCTGTATGATCTTTGAACAGCTTGGACAGGTATGCGGGCTTCATGTCAAAATGGCTCCCAATCATGGAAATGTTAAGGTTCGGATCGTTGAAGTTCTGATTAATGTATTCAATAATTTGGTGAATTCTCTCATCAAGCGTTCGCTGCCGGGATTGCTGAATATTTTGCTGACGTTTGTTAGCGGTATATTCACATACTTTTCCTAGAAACTCCGTTATCTGCACTTGCATCTCTTTTATAGTTTGGCAGGTCGTTATTTGTTCAATCCATTTCTCGATTCGTCTCGGATTTCTTATCAAGACACTGTCTTGAAAATCACCAAGCTCACTAATCGTTTTGATCATCGTGCTGACCAAATTCAGCATTAAGCAGCGGGCTATCGGCACCGACATGAAAGTTCGGTTAAAATTGCGTTCGATGATTTCATCCAATGTTTGACGCGCCATCGTAAAGTCACCGATTTTGATATAATTAATTAATTGCTGCTCGACCTGCAGCGGGTAATAATAGCCTGTATCTGAATCTTCCGCGGCAACACTCTGATGAATTTCATCATAGGATAAAATCTCTTTGCTTCCCATAACCAGCTTGTATTCCATCGCATCGAGCGCCTCCAAATAGGCTTGGGAGATCCCTGCCAATTCGCTGTGTATGCCGCTGATAGAAAGCGTTAAGCCGATATGGTACTTCGTCATCAAAAAGGATTGCGCCTCGCGGGCGATCGCAACCAACTGCTGCATACGATCCTCATTAGTTCCAGGTGAGAAGTTGATTAAACAGACCAAAGTCTCTTCAATCTCTGTAACAAAGCCTTGATGATGCTGTAAAGCTAATTCTTCTATGACGTTGGTAATAATAAACTGCATCAGCTTCTGCGGATCTGTTGGGCCTATCTGCTGAATTCTTTCATTAAAAGAGCTGCTTTCCTGAACATACAGCAGAATAACGGCAAAATCATCGGTAATGAACCGCATATTAAAGGTTGCCAAGGATTCGTCTACAGGAATTTGATCCAATTTCCCCTTTAATAAACGGCCTACAAAATTCGAACGCAAAATATGATGCTGTTTTTTTCGTTCGGACATAATTTTCGCCAATTCAACCAAAGTGTGATCAACGGCTTGTTGAATGAAGCTGAATTCATCATGTCCCGGTTTTTGGAGAACATCTGTCTTTTCCGAGAATGCACGGACCAGCCTGCGGACCGGATTGTAATTTTTTCGCAGAAAAAAGTACGTTAGCAGGCAGCCGCCAAGCAAGCTAATAATAATACTCATATAAGTAAGCTTGCGGATCTGCTCAGCCTTCTCCCAGAACAGCAGGCTTGGAATGATGGACAAATACTTCAGCTTGGAGCGATCGGACTGGATATAAGTGATCTCATACTTTTGCCCGTCCTTTTCCCAGAAAAAAAACTTCGATCCCGGCATTTCTTGGCCGAATGGAATGTCATGCAGCAGACGTTCGCTATCGTTTGAGCTTGAAACGAGAAGCTCGTTGGCTTCGTTCAAGATCAGTACATGCCCTTTATTGAACAGCTCCATATTCTCAATGGCACGAAGAATACGAGACTGATCGATCATAATAACGTTAGTTCCTTCGGTTTCTCCCGACTCTATACGGTAGCGGCTAATATAAGCTACCGTCTTCCTTTGTTTACCGTTTTCATCCACACGAACCATTGGGATAAATCCTTTTTTTTCCTTTTGATTCAAAGTATTGATCCATTGGTCATATGAAAAAGAATTCGTCTTATGCATCAATTCGTAAGCAAACGGGGCATCCCTATAGAGATCGGGTAAAAGAACCTTGTTGGGGCCGGATAAATAAATATAGAACAAATCAATTAGAGAATAGGAAGTTTTGTACATAAGAAGATCTTGAGTAATCTGATGCAGGTCATATAAATATTCATTAGGGTAAATTTGATATTTATTAGAGAACAGCTGCCGAACTCTCATATTCCAGGTCAGCTCGAAATTCAGCCGCTCCATAGTTGCGAATTGATTGTCCATAACCTCACGAACTTGCTTCAATAGAGATTCATTTGCCTGATGTATTTCATTAACCAAGGTATCACTTGATTTAATGTATACGATTACACTCATAGCTACAGGCAGCAGCAAAACAGCCAGGTAGGATAGAAGCCAGGTTAGCAGAACACTGCGCCTGTTGATTTTAAACTTTCCCAGCATCAAACTCCTCCTCGGCTACAAATGAAAATATATGCTGATGCTAACTACTATTGTACCTGTTCCAGGAGGGTGAGTATACAAGCAAATACTAAAAAATCTTATAGAATTGAAACCAGCAAGCCCGCTATCCCTCTGCTGTCACAGGCAAAGTTATATCTACTACCGTGCCCCTTCTGCCGGCTTTATATATATGAATTTCACCGTTGTGCTCATGAATAATCTGATAGCTTATCATTAAGCCAATCCCGGTCCCCTTATCCTTGGTGCTGTAATAGGGTTCCCCTAGCTTATTCTGCCACTCATCGGGAATTCCAACGCCTTGGTCAGTGAATCGAATCTGAACCTTGTCGTCGTCTACAAAGCATATTTGTACGTTAATATCCCCCCCATCATTCATAGATTCTATCGCATTTACTAATACATGGTTAAAAACATGTCTGATTTTATTCTCATCGCAAAAAATCCACGGCGTATCTGTTTCGTACTCAACCAAAATATGGATGTTGCTCAGAAGCGCCCGTGCATCCATCTGCATGACAATATTTGTTAGGATCTCATGGAGATTGCTTGTTTTAAACTCCCCGGGATTAGCCAGCAATAGAAATTCAGACAGGATGGATTCAATCTGTCCCATTTCGCTGAGCATAAGATCAAAGTAGCTCTGTTTAGAGATACCCTCTCTTATCAATTGAGTCATTCCCCTAACGGTAGTTAACGGATTTCGGATCTCATGAGCTATTCCGGCGGCAAGCTGCCCTGCCATGGCAAACTTCTCAGCCCTCCGCAGCCGCTCCTCGTTACGCTTGCGCTCTGTTATATCCTTGGCTATGGCAAACACTCCAATAACTTTTTTCCTGAACATGATCGGAATGGTTGTCACACTGAATTCCATAATAAAGCCTTGTTTATGAATGGAATGGATTTCATAGTTTTGCGGCATGCCATGTTTTACATTCTCAAACAGTTGCTCGAATTTTTCTGAATCCTCAGGCACAATGAATTCCGTACTCATTCGTTCTTTTAGCTCGTTTTTGGAATAACCGAGTAACTTTTCAGTCGCTCCATTAGCAGAAACAATTCTTCCTTGTAAATCGATCGAGCATACAATATCCGGACTGTGTTCAAAAAGCGATTGAAAATGAAGCTCGTTTTTACTCGCCGCCTCATAAGCCAGCCTTCTATCTAAGTGAGCACCGAAGCATACACATCCAACTAGTAAAAATAAAGCGGAGCATACAACGTAGGATAAGCTCGTAGTTTCCATAACATAGCTCATCAGTTGAGCAAAAAGCGAATTACCAGGAGGTGAATGACTCATGCCCACGGTAAAGTGCATAGCGCTCATCCCAGTATAATGCATGCCCGAAATACCTACTCCCAATAAGAGTGCGTTCGCCAATTTGCCCCAGCCGTCCAGGAAATCCTGAAACATTCGGAACATGGATATGAAAGATACCCCAATTGGGATAAAAACGGATACCGCAAACAGTACCGGATCATATTTAATGGAGTATGAGCTTTCTAAAGCGGCCATTCCAATATAATGCATGGAGCTAATACCCACACCCATGCAAAAGCATGCAAAAATAAACCTGTACGTCTTCAAACGGCTCGCAAGCCTGAAAGCAATAAACGAAGTAAGGATGGGTATGACAAAAGAAATGCCAGTGAGCAATAGATTATAGGAAACCGGAAAATGTGTATGAAACGCTAACATCCCAACAAAATGCATAGTCCAAATCCCGATACCCAAGGAAAAAGAGCTGTAAATCAAGAACAAGTTCCGGGTCATTCGGTTCGAGGATGAACGTGCTTTATGAGATAAGTCCAGTGATACATATGATGAAAAGATGGCAATTACAATGGATAAAACCACAAGTGGTACCGAGTAAAAGTTGCCTTCATTTACCCCCATTAATCATCCCCCATTACACTAGATGTCATAAGGCTGTATATCTTGTAACAGGCTTCTTGTTACCACGAATCCGTTAAGATTTGGTATTCTACAAGATCAATTCATTTTCCTGCTTTTAACATAAAAAGGCACGTACCCAGCGTTGTTCCAGTACGTGCCCCTAAATTATTTGTTAATGAATCAATAAAATTATTGCCAGGTTGGTGATGTTGTGACAGGTTGATACGGGTTGCCCTGCTGCACAGCTTTTTCCTGATTTTCGGGCTGGGAAGCACCGTTTTCCATCTTACTCATCCCTTGGAACATACCACCTTCATCGATAATAAGCGACTGGGCCGTCGTATTTCCAAACAGCTTGCCTGTTGAACGGATGGTCAGCTTGCCTTTGCACAGCACATTGCCATTCACAGTCCCCGCCAGAATAACATCTCTCGCAATAATGTTCGATTTGACCACTCCAAGCTCTCCTACGGTAACATCACCCGCACATTCCACATCCCCGTTAATTTGACCCTCGATACGAATGCTTGCTTCCGACTTGATTTTCCCCTCAAATACAGTACCTTCGCCAATTAGCGTATCGGTTGTATGGAGGTCTACCGCATGTTTTTTTCCTTTAAACATAAAGCAACCTTCTTTCACACTATTTTAAAAACGGTTTCGGATCAATACTTACACCGTTTTTCAATACTTCGTAATGCAAATGATTGCCTGTGCTTCTTCCGGTTGAACCGACAAGCCCGATTACCTGGCCTTTTTCTACCTTTTCGCCTTTATCCACATTAATTTTATTCAAATGCATATACCAGGTCTGCAATCCGTCTGAGTGGCTTACAACAATATTGTTGCCATGCAGCGAATCACTTCCTGTAGACTGAACAACACCATCCGCGGTAACATGAACCTTGGAGTTTAGCGGCGCACTAATATCGAACCCGCTATGAAAGCTGGGACGAAATGTAAACGGATCCTGCCTTAGCCCAAACCCGGAGGTAATAGTCCGGCTATCTACAGGCCAAATTGTAGGGGTGACGCGCTGCTTCTTCTGAACAGCCAACGCTGCCTCCTTGGTATTAACAATGCTGTGTTTCAGTTTGTCCACTTCTTCATTCATGTCAGACAGCAGCGTTCGGGTCTGTTCAAGCATATCCTGAACCTCGTCATCGGTCGCAGGACGATTGGTCCCTCCCATTGCTAATCCGCTAGATGCCGAATTTGCCGCAGCTGTGGTCTTGTCAGACCCCGTTATAGTCCGAACTTCATCTTCCAGCTTTCGAATATCATCGATTTGGGTCTTCATATCCGAAGTTTGACGGGATAGATTGATAACCTCGTTTTGCAGCTGCTCAATCGTTTGATTCTTCTCCTGAACCGTTGTTGCGTATAAGGTATCCTGACTTTTTACACGCGTCTGCAAATCACTCGCAACCATTGCTGTTCTTGCATGAAGAACATATAAAGTCAAGGTTACGATAACTAAACTTAATAAACCTGCACCGGCGATGTAAGGGATCAGCTTGGGCACCTCGAAACGACGAACAGAGCTGTTAGCATCAGGAATGATGACGAATGTATAACGCTTTTTGCCCCATATCAATTTCTTGTCCGCCCTTTCTAATTGGCACAAATTTACAATCCTCGCTAGAATATGATATTATTCGTCACATTGGACGAAAAAACCTTCTCATCTGACGGCCACTTATAGAAAATAGTTCTAAAGTACGAAGGGATTTCCAACGTACGAAGCGAATTTAGTACTAAATAAGCAGGTGGATTTGACAGGAGGGAATTCATAGATGAAGTTGGCAGGAATAGATATCGGTAATGACAGTATCAAGGTAGTACTGGATGGTGTTCGTGACCCATTAACGGTTCCAAATATTGTAGCGCCCGGATTTGAACGGCATATTTTGCAGGAGGAGGATTCTCCCCTCAAGGCACTCGATGTGGTCGTCCATAGTCCAAGACTATCCAGAAATAATCAACGCTATTTCGTTGGTATGCTGGCCATGGAAAATGAGGATAGTGTGGAGCTGGAGGAGACGGATAACAAAGCCGTATCGGATCAATCCTTGATCGTCGCTTTGACCGCACTGGCTTATGCGGCCATCGTCAGTCAATCCGTGACAAATACCGGCTACAACAATACAGAAGAAGCTGAGTATGTAATCGGAACAGGACTGCCTGTCCGGACCTACTCCTACTATAACAAAACATTCGAAGATCGCTTGGTAGGTGAACACGAAGTAACTTTCCTGTCCACGCCGAATATGCGCAATCGCAAGGTCAAAGTGTCCATTCGCCGAGCTATTGTATCCATTGAAGGCGCTGCAGCCTTGTTCCACATGGCGACCCATGAAAGTCTGCAAGTAAAAGATGAGGAGCTGTATAACGGCTGCATCGGCATTTGCGAAATGGGCGCGTTAACAACCGACTTTCCTGTTGTGAACAAAATGAGCATCGATAACCAATTCAGCACAGGAGAGCAAATGGGTCTTGCTACCTACCTGGATAACATTATCCGGGATGTGGAGGATCAATTCGGATACCGTTTCCCAAGTCGCGCCAAGCTGGTTCAGCGTATCAAACGCAATGACTTCACTATACGCCGCATGGGCGAAGGGCAATCCACCATGAAACCCGTCATCGACATGTACTTCAATAGAGCAGCTTCCAAAATCGTCGATTTAATCAAAAAGCGCTGGAAGAAGCATCCTGACATTCAATGCTTTTACGTAATTGGCGGGGGCGCTGCTGCACTTAAACCTTATATTATCGATGCGGCCGGACCGATCAAGCTTCGTTTTGTTGATGATAGTGAAATGCTTAACGTACAAGGCTACCTGAAGCTGGCCAAGAGCAAAATGAACCAGGCTTCATTTGTTTAAGTCATACTCCCATTAAAAAAGCTGTCCCCAAGTAGATTTATCTACCTTAGGACAGCTTTTTTCTATTTCAAATTAATCGCTGACAGGCTCTTGATCGCCCAATCCTTTTTATTTCTTCTGTATTTTTGCAAATTCTTGGCCAAACTCAGCGATAACCTTGTCGTTGACGAAAGCCTAATGATTCATTAGTTAACTTTAAGTAACTTAATATGAATTTTTTCACTCCTTCTCATGCCATGGATGATTATCTATAATTGAAGTAATAGATGATCGGAGGTGAACGAATAATGATCTACGAATTGAGAATTTATACGATTTTTCCGGGAAGAATCGATGCGATTCGAAAGCGCTTTTCTGATCATACGTTAGGTATTTTCGACAGACTTGGCATGGAAGTGTGTGATTTCTGGGAGGATCTAGAGGAACAGCCCAAACTGTACTATACGATGAGATACGAAAGCATGGAGGAACGGAGACGGCAATGGGAAGCTTTCTCACAGGACCAGGAATGGAATGAAGTGAAACAAAAATCCGAGCAGGATGGAAAAATTGTCGAGCGCATTGAACAGGTATTTATGAAACGGGCTGACTATTTCTCTGCAGGGTATCCAACCATTCTGGATTAGCCGCCAGTCCTATCGACGGCTGCTTCCTAAAGAGCTTTAGGCTTAATGAAACAGTTAGGGGAGTATTTACAATGAACAAGCCCATACAATTCAGCATCATCGGCGGAGGGTTCCGATCGGAGTTTTATCTGAGAATCGCTAGAGCGATGCCCGACAAATTTCAAGTAACTGGCATGGTGGTACGAGATGAAGGTAAAGGAAGCGAAATGGAGCGGAAATGGAATGTTTCCACATACCGTACATTAGATAGTCTGCTGGAGCGGGAACGCCCCGAGTTTGCAGTCGTGTCGGTAAGCCGCTCTGCTTGTCCTGACTTCTTATTCGAGCTGGCCGAAAGAGGCATCCCGGCGCTGGCGGAAACACCACCTGCTCCGGATTTGGACGGTTTGTTGGCACTTCATGAGCTTACATTAAGCGGTGCCAAAATCCAGGTGGCTGAGCAGTACCATTTCCAGCCTGTCCATGCGGCACAGCTGGCGATCATCGATTCGGGTATGATTGGTTCAGTAACCCAGGCGACCGTATCGGTCTCACAAGCTTATCACGGAATGAATATGATCCGGAAATTGCTGGGTGTAGGATTCGAGGAAGCCAAAATTCGAGCCATGCGTTTCGAATCTCCTTGGGTGGCTGGCCCCAATCGCAGCGGTCCGCCTGTCGAGGAAAAAATTGTCACGTCCAAGCGTGAAATCGCTTGGATCGACTATGGTGACAAATTAGGCATTTATGATTTCACGAGCGATCAGCATCGTTCCTGGATTCGCTCCAATCATGTTTCAGCCCGAGGTGTTCGTGGTGAAATATTCGATGATCGTCTGAAGATGCTTGCCGATTTCGCTACACCGCTTCAGATAGATTTGAAGCGGATCAACCGGGGAGAAAACGGTAACCTAGAAGGATATTTTCTCAAAGGCATTATAGCCGGAGAGCGTTGGGTGTATGAGAATCCGTTTGCCCCTGCCCGGCTGTATGACGATGAAATAGCGATCGCGGTATGCTTGGACAAGATGGCCGCTTATGCCGCAGGAGGACCGGGATTTTATGGACTGCCGGATGCTTCCCAGGATCATTACCTGGGTCTGTTGCTCGAAGAGGCTGTTCAAACAGGAGAGACCGTAACGGCTGTTCGACAGCCATGGAGTGAATTTCATTAATGGTATTCATTTAAAAGTAGGCAGAAAGAACAGCTCTATCGAGGCACCTTCAGAGATGAGCGACCGCGATTCATTTGCAGGTTTTCTTGCCCCTCGATGAAGATACATTCGTGTCTTAGAGGTGGCTTTTATAAGAAAAAGCCGTCTCCCCTACATCAAGGGATTGACGGCTTACTTGCCTTGCTTCAGGTCTTTTTCAATAGCCTCAAATAAAAAGGATTGCCCATTGCGATAAAAACGGGGATCATACAAGCCAATCTGCTTCTCATTATCAACAAGAACAACGAACGGTGACCACTCGTACAAAGTTTTAGCTTTCGGATTTGCTGCAAACAGCTTATCGAGATCGGCGCCCTCCTGTGATTTCAGCTCTACCTGCAGCTTCGGTTCTGTAAACGCGGTTGCATTGCTTATTTCGACTACCCCGTTCTTTTTACCGATCATCTGAAACTGGCCAGGAACAAAACCCGCCGAAAGCGCAAACTGTTCATAACGTCCCGCATGCTGCTCATACAAAGCATAGCCTTGTGCGGATTGGGCAATGAAATGGCATGCCATCAGCAGCCATACCAGCTTATAGACATGATGAGGACGGCTGATCTTGCGCAGCTTGGCATACAGCAAGCCTCCGAGCATGATCGCCCATAAAGTTAAATCGACAATTGGAATCGTACCGAAAGTGATTCTTTGAGTCGAAAAAGGCTCCAGATAGCCCGTCCCCCAAGCATTAAACAAGTCGCTGGTATCGTGAATCAATACGGCCAGAACACCAAGCCCATACAGCTTCCATCCCTTGACCTTCCAGAACAGCCAGCTTATTGCTGAGAATAAGGCTGCCCAAATCGGCACCAGAAATACCGAATGTGTAAGACCCCGATGCCACATTTGATAACGCCCCGCCGTATCCCACCATGAAGAAATAACGTCGATGTCTGGAATTTGCGAGCCTCCAACGGCAGTTACGAAGAAAGCTGTTTTTTCCTTGCGGCTCCAGCCTTCCTTCTTCATAGCCGCGTATAATGTTAATCCAAAAAAAGTGTGTGTAACCGTATCGATTATAAATCCCTTCTTCCCCTGCAAATACAAGCACTCATCAGCTCCATTAGTACTTCCCAATCAAGCTGCTAAGCCTCTCCTTGCTCCAGCTCTGGACGAATCCCGCTCATGCGGAAAAGCGGGATCATTAGCAGAGCCCCAATAACGAACAAAACCGCCGCGGCTTCATACATGATAACAATATTGAATACCCCTTTCAGCCAGCCGGCCATACTCATCGTTAAGACCATAGCCCCCATAAACATCGGACTTAAAATTCCGTTGACCCGGCCAACAAAGGATTCCTCTGTATTTTGCAAAATCATTGTGTTGATGCCAATCTGAATCGCAGGCAGTACAAATCCGCCGATAAACTGCGCTCCCAATGTCAGCCACAAGGAAGTGGATAAACCAGTCACGATCATACTGATTGCACTGACGACCATTCCGATAGCCAGCAGCGTTTGTGGAGCTAATTTTTTAGTTAAGCCCATGGTCAAGCCGCCGCCTGCTATCATTGCCAAGCCGTTAGCCATCATTAACCATTGAATATATTCCTTGGGCAAACTTAATCGTTCCGTGACCAGAAAGACACCAAGGGGTTGAATCAGCCCAAGTGCCAGCCCAGCTGCCATAAAGCAGCCACCGAGCGTTTTCAATGCTTTTTTCGATAACACATAGTGGAAGCCAGCGGCCATTTCCTGGGACAGTGTAGTTGTCTTTTGCGTTTCCTCAAGCTCTTTATCAGGAGGCAAAAACATCAATACGGCGGCTGATAAAATGAAAGCGACTCCCATGATGCCAATCGCAACTTCAATACCATACCGTTGGTACACAAACGTTCCCATTATGGGTCCGAGTACCATAAAGATGGCAAACATCGTCTGATACAAGGACATCCCCAGCTGCATCAGCTCACCCGGAACGTGAATTTTAAACAATCGCATACCGGATGGCTGGGAAAACTGCGACAAAATAGCCGAAACCAGTGTCGCAAAAAACACCGCTTTCCAGGTGCCAAAGGACAATGTCAGTAGTACAGCTAAAATCGATACCGCACTAAGGACATCACACCATATCATAGTCCGTTTAGGTCTCCACCGGTCTGCAAATGTGCCTCCAATAAAGGAAAAAATAAAAATCGGCGCAAATTCCGCCACAGAAATCATAGAAACTGCGAATGGATCCCCATTCGTCTTATCCATAACAAAGAGCAGAATAGCAAAGTTTCGTACCCATATTCCAATCTGCAAAAAAAGTCCCGACAGTAAAATCGACTGCACAAACCGGTTGCGGAGCAATCCCGCCACTCCCGGCGTTGCTGATGCCATAGCTATATCATCCTTTCATTATGCTGACTTCAATATTGAATCTCATGATACTGCTTCCGCACGCACTCAACTACTGCACTTACCTATTTAGTTACGGATTCGAACCGGAGCGCCAGATGCCGCGGAACGTGTAGCTGCGTATGCGACCTCCTGTGTTTTCACTGAATCTGCATAAGGCGATAGTATGTCTGAGCCGTCTCCTGTTCTAACGGCATGCAGAAATGCTTCGTGCTCACGAACATACGGATTATTAACATTTTTGTGCTCAATTACGAAGGATTTACCTAGTTCCCTTATGCTATCCCTGGTAATTTCCAGCAAACCTTGATCTGTATATATTTGAAGCCCTATCGGTCCATCCCCTGGCAGAATGCAAGTATTCGATATCGTTGCAACAGCCCCGCTAGCCAGCTTAACCGTAACTGTACCTACATCGGGAACCGTCACTCCATCCTCCACCTCATGCATTACACGATTCGCATAAGCTGCATATACTTCCTCAACATCGCCCATTAGGTAACGCATCAGATCAATAATATGGGAAGTCTGTTCGATGAATTGTCCGCCAGAACCATCCTGCTTCCGCCACCAGCCTACCTTAGGCATACTGCCCATCCAATGTCCAAGCGCCATACCTGCTTTTCTTTGCTCCAGCAGCTCTGCTGCACGTTTGGTGGAATCCATATAACGGAAATGATAACCGACGGATGTAATCAGCTTTTGTGCGTTTATCCTGTGCAAAATCTCCGTAGGAAGCTCGATATCAAGACCCAGCGGTTTTTCAACAAAAAAGGGAATTCCACGCTCGATCAAAGCAAATTCGGTTGCTCCATGAGCCATAGGCGGAACACAAATGTATACAGCATCCAAGGATTGCGCGTCCAGCATGGTTGTGAGTGAATCGTAGCCTTTGGCCCCATTCCATGACGATGCAGCTTTCTCCGCCTTTTCCAAGCTTGTTCCACAAAATGCTGTCACTTCGACATCTTCCATCTTCGAAAGCAGGTTGCAGTGAAAACGAGTAAATGAGCCAGTACCAACAAAACCAATTTTTAAAGACATCCCATATCTCTCCCTTAATACGAGTTTATAATAGCTTGCTGGCTTTAAAGCTGATAATTACTCCCCGCTTACGGCATACATCCGGCATGTTGCTGTCCATACTGCACCTGGCACGAGCAATTGAAACCCTGTGGCTTCATCCGATTGCAGCACATTAGGTGCATTGATAGCCCATGTTTGCGGTTCAGGGCAAATAAATCGGCTTTGTCCATCATCATTCCATATCGTCCAATGCTTAAACTCTTGGTCCACCTCATACACAAGGCTTATATTCCGTTCAGTATCTATGAGTTCCGCACCATGGAAGCTTTTTCCGTTGCGCTCTACAGCTTTACTAGTCAAATGCTTCGCATAAGGCTTACCTGTTGGCTGAATGCCATCCAAGAGCAACTGCTGATCTTGTTCATCAAGCGGCAGCAGAGCTCCTGTGGGTACAAACAACGACGTAAGCTCCCACTCCTCGCCCACCGATACCTTTAATCGGTAATCCTTCTCTTGTCCCTCCGCATGGAAAGGCACCCGAAAAGCGGTATGAAAGCCTACTCCAAGCGGCATGGGCTCCTCACCGTAATTTTCAATGCGAACCTGCTGCTCCAGCCCTCTTTCGGATAAAATATAAGTTAGCTCGTAGGAAAATTCATGTGGAAAATAAGCATACATTTCTCCATGTTTACCCATATCCATCAAGAGAACTATCCGGGCTGCTCCATCCTCGCGAACACCATATTCTTTGATTTCCCAAGCCCTTTTATGAAGAATGCCATGCATAAAATGCTTTCCATCCGAACTGTTCAATGGGAGCACATAATCTCGCAAAGGAGTAGAGAATTTTCCTCCCTCTATTCGGTTAGGCGGAAATAATGGCGGAATTCCATACCGCTGTCCTGCTGTGCGCAGCTGCTCCGAGCTCTCCGGTGTACGTAAAAAGCTTAAGTTCTCTTCCGGTCGGCTCAATTCCACCATATTGCTCCCAATTTCAGGAACGATAACTGCTCGATAGCCTCCAGAGATTAATTCGATCGCAGGTACATCGTAAAAAGATATTTCTTTGGCTGAAGCTTGTTCCATTATTATCCCTCCAACAGGTTATTTGCAGAAACTTATTAGGCAATTGCCAATCCAACCCTTTCCATTATCCAACAAATCGGACTCAAGCGCAAAACCTAGTTCCGTTTATACTAATAGTTTGATAGAACGAAAAACACAGTAAGCCCACCAATTAGAAAATGGTAGGAATCGCTTTGTGGTATGCCAGGTAAACCTGTACGATCCGATCCATAGTCAAATGTGCTTCGCGTGGAGTTCGACCGACAGCCATGCAACGCCGCAACGCACGCCTGGGATTCGTGCGCGTTGGGACTCATCGACGGGAGATCGGAGTACATTAACCTGCATCTTGGTATTCCGTGGATGGATCTCCATACCGGCATCCTGTAGTTTGCTTGAGAAGTGCGTCATTCGGCTATATGAATTGCACTCTTTAATGCTTCACTCGACTGGTCCGTACACAGTAAAATTCATCATATTCGAATATACCAGTCCGCATTGTAGGAAAAAAGCCATCTAAATAGTCTCAACTTCAAAATCAGTACACTATCTCCACCGATAGCTCGAACAAAATCCTGCAAATTTACAGTTAATTACTATTGAAATTAGCTATCGAGAGAATAACTGCAAAAATACAGCAATTTTAATAGAAAACGGCCGGGTTCAGCCAAGAATGATAAAAAAGATGTACTTTTACATGAATTCAAGAATATTACGAGTAATCGACCAAAAAGACTGTATAATCGCAGTTTTTTGGACAGGAATAACTTATTTCGAATTATGTCTTATGCGCTGACTAGTCGGTTTAAGGTTTGGTCTATGTGCTGAGCTAGATATAGAGCAGGATATAGAACTGAAATCGAATAACTCCGTCAAGCGCTAATTTTAGCTTTTGAGCCTGCAAAAATAACGTTTTTTCTCTTTCTCCATACTTTTCTCAAGAACAAATTGTTACTCTTATATTTCCAGCAATTTAGTAAATGTCTTATTCCGAAGTAGAGATGAAATTTTGCGAATATTTAACAAGTCAATACCTAATGGTAAAACCCTACCAAGCATGCTATCATCTTATTATCTTCGACAATTTTCGCTAAAATCATTGCCGTTCCATGCAGGTTAGGGGAGTGTCATCTTGTGTCTATCAAAACGAAACTAGCTTTGTGGATCTCCTTCATCGTAGCTATTATATTATCTTTAAATATATCTATTTATTACTACTCCTCCCGCACTGAGCTTCAAGCCAATGCAGAGCGTCAAATGGCTGCCATTGCCAAGCAAATCGGAACCAAAATAGAGGTTTCCCAGAAAGGGAAGCAGCTTCTAGAAGATATGGTTGGAGATAAACTTCGGATGGCAGCGATTGCGGCGCAAAATAAATTAGACCCGGATATTAACAAGGTGACCAATGATCAGTTGGTTCAACTTAGCCAAGCCTTGGGGATCGATCATATTACTCTCTGGAAGCAGCTCGACAATGATATCCTGGCTCTTAAATCATCCAATTCAAAGGAAATCAACCTCAGCTCCAAAACATGGGACTACTGGTATACAGCTTTTGGGCAGCTCTTTGCTGAAGGGAACGTCTCAATTCCTTATGGTCAAAAGCTGCCACATTACTGGTCAGGCCCCATTAACTTTGCTACTAGCGATCCTTCCGTTATAAATAAGTGGGGCTATTATTACGATGGAACTACGAATTATATGATTAATCCCTATTTAAATGCTCAAATGCTCCTGCAATTCGAGAAGAGCTTTGGGACAGATGCTTATTTGCATACCATGCTTCAGGATAACAGCAATATTCTGGAGATTACCGGATTCGATCCGCAATTTTTTGGCCAAAAACCTATTATAAAAATTAAAAACGGTATACCTGTCTACAATCTGGATGTTCGCGATGTTATATTCGGACAATACACCTTCCAACATGAAAATGATCTCAATCAAATTAAACAAGCCACGCAATCCGGCAGCATATTTACAATCAATGAGACTATTAACAACAGACAGGTTATCAAAAGCTTTATTCCTATAAACGGAACCAAGCCCTACGTTATTGGAATCACATTTGACCAAGGGGCTATCACCAATGTACTGGATAAACAACTGCTGCTGCATATCAGTATTTCTGTGGGGCTTATTCTAATTACTATGGTAGCGAGTTACTTCATAGCAGGCTTTATGCTGCGGTCCTTAAATCAAATCATCCGCAAAGTGACGGAAGTGTCCTCAGGTAATTTCGGTACCCAAATGACGGTTCACAGCGAAGATGAGCTAGGTCAGCTTGCTTCAAAGGTTAACACGATGTCCACTAATTTAAGCACGTATACCCAACAGTTAAAGGATACAGCCATAGAGCTGCAGGAGACCAAAGAGTATCTGGAATCGTTCGTCAACCACACCTCAGATGCCATTCACGTGATGGATTTACAAGGGAATGTGCTTCTGACTAACAAAGCGTTCGAGACGATATTCGGTTGGAGCGAGGAGGACACCGTTGGTAAACAAATCGAGCATATCCCTCCAAGCTATGAACATGAGTTCGAACGCATACGTCAATCCATCCTGCTAGGTGAGCCCATCGCGGATTACGAAACGGTTCGCAGCACAAAAGACGGAAGATATATCGATGTCAGCACCACCATATCTCCGATCCGTAATGGACAAGGGGACATTGTTGCCATTGCTTCGATCTCAAGAAATATTACTTTGCGTAAACAAACAGAAGAGCTGCTGCGCAAATCAGAAAAGCTTTCCGTTGTCGGCCAGCTCGCGGCCGGTGTTGCCCACGAGATTCGCAACCCGTTGACGACGATAAGAGGATTCGTCCAGCTGCAAAAAAACAGGGGGCCGCTCGCGACCAGCCATCTCGATATTATGCTGTCGGAGCTGGATCGAATTAATTTTATTGTCAGCGAGTTTTTAGTTTTGTCCAAGCCTCAAGCCAGCTTGTTTGAGCTGGGCGATGTTCAGGCTATCTTACGAGATATTGTTCTTTTGCTGGATTCACAAGCTAATTTGAATAATGTACAAATCGAAATGCAAGTAGAGGAGGACATTCCGAATATCTTCTGTGAGCCCAATCAGTTAAAGCAAGTTTTTGTGAATGTGCTTAAGAATGGTATGGAAGCCATGCCGGATGGTGGAAAACTCCTCATTCATATCGAATACAACCCTGCGGGCAGCGTTATTGTCCGTATCATCGATCAAGGCCACGGCATCTCAGAGGAAGATCTCCCACGGCTGGGCGAGCCCTTCTTTACAAATAAAGAATCCGGCAATGGCCTGGGACTCATGGTTAGTCAACGTATTATTGCCAATCATAAGGGGAGTCTCCTGATTCAAAGCGAGCTTGGGAAGGGAACCTGCGTGGAGATACACTTGCCGCTGTAATGCTGAAGGGAAGAACACCTATAGAAAAAAGAGGGTCAGGCATATTGCCTGCTCCTCTTTGTGGATCGATTGAAGTATTATAAGAAAAGCTTTTATTCGAAGCTCTCTCGAAGAAGATACATTCGTGTCTTAGCGGTTGCTTTTCTTGCAATATTAGAAAGGTGAACCTCCGGTTCAAACTTATACTTTAATATTATAAAAAAGTCATTTTATCACGATGAGGCGTTCTGGCAGTGGCTGCTGCTTCATCAGCCGGATAACCGATAAACAGAGTACCCACTACCTGCTTATTTTCAGGCGAGCCGATAAACTGATGCATACGTTCATCATGAACAAGACCTATTCCACGGGTTCTCCATACGAGCCCAAGCCCCAGCTCTCCTGCAGCAAGCCACATCGAATGAATCGCACATGCTGTAGCATACTCATTATCCTTGGATGAGGCACTGTCATTCGGAATAACATCCGAGGTAACCACAATAACCAAAGGCGTAGCCGTTAACACCTTCAACGATTCCTTCACCAGATTCGGTTTTGTAGGGAAACGTTCCTCCAAATATTGTAATGCCAGCGCTTCGTAGCGAAGCTTGGAATCTCCACGGATGATATAAAAATGCCAAGGCTCACGAAGTCGATCATTCGGCGCAAGTGTAGCCGCTTCAAGAAGAGCATGAATTTTCTCCTCTTCTACTTCAACCGGCTGAACATTTCTGACAGCTCTGCGCTGCTGCAAAATTTTTATAACAGACATGGGCAATAGCTCCTTTTTGTATAAAAGATTTAACGATTCGCTTTGTAGTCCAGACATTTAGTAACCCATCGCTGCACCAGCTCAGGCTCCGAGGCAAAATGAATATGCGTATAGCCCGCTATAAGATTGCCTTGTTCATTGCGGTAGCCTTCCTGCTTGGCTCCACGCATTCCCTTAGTCTCATAGGCATATGGATTCTCGGTATTTGGCAGCGGATGATAAGTGGAGTAGTGAAACTCATGCCCTTTTGCTTTATCTGTTGGACCCAGCAGGAAGTTTCCTTCCGTGCCGGTGATATCACGATATCCAAGTGCCGCTAATTTGGACTGCATTCGCACAAAGCCAGGGACAATTCCCAGCATGGGGAAGCTCTGACCCTTGGTGTCCTCGATAGCTTCCGTGAGATACATAAAGCCGCCGCATTCGGCTAGTGTTGGAAGCCCTTGCTGGATTGCGCTGCGGATCGACTCCTTGACGGTTTCATCTGCTGTTAAACGATCAGCAAATTCCTCAGGAAAGCCGCCGCCTAAGTATAGGCCATGAACCCCTTCGGGCAGTGATTCTCCAGCTAATGGAGAGAAAAAGACACATTCAGCGCCGTACGCTTCCAACAAATCAATATTTTCTTGATAATAAAAATTAAAAGCTGAATCTTTCGCTATGGCAATCTTGATTGCCTGACTGCCCCGATGACGGAACAAGCTGGAGCTGCCTGCATCTACATCAGGCAGACTCACGGCTGGGGATTCCGCCAGCTCCCAGATTCGCTGCACATCGATTGTAGCGGTGATAAGAGCAGACAGCCGATCAAAGAACGGCTGCAGCTCCCCGCGTTCCACCGATGGGACAAGACCCAGATGCCGCTCGGGCATCTGGATGTCGTCATTGCGCAGCAGGAATCCCACTACAGGGATTCCGCATTCCTGCTCGATGGCGTCGCGGACGATGCGGAAGTGGCTTTCACTTCCGCATCGGTTGGCTATGACGCCAACGATACGTGCGCGGGGTTCCAGCACCTGGAACCCTTTGACTATAGCAGCGGCGCTCCGCGCCATGCTCTGGCAGTTGACCACCAGCAGCACAGGAGCCTCCAGCAGCATGCTGATTTCCGCCGTGCTGCCTTCGTTGGTTTTCGGATTTTTACCGTCATAGAAGCCCATAACGCCTTCAATTATCGAAATATCTGCATCACGGCTGGCTCTCGTGTACAGCTCTTTTACTATATCGTGAGACAGCATATAGCTGTCGAGATTGCGTGAGATGCGGCCGGTAACCGCAGTATGGTAAGTCGGGTCGATATAATCGGGCCCGCATTTGAAGCCCTGCACCTGATGACCCATACTGCGAAGCGCTGCCATCAGCCCGATGGTCAGCGTAGTTTTACCAACACCGCTGCCTGTTCCGGCGATTACCATTTTTCTTACAGTCATTGGATTCTCCTTATAAGAGCTTAATTAAAGATATATCCTTTACCCTTTATTCAATAAATCGGCTTCTTATTCCCTTAAGTAAATGGAATGATAGCAACGGAAACCGTGACATTGCCGGATTTTTTCTTAACAAGCGCAAGCGTTGAAGCACCGGAGTAAAGCTTTGCAGCGGGCTCACTTACCGCGTACGCACCGGTGAATTTATAGACGGTATCCGATGGGTCATCGATAGGCACCTCGTTCAGCTGCTCCGGCGTATAAGTTTCGAAAGCCCAGCCATACTTTTGTACGACCGCGAGCAGACCCTCCTCGTCCTTTTTCAGGTCGATTGTGCAGAGTGCCTTCACGCTGCTCAGCGAAAACTTCAGCTCCGCCAGCGTTTCCGTAATCACAGCTTCGATCTCCTCGGCGGATGTACCGCGGTTGCAGCCTATTCCAAGGGCAAGCACCTTCGGCCGATACAGCACGCCGTTGGAGAGAATCGCTTCCTCATCAGGGGTCAGCACCCGGTGTGTGACCACAAGCGCTGCCTTCGGCTGTGAGGCAATCGCCTCGGCTACCGATGCGTAGACATGGATATTCGCAGGCAGCGGCGTATTATAAAGCCACCAGCCGGTTTCGCCCGACTCCTGCACGACGGCAACCTGCTCCTCGTTGACGACGGATGCGCTAACCGGAGTCAGCTTATCCGCCGATTCCCACACCCAGCCGAAGCGGCGGCCGAACAAATCAACGGCAATTGTCCCTTGCACATCAGAAGCCGTTGTGATGACCGCTCGGGCATTAAGGGCAGCTGCCACCTCACGTGTCAGCTCATTGGCACCGCCCAAATGTCCGGACAGCACGCTGATTACATGCTCCCCTTTATCGTCGATGACTACGATGCCGGGATCTTTCTTTTTATCCTCCAGTAAAGGAGCAATCATACGAATAACCGCACCCAATGAAATGATGATAATAAGACCTTTATACGCTGGAAATAACGCAGGAAATAACATTCGCACGCTTCCCTCGAACATTTGAATGCCGCGAGCCGCTTCATCTCCACGCTCGAATTTAGACATGTAATATAAATCCGAATGAGAGAAGGAGCTTTGCAGCTTTCTTGCCATCTCAACACCGTGCTTCGTAATAGCAATAATCGCATAATCGCCGCGTTGTTCAATAGATGGCATGACGCCTTCGCTCAGCCTAATCATGGTTTCACCCCTTTGCGGAAGCGGTGAGTAAATTCCTTATCATACAGCTTGGAACGGTATTCCTCGTTGCTGTGAATTTCAGGATCAAGCGCCCAGCCTGCCAAAATCATTGCATGAGAGCGGATGCCGTTCTCCTTCATATCTTTTTCGAGATTTGCAAGCGTTGTACGTATAATAAGCTGATCCGGCCAAGTCGCCCGCTGTACGACAGCAACCGGAGTATTCTCGCTCCATCCAGCATCTGTCAGCTCGGTGACAACCTTCCTCGTCAAGGTTGCACTTAGAAATAACGCAATTGTGCAGTGATGCGCAGCCAGGTCCTTCAGCTTCTCTAGCTCAGGTACCGGTGTCCGGCCTTCCGCACGGGTTAGAATCAGCGTCTGGGTTAACTCCGGAATAGTCAGCTCCGCTCCAACAGCCGCTGCCGAGGCGAATACCGAGCTCACGCCTGGAATGATTTCGTAGCCGATGCCTTCCTTTTTCAAAAGAGCAATCTGCTCCATGATCGCCCCGAACACAGCGGGATCTCCAGTGTGAACTCTCGCCACCATTTTGCCTTCCTTGACGCGATCCACCATCACCCGGACCATTTCCTCCAGATCCATCCCTGCGCTCTTCAAAATTTCAGCCTCAGGTTTAGCCTTTGCAATCAGCTCCTCATTAACCAAGGAATCCGTATACAACACAACGTCAGCCTCCTGCAAAATACGAAGGCCTTTTACCGTAATCAAATCAGGATCACCCGGACCCGCACCTATAATATAAATTTTCATTATTTTCTCACCACCATTAACGTAAGATATTCCAGCTCACGACCCTTAAGCTCCATAATATTGCGCCAAATCTCTTCCTCCGAGGAGGTAACCTTCGTCAGTACCGCTGCTTTATCCACCAATCCAAGATCACTTAGCACCCGTATCATCAGATCGATTACCTTGGCCACCTTGATGAAAACAATACAATCATGAGACTCAATCGCATGCCGCATCGTATCATAATCATCCGTTGCAGGGACAATGGCAATCTGCTCATCGCCATCAGCCATCGGGATGCCCAAACGGGATGCAGACGCATTGATCGAGGAGATACCCGGTATGGAAATTATATCCACCTCCGGATGACGTTCCTTCATCAGCCGCATCAAATGAATAAATGTGCTGTAAATCATCGGATCACCTTCGGTTACAAAAGCAACGTTCTTCCCCTGCCGAATATGCTCCCAGACGGAATCCACTGTCTTGTTCCACTGCATCTCCAAAGCTTCGCGGTCTCTGGTCATCGGGAAGGTCAGTCCGATCATTGTCTTTTCTTCCGTATTTACATAAAGCTCCGTAATAGCGAGCGCGTAGCTCTTGGCTCCCTTTTTTTTGCGAGGGTAGGCAATCACTGGCGATTCCTTCAAAATTCTAAAAGCTTTAACAGTAATCAATTCCGGGTCGCCTGGACCAACGCCCAAACCATATAAAACACCTAAATTACTCACCTGCCTTAGTCTCCTTTTCCCCAGTCATACTGCTGTCGGGCTTTTTATGCTGTGCCGTTATAATATAAATAGGATTCAAGCCTTCGAATCGGGTCATATCCAAAATAGGCTTGCTGCGCGATATTTGCGCCAAAGTAATGCTTGTAGCAAAGCCTTCCTCAGCGAACGTCCGGTTTGCTTCATATAAATTTTCTATAGTTGCCGCATTCAGCACAATTCTGCCGCCAGGCTGCAATCGACTGCAGCATATGTGAAGCAGCTCTTTCATTTCCCCTCCGGTGCCGCCAATGAACACGGCATTCGGGTCTGGAAAAGCTTCCAGCCCTTGAGGTGCACGCCCCTGAACAGCTGTAATATCCGTACGAAAACGATGCATATTTTCCAGGCAATTTTGTAGGTCGCCTTCATTTTTCTCAATGGCATACACTTCACCCTGACGCGCAATTCTCGCAGCTTCAATAGCAACAGAGCCTGTGCAGGTGCCGATGTCCCATACGATACTATTCGGCCGAAGCCCCAGCTGCGCAAGACTCAGCACACGGATTTCTTTTTTCGTGATTAAGCCTTTATCCGGCTTGCGCTGGGCAAACAGCTCGTCATCAATCCCAAGCGGCCAATCTGGCAGCGTGGAGGCTGCATCGGCTTTATGTTTAAGAATGACCACATTTAATGAGGAGAAGGCCCCCGCTTCCATGGCTGCCAACTCCTGCAATCCGTACCAGCCGGTGCGTTCTTCAGAACCATCCAAATTTTCTGCAACAAAAACCTCATATTCCGTCATGCCAAAAGAAAGCAAATAAGCTGCAATAGCCGCAGGATTATTAGTGTCGTCGGTTAATAAAGCTACCTTCCGCTTCCCATCTATACGCTGAGCCAGCCCTTTTATGCTTCGCCCATGAACACTGATGAGCTCAGCATCCTGCCAGCTTTCACCCATACGTGCAAAAGCCAATTGAATTGAGCTCAAATTAGGGTACACTTCAACCTCCAGCTTGGAGCTCAAATAACCGCCTATCCCATAAAATAACGGATCACCCGAAGCTAACACAACCGTTCTTCGCCCCTGCTCCGCTCCTGCCTTTAGTTGGGCTGCGAGCTCTTTCAAGCCGCCCTTCAGCACTACCTTCTCTCCCTGATACTCGGGAAAAAACTCGAGCTGACGCTCCCCGCCTACAAGCACCTCGCTTTGTGCTATCCAATCGAGATACAGCGGCAGTAAGCTGTCTCGGCCGTTATCTCCGATGCCTATGACCTTCGGCTTGCTGTTACTTGCCTTGCCACCACCCGGCACGTACTGTTGATTCATCCTGTCCATTCCCCCCACTCCACTACAAACGCTTAATCGCTTTATGACCGATCCCGGACACCGATCTCAGACAAATTAACAGGAAATCATGCAGCTAATTCAGCAGTTTTACGCTTCATTTTCTGTTTAGCTGGAAAAGCTCCCTCTAATTACACCAATTTCAGTCATTTCTCTATAAAAGCAGAAAATTACCAGGACGTTTTCCAGCTAATCTTCTATCTCAGCAAATTTATCTGAAATTAGCAGGAGATTTTCCTGTTATTTTTTTCTATTACTTTTTTTCCTCTTACTTTTCCGATTCCGAGTAGCACCCAAAAATTCCCATCATAAATTGCCTCGCCGACTGTTCCAATCCCTCACCAGCTCAAGCAGGTCTCTTATAACCAGCCCAGGAGTATTTTCCAACGCGCGAGAATCCCGGGTGCGCATTGCGGCATTGCATGGCGGTCAGTCGAACCCCATTCACTTGCAATATTTCGTTGGTCAGCCTTCAATTCGTGCGCTTCCCAGCAGGTTGGCCTTCATGGAAATAATTACGGTTTCGATTTCCATGCCGCCTCCGACTTCCCGTAGGCCAGCGTCACAGCAATAAGTACACAACAGCTCAAAAAAGTCGCTGTAGCCCCATTCCTGCATCCAATCGCCAACCAATGCGGCAGTATTGGCGCTAAGAATCGCATCTGCTTGCTCTTGGGATGCCCCTGCTTCTGTTGCAACCTGCCCCAGGAAACCGAAGTCTATGGGCGCGCTTTTGCTATGCACCATCATAACGCCCTGTGCTACCTTCGAGAATTTCCCCATCATTCCAACCAGAGTAACTTTTCGGATTCCTTGTCTTCTCGCTTGCTGGAGAGCAAAACCAATAAAATCCCCCATCTCGACAAACGCTTCCTCTGATAAATCCGGGTACATGTCCATCCCATACTTCTCAGTACGCCCACCTGTAGACAGCACCAAATGACTGCATCCGCAAGTAACCGCGACACGAATAGCTTGAGCGACGCTTGCTTTATAGGCAGAAGTGGAAAAAGGCACCACAGTGCCTCTTGTACCAAGGATCGAAATCCCACCAAGAATTCCAAGTCTTGCATTCAATGTCTTTTTGGCAATTTCCTCACCATCCGGCACGGAAATAACAACCCGAACTCCCCTGTCTAACCCATACTGGTTAAGTACAGCTTCTGCAGCTTGCCGAATCATTTTACGCGGAACAGGGTTAATGGCAGCTTCACCGACTGGCACGGGCAACCCCGGCTTCGTAACTCGGCCTACACCAACACCCCCATCAAGCTCGATGCCTGGCTCAGAACGCCAGCTGACCTCGGAAATAATTCTCGCTTTATGAGTTGCATCCGGGTCGTCGCCGCCATCCTTGATAATTTCTGCTTCTGCGCGCTCCGCTTCATATTCACAGCGAACAATTTCGAAAGTCACAATCTCTCCAATCGGTATTCGAATTGTCGCATGCAGCTGGCTCTCCTGCAGGATTAGCGCTGTTAGTGCCGCTTGCGTCGCCGCCGTCGCGCAGGAGCCTGTTGTATAACCATGCCGTAACGGCTTCTCTTCTTTGGCTGCGCTGTCTTCTGCTTGGTTTGATTTTTTTGGGTTTACAGCCTTATCAGACTTTTTGGGTTCGCTTGGTTCGCCTGGTTCGCTTGCATCGTCTAACTTTTTTGGTTCAATTGCATTATCTGACTTGCTTGGTTTACTTACCTCATTTGAAGACTTGCCTGACTCGATTGCTAAGTCCATATTCCCAGCTTTATCCGGATTGTCTGCCTTGCCCGTTTTATCAGCTGTCATAGCAGTTTACCCTAACCGTTCCGCCATTAAGGAAATAGCATTAACCGTTGCAACGGCAACCGGACTACCACCTTTGCGTCCGATATTCGTAATAAACGGAATGTCCAGTTTAGCCAGTTCTTCCTTCGACTCCGCTGCAGATACGAATCCAACGGGTACGCCGATCACCAGGCCAGGCTTAGCTGCGCCTTCCTTAACTAAGCGAATTAACTCCAGCAGCGCTGTCGGTGCGTTGCCGATTGCATAAATAGCGCCGTCGGATTCAAGGATCGCTTTGCGTATCGAAATGATAGCACGCGTCGTATTCAAGCGTTTAGCTTCCTCCATTACATCAGGGTCAGATATGTACACCTTAACGTCCCCGCCAAACTTGGCTAAACGCGGCTTGCTGATACCTACCTGTACCATTTGTACGTCTGCTACAATGGGTTTTCCAGCTCGAACCGCTTGAATCCCCGCTTGAATAGCATCTCTATGGAATACGAGACTGCGCCCCAGATCAAAATCAGCAGATGCATGAATAACCCGCTGAACGACAGGGTACTGCTCCTCTGTAAAAGGATGTTCGCCCAATTCGTCCGTAATCATACGGAAGCTTTCCTCCTCAATCTCTTGCGGTTGAACCGTCAATGGCTTAAACTCCGTACCAAAATCCATATTTTACGCCTCCTGTAGAAGTTCGTTTAATTTATTTACTACACTGTCGAAATCGCCAAAGTGCAAACCGTACTCCACTGACGGACGTCCGATAATGATAGATTTAATTCCCAGCTCCAGTGCCGACTCTAGCTTTTCATCCACCGCGCCGACCTTTCCGCTTTCCTTTGTAATCATCAATGTCACATTGTAATGTGAGTAAAGCGCCTTATTCAGCTCCTTGGAAAATGGCCCTTGCATCGCTACTATATTTTTTTGCTCAAGTCCGAGCTCTTCACATTTCTCCATATTATCCCTGCGCGGAAGCATCCGAGCAACCAACGTCGTGTCCGGCAGGCCAAGCAGTCGCTTGGCAAAAATGTGCAGCGTCTTGCTGCCCGTTGTCAGCATAACAACGCCTTTACGGGCTGCTGCCTGCTCTGCCGCTTGCTCATAATCATCTACGAATGTAATGAGCGGATGCCCTTCGATCGTCAAACGGTCGCGCTCATAGCGGATGTACGGCACTCCTGCTTCTTGAGCTGCGGCTATTGCATTTTTGGACGCTTCCTCGGCAAATGGATGCGTTGCGTCAACAATGGTACGGATCCCCTTCTCCCGTACCAATGCAGCAATAGCATCGGCAGTCAGACGTCCGATGAGTACCGGCAAGCCTGCTTCCTCCATCGATTTGGCAGCACTGTCAGTTACTACAGTAGTCAGCAAAGTATAGCCTGCCTGATGAATGCGCAACGCCAACTCGCGGGCATCACTAGTTCCGGCCATAACCAGTATCATGAAAGTCCCTCCTTGCGATTATTTAAGTACAGATGCAGTTTTATCGGTTGTAAAAAGCGTATTATTACTTTGATTTATTATTACCGGAGTCATGGGCGTGAACATGCTCATGCTCATGCTTGTGATCATGATCGTGATCGTGGTCGTGACTGTGGTCGTGACTGTGGTTATGATCATGATCGTGGTCGTGACTATGATCATGCTTGTGATCATGGCCGTGATCGTGACTGTGGTCGTGATCATGACTGTGGTCGTGACTGTGATCATGCTTGTGATCATGATCGTGATCGTGACGATGATCATGACTATGGTCGTGGTGATGGTCATCGTCATGGTGATGGTGATGATCGATATGCTCCATCGCTGCCAATCGATATTGGCACATGTCACAGTTCATTTTGGACTCACCCTGGACAGCTTCAAGAGCTCTCTCCTGCAAAATATTTTTCAATGTCGGATGGAAGCCGAAATAATCAGCCAGTGCAAATTCGAGCTCTGGATAACGCTCCGAGTACTGCTCTAACATGTTCTCCATCCTTTTAATTAATACACCTGTGAATAAGAAATAAGGTAAAATAATAACTCTGCGCGCCCCCAGCTTCAAGCATCGCTCTACACCTTCATCCATTAAAGGAGCCGTTACCCCGATAAATGCCGTTTCAACCCATTTTACCTTTAATTTTTCCCAAAATAGTCGGGAGATTTTAAACAAATCACTGTTTGCATCAGCATCGCTACTGCCCCGGCCAACTACAAGTACAGCTGTTTCCTCAAGACCTTGCTCCTGATTAAGCCCAAGTTCGTTCAAAGGACCTACAGATTCAAGTCTGGAAGTGAGAATATCGAGCACCTGCTGATGGACTCCAATGGGTCTGCCATATGTAAATTCAATAGCTGGGTAACGCAATTTAGCATCGTCTATCGCCGCAGGAATATGGATTTTGGCATGCCCCGCAGAAAATAATGTGATAGGGACAACCGCTATCCTTGACGCTCCTTGTCTGACGCATTTATCTATTCCTTGCATAATAGTTGGAGATTCAAACTCCAGGAAACAAGTCTCCACCATCAAATTCTCAAGTCCTTCAGCCACTGATCTTACAAAAACACGGATTTCCTCGTTCCCCTCCGCATCCTTGCTTCCATGTCCCACAAATAATACCGCGTTCATCCGCAAACTCCTCTCGTGTTACTGCATGCTAGCTTTAATCCCCGCAAATCGCATTTTCTATTGTAAAAGCAGGCATATCCTGATGACGGTAGCCTTCAAGTTCCTTCGCTCGTTTAAAAAATTTATGGAATCGTTCGTTCGGATGTCCTTCTTTAATAAACCGATGTACAATACGTTCAATCGTCTCCACCAAACGGTCAGGATCAATTCCTTCCGCTACAGGTTGCGCAGGATGTACATTGCGGCCTACGGTTTTCCCCCCCAGGAACAAATCGAACTTCCCTTTGCGATATACGATGCCGATATCTTCATTCACAGCCCC
Source organism: Paenibacillus sp. GCM10027630 (assembly GCF_042676305.1). Classification (NCBI taxonomy): domain Bacteria; kingdom Bacillati; phylum Bacillota; class Bacilli; order Caryophanales; family Paenibacillaceae; genus Paenibacillus; species Paenibacillus sp. GCM10027630. Next base: position 245,595 of record NZ_JBHTGY010000010.1, on the reverse strand, counting down.
ATAGCACGCCATTCCGCAGCCATTCAACCCGATCCGCAGCTCTTTCGGCACTTTCATGCCACCCAGCTTTTGCTGCAGTGATTCTGCATAGGGTATAGCCTCGCCCTTCTCTCCATTGCAAAAATCACAAGCTTTAATTTGCGCCACATCTCCGATTGGAGCCAAAAGAAACCCTTCGCCGCGCAGTCTTGCCGTAATTTCCTCAGGATTTTCCGTAGGTACACGCAAAATCATTTGATGATGCGGGGTATATTCCATCGACCCCTTCTCACCGACAACATCAGCCAATGTAATCATCTGCTTGGCTGTAAACTTCTTGTCGGCTACGCCCGGGCTAACCGCCAGCTCAAAAATCGACTGCTGCCGGAATAATCCGGCCAACGCAGCAGCTCCCCCAGCCGCAGCTTCAACGCTGCTGTCCACGGCTTCGCCCTTGCCGCGCGCCGCAAGCTGCAGCGCCTCCAGCGCCAGCAGCAGCGGCGTTGCAGCTGCTGAACCGCTTCCGCGTCCAGGCGCCGCTTCGCGCTCTGCTCCTACCGCTAGCGTACCGCCTGCGCTACCGAGCGTGGCCTCACGCTCCGCAGCAGCCACCGCTACCGCTCCGCTTCCGCGCCCAGGCGCCGCCTCGCGCTCTGCCCTTACCGCTAGCGTACCGCCTGCGCCACCGAGCGTAACCTCACGCTCCGCAGCAGCCACCGCTACCGCTCCGCTTCCGCGCTCCGGCGCTTTAACGACCGCCTCTGCCTCATCGGCATCGTCGTCCTCCTCAAAAGCCCAGTCCTCATCGCCGTCATCGACTGGCTCCGAGTCCCATTGCTGCAACGCCCAAGGCTCCGCCTCCTGCTGCAGCCGCTGATGCGGACGGAGCGGCTGTACATCCGCTCCCAAAGTATACTTGCGCTGATAACCGCGCGGTGTAATCATCAATCCATCGTACACTGTGGTAGAAGAGTTCCCGATGATAACCGTAGTGAGCATGCCGATATCATGATCAAGCATATCGCGCAAATTCGTCACCACTACATGCTCCCGCTCCCGGTAGGCGCTTTTCACAATCCCTACAGGTGTTTCCGGCGAACGGTACTTCAGCAATATTCGCTGCGTCTCTACAATTTGCCGGGTACGCCTGCCGCTGCGCGGATTATACAAAGCAATTACGAAATCGGCCTGACCTGCGGCATCGACACGTTTGGCAATAAGCTCCCATGGTGTCAAGTGATCGCTCAGACTAATGGTGCAGGCATCGTGCATGACAGGTGCTCCGAGCAATGAAGCAGAGGAGTTGATTGCTGAGATGCCCGGAATAATCTCAACTTCAACGCCACCCTCTCTACGCCAGCCTTGTTCCATCAACACCTCATACACAAGTCCGGCCATCCCGTACACACCTGCGTCACCACTGGAGATTACAGCAACCTTTTTCCCCGCTTCCGCCTGCCTTACCGCCTCTTGAGCACGACTAACCTCTTCAGTCATCCCTGTACGGACAATCGCCTGATCGGTCAACAGCCCGCGAATCAGGTCCACATAGGTGTTATAGCCAATAATTACCTCGCTCTCCTGGAGCGCTTCACGAGCCCGTTTGGTAATATGCTCAAAGCTTCCCGGCCCGAAGCCGATAATAAGCAATTTTCCCGCCATCCAACCCACATCCTTTCCTTAATTATATAATCATCTGGAACTGACAAGTCTTTTATATTCACACCGGCAGCAAATCTCTATTTCTTTTAGAGGCAGGTCAAAAAGTCCCCTTTTGTTCACGAAGTATCTCAGGAAGCTTGCATTCACCTTCGAAGTCCGGTGCTCATGTAGATACTACCCAAACTCCGCTCCTCCTTCTTCAGGTTCTTGCAAATTTCTTAATTTTAGATAAGCCCTCGGCACCTACGGACATCAGCTTGTAACGTTTTCAGAAACGACAAAAAAAGCATTTCCAACATATGTGTTAGAAATGCTTGGGCATCGCAGACCATAAAAAACACCGGACGATAACAGTGCCTTATTTACAAAAGGTAAGCGGATTTCTAACACCTCCCCAAATCCTCGTAGGTCAACAGTGTTTTCAAAGCAGGCAGGTCTCCTGACTTAGAACAGCATCCTCCGACTACCTTCCCGGATTATTGGCCCTATGGGCTCCAGTGGCAACATTATCGGAACATGTACCGAATCATTCGAATCGGTGTTCTTACAGTGGCGGGTCCGTGCCGGATTCTCACCGGCTTCCCTATTAAGCTGTAGAAGAAAAACTGTCTACATACAGCACCTCTTTTAATAAAATATTGAGTTGTCCAGTGCAATCATATCATTCAAGACAAAGCTTTGTCTATAACACTATGAAGCTATGGGAGGACAACTCGCATTATGTATTTTATTTGGCATGATGCGGCTGCTGGCAGCTCAGGCTTTTTGCCGGCGAAGCGAAGGCTCTGTTGAATTCCAGACATCAGGGTATTGTAGTGAGAGAGGCTCCGTCTTGCTCGTATGATCCATGCGGTTCCACTGCTCATATTTTTCAATTGGAATATTAAGCTGCTTCAGAATTAAGCGGATATCTAGACTCGTCTTTGTTCGTTCCATTGGCTTCTCCACTCTCCATCTTTGAATTACTTAATGATAAGAATCTTTTAGACACTATTATAACGAACGCACATAAAAAAAAGTGTCACTTGATGGGATTGGTTTAAACTTAATTGCTATTATTTTTGTCGAAACTTTAACCGATCACAATTACATAATTGTCCGTCCCATTAGGAAAAAATTAGCGTAAATCATCCTATTTCCTTATGTACAGCCACTTCTTGCAGTTTGCTCAACAGCTCTATATAGAGTATTTTTTTCCAAATCAAGCACCCTTATCTCTTAAACATTCGGACCCTTCTGTAGTTTCGTCAAGCTTCCACAAAAGGGATAGTTAATATATCGACATAATTCCCCCATTGCGCCCCATGTTTATTGATTAGAATGCAAAAAGTAATGTATAATTAGTGATAAGATTACCTTATAGGTTAGGAGGTACAACGTGAACTTCGGTAATCGAATCGTCGAGCTTCGTAATGAAAAAAAGCTGACTCAGGAAGAACTAGCGCGCAAATTAGAAATTACCCGTGCCTCGCTTTCCCATTATGAAAATAACCGCAGAGAGCCCGACCATGAAACAACGCAAAAGCTGGCCAACTTCTTCAACGTATCTGTTGATTATTTATTGAGTCGAACCAAGGATCCCAAAGCGTCTGTGTACCTCGAAACCAGTGCGTTCACTGACAGTCTGGAGTTATCCGATCAGGAAATTTTGAAAAGATTCAATTTAACTATTGACGGTAAAGCATTAACTATAGAAGAAGCGCGACGTTTCATTGCATTTATTCGTGCGGAACGATCCATGGGTTAACTATCTTTTTACAAAACCAAACAAGAGGCTGTTCCTGCTAATGGGGATTAGCCTTTTTTTCATTTGTCAGTTGCCTAACTTTTTAGAAAAATGATTGAAATTCAAGTCATTTCATGCGAGAATATATTGATACAAAAAGTATCATTTTTCATAAAAAAACTAAGACTATCCACTTTATTGATACACAAGGTATCATAATGAACCAATTAGATATTGCTCAAATGGGGGTCATATCAAGCGATGAAAAGGATCGGAAAGAGGGGGATTTTCATTCTCAGTAATAAAGATATCCAAACCTTTGTGAAACGGTTGGCATTTTCGGATGATCACCTATTAGAGGAGTTTACTCTCACACTGGATGGTCGCGAGCTAAGCCACGAGGATGCCAGAAAGTTCATAGCTTTTATTCGTGCAGAACGTTCTTTAAACAGAACCTGATTATTTCCTCATATTTCTGCATTCGCTGCTTATGTTATACGGTATAATGGTGAGGAAACTATCACCCGCCGGAGGAATGTACGAATGAGGAAAATCTCGCTGCTAGTTGCCTCTTTGTTTGCTGCTTATATTGTGTACATTGTACAGTCCCATCTTAATACAGATTCGGTTCCATTGATTAGTCCACTGATGGAAGCCGAACCCATTGCGGTTAGTGCAGCTACTCAAACGTTAGCTTGGTGGGATCAACAACTGGCGGATACGGTGAGTAAAAACGAATGGCGTGCCGCGGCCGATTTGGTCAGCCGCAAAGCCGCTTATCATAGAAGCGTAAATGAGCTGGAGCAAGCCATTGCGGCTGATCAGCTAAGCAATCAATACTTGGCTCGCGATTCCTCCTCTGCAGTGTCGACTGCTTTCGAGCCAACAGTGGCTGAACTGCAGGCGGTTACGCTAGAGCCTTACGTTAGCGTCCCATCAGCAGCGTCCCCTACGCCTGCCAAATTCGAGCCTCAATCCGGTGTTTACTTAGGTATGCTTGGGGCAGATAAACGCGTTGCGTTTAATATGAACAACATTGAATCCGTCTATGGCCGCAAGCACGCGATTTACTTATCCTATGTCGGATGGAGGAAAGTTCAAACCAATCCTACCTCCTATTTCCCGGTAAAAACAGCTGAAACGGTAAAAGCATTGGGCGGCGCCTTACAAATCGGTTGGGAGCCTCGATATGGACTGGACGATGTGCAAGACGATGAATATGTGAGAACCTTCGCTCGAGAAGCCAAGGCATCCGGTATTCCAGTATTTCTTCGCTACGCTTCGGAAATGAATGGAGCTTGGGTACCATGGCACGGTGATCCAAAGAAATACATTGAGAAATTCCGCCTCATCCATAACATTATGAAAGAAGAAGCGCCGAATGTCGTTATGGTTTGGTCGCCAAATTTCATGCCTATGGACAATATCGATGACTATTATCCTGGTGACGAGTACGTTGATTGGATCGGCTACTCACTCTATGCAGTTGGAGGCCCTGGGGATACAGTCAATGACAAGAGCGGATTCCTTCAATCGTTTCAACCGCTCAGCGGCAAATTTCCCGGCAAACCTATTATGATCTCGGAAGGAGCCGTCTCGCATTATAATTTGACGACCAACCAAAGCTACGAACGTTGGGCCGAAGGACAGCTTGGGGACCTCTATGGTTATTTAGCCCGGATGTATCCTCGGGTAAAAGCTATCACTTATTTTAACTTCGGCAAGGAACGTGCCATTCGCAGCAAGATGGATGCGGTTTACGATCTTGGAGAGAACCCTTTTGCAGACCTGCTCTACAGGAGATCCATCCAAGACGACCTATTCTTGAGCCGCGTTGAAGAGGGTGCTCGTACCAATGAAAATGTGAACTACATTCCATGGTCCCAAGCTTCAAAGCTGCAGGGCAAGCATACGGTATTTACCCATGTATCAATGCCTCAGAGCAAGCATCCGTTTGCTATCGCCTATTATCAGGACGGTAAGCAACTGGGCATAACGTACGAGCTGCCTTGGGAGATGGAGCTTGATTTTTCCAAGCTTGATCCATCCCAGCCGCTGGCTATCACCGCTTTTAACCGAAGCATGGAAAAGCTTGCGGAAGCGAGCATCCCCTTGCCCAAATAAACAAGCACAAAAAAACCTCTCATCCCGTGGAAAAAGCGGAAGGAGAGGTTTTTTTAATTATTATTTCCATAAACGCTTTTCAAAATAGCATTTGACGCATTCGAAGGCAAGCCATGCTGCAGCATCATTAATCATCCGGTTCGTCTGCTCCTGTTCCTTCTGAACCTTCTGTTCAAACTGGTTCTCAAACGTATCCCGTATATAATTACGTGTCTCCTTAACTAAGGCTACATAGGATGAATAGTCGAATAAATAATCATCTACCCTGTCGTGGCTTTGATTTAAAACCCAGGCCGATTTGCTATCGGGAATATGATAGGTTTCCTTCAATAAATCGTTAACTCCATCCAAAATACGAGTGTACTCAGCATCCGTTACTAAATCCTGTACCGTAGTCGTCATACGATCCGTCTCCTTTTGGATAATCACATCATTGTGAACGCTGCTCCCCCATACTGTCCTTTCACAACATGGTGCTAATGGAATGGATTACCGTTTCTGCCTGGAGCGGCGTTACTCATAGAATAACAAATTTCAATGGTGTACAGTTATATTTGATTGTGTCAAAATAGTACTGTGTTGCGATGTTTTTATATCATTGGGAGAGGATGCGGTTATTTTGCTGTTGGCACAATTTCAGCTGGATAAAAACCCGTTTTATCTTCAATATAGAAATTACTGCGAGGAGTACATTGGATTCTACCATTACCATCAAGGCATCGAATTGCTGATCGTTCACCGTGGCCGGGGCCATGCGGTATTAAATCAAAAGATGTATACCCTCGAAGCAGGCAGCATTCTGTGCCTTCAGCCGTTCCAGCTGCATAGGGTACATTTTGAAGTGAGCAAAGATTGTCCTTATGAACGCTCTGTGCTTAAATTTGAGCCTACTGTCTTGGTAGCATATATAAAAATGTTCCCTGCTGTAAATCGATTTTTCGAGCATTTATGGAAAGGCACTCTTACTAATCAAGTGATTACCGCAGATGAATCCGACGAAGCATTTATTCTGCAAATTCTCAGCCACTTCTTCGACAAACACCTAAGCCAGTCCGACACAGAGTATTACGAGGCTGCATCGCTGATGACCATACAAATATTAGACCGAATCCGCAGATTATGGCATGAAAATGCACTTACAGAAAATGCTCCCATCCGCTCTGAACGTCACTCCGAGAAAATCATGCAATGGATTGAAATGAATTATACGGCTCCTTTTGATCTCGATATATTGGCCAAAGAACTGCATTTATCCAAGCATCATGTCTCTCATCTATTCAGCTCCGAAACCGGCAGCAGTATCACCGATTATCTCATGTCGCGTCGGATCCGTCAGGCATGCTGGCTGCTAAACACAGAAACAACCCCAATTGAGCAAGTTGGAGTTAGTGTAGGAATTCCTAATTTTTCGTATTTTTGCAGATTATTTAAAAAGATTACCGGATTTTCGCCTCTTCAATACCGCACTCATTCATTTATGCAGAAATAAGCGCTCTTGTGGTAAATGAGGCAGCTTTAGGCAATAAGGGATTTAGAGCTACCTGAGGGAACTCTGCGGAAAAATCTAAAGTGAGCTTGCGTGGGGAATTTGATGGAAGAAGTACTGGATTCGGATGACTAAAGCATTGAGTATGCCTTTATTAAAAGACTAAGAGGCTCGACCGCAACCATAAAGCGCCTCAACGAGCATCCAGTATTCACCTGTGTTGGAAGCTCTATTCTATGTAATACCTATACCTCATGTCCAGACAGACCGTACAGCCCTATTCAGGGTATGGGACTACTGCTTGGACATGATTAGCGTGCCGTTTAGTGCTTGTTATTTTTAGCTAATTCGCATTCCATTGTGCAGGAGCATAAAGCTTTCTGAACCGAACACCAGGAACGTTTGGCATAATAAATCGGAACATCCTGTTCCTTGGCTTGTTGTTTAATTACTTTAGTCAAATTGTGATTGATATAGTCGGTCAGCACCAGCACGGCATTGATCCGGTCGGGAATACCTTTACGAACCATCTGGCATTTACGTCCTGACATATGCATAACCTCATCAAAACCTATATTAGCTAATTGCTCTGGCATATTTCCTAAATGATCGGCCCCTACTACCAAAATCGCCGGCATGTACATTCCTCCTAAGGGTTTCGCTATATCGAAACCAGCATCGTAAGCTTTCTCCATGTTCCGCTTTAACGGAACCAGTATCATAAGCTAGTTATGACTGCTTGCAAATGTTACTTACACTTTAAATGATAATGGTTATCATTATCATTGTCAAGAACTGCTTTTTATTATGTCCGAAATAATACAAAAAGCACCCTGCTCCTGGACGAGATTTAGACATAATCTCTCCCTACTGTAGAAGGATGCTCTTTTTTCAGTATGATTATTGGTCTGTCGGCTTATACATCAAATAAGGATAGAGTAAAACCAAACCTATTAAATAGACTAGAAATGCAAAATAAGCCGGTAGAAGATGGATGAAATCTGTATAGTTAATATGCCAATGAACACTGAAGCCTGCAATAAAGCCAGGCATGCCGCCGATCAAAAAAGCCCACCACAACCAGCGCCGGCCCTGGTTCACCCCCCATAGCGCCGCAGTTAATATAGATAAAGCACTGGCGAATAACGCTCCGCCGAAGCCAGCCCTATCATGGGCAATCAGAGGAAGCAGCCTTTCATTAATCGCTTGCAGCATTTCAGGTGAGGCGCATAAATAGGCCAGATCCTGCGGGACAAATACCTTCGTTATCCCAACGAGGGCAATAACTATACCTCCGATAGCCAGTGAGAAGCCCAGAACAACAAACATCAGCTGCCCCCATTGTGCTTGCTTCCAGAGCCGGTCATTCAACACATTCGGACGATCATAGGAGGGCAGCTCCACATTTCTTCGCATTGACAGTATGAACATAGGCAGCAGAATAGCCGCGGCCAGTGCGTGAAGCGGATCAAAGTAACCATAGCCCAAATATAGAAAAAAACTGCTGAACCCGAACAAACAGGAGGTCATAAGCGCTGTTTTGGCCCAGTGAAGCCCCTTGCGAAGACCATGTCGGGATAACTGAAAGTACATGACACCAATGGATATCATCGTTCCGGCTAAAGTAACCCGATCATGAGACATAAATTGGAGCACGAATGGATTGGCTTCTTCCAGTGCGGAGACAGCCATGCCAAGAAAAGAAACATCGTAAGGAAGGACGACACTCGTTGCCGCTATAATCCAGGCCAGTAAGCCGCCGATTATCATGCCGATTCCCAGCAGGCACATCCAACCCCAGTTAAACCAGAAGGATGGACTTTCAGGCGGCTGCGTATTTTTGATCTGCTCATAGATCACAGCTTCATTGATCCGTTTCGGAAGTCCCGGGCCTGCATACACCAAGCCGCTATGCAGCTGGACATAGGTAGCTCCCGCCTGTCTTAGATCAAGCGCATCCTGCGGCTCATGAACACCTCCAGTTGCAATAACGGGCAGATGTTGACCCCATAATCGGCGTATGAGAGCCACCTTATCCATGCATAGCGGTTTGCTCTCTTTTCCAGTCACATACCCTTCTATCGTTTTGCGCATGTCCCCTATGACGATCCCGCTCCATCTATCGATGCGGAGCAAGCTCAGCAACTTGTGCAGCTCTTCGTTGGGGTAATCGAGCGGGATATACAGAAGCATCGGCTTCGGGTCTGAAAGCGAATCTCCAACCCTCAGAACCGCTTCTAAATATGTGGCGGTCTGTTCTGCCGCTCCATTCGTGCTGCTGTGAAGCTCAATATAAAATGCGGAAGCATATGGCGAAAGCTTCTCCATAAGCAGCCGCTGCTCCTCCAGGGCTTCCTCTAGCAGCAATTCAGGCGCGCTTCTAATGCGAAACATTAGCGGAAGTGTATGTCCCTGATTCTTTCGCATCGCTTGTATAGTGGAGTCCAGCCCTTCATTAACGCTATCATCAGGGTAGAGGATCGCTTCCTTCTCCACAACACGCAGGATTTGTTGGTCTGAAGCCGATTGTTGTATAGTAATCGGCCCAATCTCGATAAAACCGAAGCCGAACTGCGCTAAAGCTCTATGTGCAGTTCCCCGAGTATCTAAGCCTCCTGATAGCCCTACAGGATATTTTAGCGTTATCCCTGACAGCTTTGTTTCCAAGATAGGCTCGGTTTCCATATGTCCCAACGTCCGGATCACAAAGCTTCCGCTTGGAAGCCGACTTAAGGCACCCATTGCATTCAACGTAAAATCACGTGCAAGCTTCGATGGCAGTTGAAACAAGACAGGGCGAAATAATGTTTGATAGGACCAATCCGGCATGCTCAACACCTCAAAACTATAAAATATTATTATAAAAGTTAACGAGTACAAACTTGATTAGTCGCAGTATATTAATTTAATGGTATTCCACAGACAGCGTGGTTATCCTTTTTTTCCAGCTAAGGATTAATCACGACGGCATCTAGCAATGGACCCATGAGTAGCTGGAAAACCTCCAGCTATTATAGTGCAAAATCGGTCCAACGGGTCAAGTAACGGGCAAACCTCATGCTAATTTCATCACCCACGGCATTTTCACTCAATGACGCTGTATAAAGATGGAGCTTTTCCAGTTAAGCTCCTTAATAGGGATATGAACGGAGAATTAGCTACAGAAAAGAAATTCCAGCTAGCCATCACTACCGCTATCTCCCACGCTCGGTCAAACATAGTTTTCTACTCGAAACTATCGAGGAGATACATTCGTGTCTTAGCGGTGGCTTTTCTTGCAATATTAGAAAGGTGAACCTCCGGTTCAAACTTAATCTTTCTGACTAAATATTATAAGATAAATCGCCAGGAAATTGACGGTCCTTTTATGTTTAAAACTCCTACGTGTGTGTGCTGGGTGTGTGCTGGGGAGGAAACGGGTGTGGCTATCCGCGACCACTCTTGAAATTGTATTCATTGGATTGGTAGGCTTGCAGCAGTAGGAACACGTATCTTTCCAACGTGCGCGGCTCCCGAGCGCGCGTTGTGGCGTTGTATGTGATCAGTCGAACCCCATAGAGCGGACACTTACGTTTCTCCACTCCATACCGATTCCCTCTCTTGTTCTACGCGGTGCGGCCTGCACCTTTTTTCTTACCTATTCGTCCTTCCATCCGGTATTCACAGCCCTACCCATCGTAGTATTCCATATGTACCTTCAAAGCTAAAGCTTTGGCGTGCCTTCATCCCCTTTAGTACAGCCAACCACTCGCTAAACGGAAGTGAGGTGCGCTATTTCATTGTTTTCACTTTATTATTCAAGTTAAAGGGAACTAGGATCTCTTATTTGTTGTAAATATGGCATTTCAGTCTATTAAAAGTCGGAATAACACATCGTAGTTCCGCTACTTCATGAAATGGGATGGGTTTTCACCCCATAGAGGATCGACGTTCCGTTAGTCAGCGGATTTCATGTTAGATGAACCCAAAGACATAGAAAATTTAAGGGGTAAGCTTCGCTCACCCCAAAAACATGCAAATTACTCAAAAAGACCGTGCCCCTAGGGACACGGCCTTCAACAATGTGTTATTAAAGCTGAAGCATCTCAGGTCAAAAGAGCACGTAAACAATCAAACTAAATAGGGCTTCCCCGAATCTCTACCTCTTCACCCCGCAACAGCGGATCTGTTCCATTGGAGCTTTCTACCTGCTAATAGACAGAGGGCAAAAACAAACAGAAGAATGGCTGCAATCCCACCCATATCAACAATCGCGCTGTTTCCTTGATTCGCCACTCCTATGGCAATAAACGCCCATACGGGTACTAGAACATAAGCAGGATCCGTGTAGAGCCAGCCCACAGCAAGAGTAAGAATCGATGCCAAAAGTATTAAGAACACCGTCCACACCGTACCGGACATGCCGAACCCGTCCCATTGCGCCGCATAAAGAGCAGCTGCAGCATTAACTATGGCTGCAACAGAAATCCAACCCAAATAAATGCTGAATGGAACTTGCACCAACCATAGAACCAACGGCTCCGACGACCATCCGAACGGTCTTGTACATAAATAGACAGCTATTAAGGAGAGCACCAGGCCCAGCATCACAAATACAGAAGTAGTGATATATAAATAATGCCACACCAGAATCCAACTCACATTAAACAAACAGCTAACCGCAAACCACGGTCCGATACTTTTCACCTCTGCGCGTTCCCGTACCTTGGGCAGCCATTGAACGATGACAAAACCGATGAGCAGAGCATAAATTAACCCCCAAATGGAAAAGGCATAGGGCGCGGGTGTAATCTGTACGGGATACATGGCCGATATTTGCCCAGTAGTTAATCCGTTGATAGGCAACGCATCCGCAAGCCAATTCACCACAAGCACTCCGAGAAGTGAAAGCGCGTTCAATAAGCGCAGCAAAGACTGTTTCATTAACAAAACCTCCCGTCCAAATATTAGATTAGTCCGTTAACATATGCAGTTGTTAGCAGTATATGCTTGTCCATATCGCACTATACTTGTCCTTGTAAATAATTTCCTCACAAGGTACTATGACCCCATTCAGATGATAATGATAGCCAACCTATTGTGCGAATTTATTCGCGTCATAGACTTAATTAATTTAAATGCAAAACAACCGCACACTTGAGCCAACCAGTGGCTGCATGAGAGCGGTTGTTTGCAATAGAAGATTATGAGCACAAGATGATATGACGCGAGAAGTTCCCTTTCTTAACGACACACCGATCAGTTAGTGTGAATCCGGCTTGCATAATGGCCGAATCGATGGTATCCGTAGCGATGATCACCACTCTGCGCGCTAATCGGCGCGCGCTCTGGAGCATTTCCAGCTGCTCCTCCTGAGAAAGCTTAGAGCAAAGATTATACGGCAGATCAACAATTGCCGCATCATAGCTGCCAGTCAACGCTCGGATATCTCCGATGGCCACTGTATCCGCGAAGCCGTAATGCAGTAAATTCGCCCGTGCTCCGCGCACTGCCAGCGGGTTAATGTCTCGACCGATTATATCGATGCCCATCGATAGAGCCTCAATCAACACGGTCCCGATGCCGCAGCAGGGATCGATTGCCTTCACGCCCGCCGGCTGCGGCACGGCGATATTCGCCACTGCGCGAGCCACACGTGTGCTTAGCGCGGTAGAATAATGCTGCGGCTTCGCATTATGCCGCAGCCATACGGCTTCGCTGCTGCGGCAGTCGCCGAACAGCCAGCGCCCTTCCGCGTAAGCCACGCCGAGCAGGCGCTGCGGCTTACGCATATCGGCCTTGCCGCGAATACGAGCGCCAAGCTGCCGCTCAATCGACCGCTGCTCATCGTAGGCAGCAGCGCCCTCAGCTTCGACATAAGTAACCTTGAATGTCGAAGTCCCCAACTCCAGCGCTTCTACTTGATGCGCTATTTCTTCGAGGCTGCCGCCACTGTACATCACAGCAAGCCGCTGCTTGATGAAGGGACTGCGGCTCGGATCAATGGACCGGTCCGATTGAATATAACCGGCTCGGGGCTCGGCTCCAAACAAGGTGCGCAGCTCTAGGCTGCACAGCTCTCTCTCATCCTCATGGCATATAAAGGTGTATAAATTCACTCGATGGCTCCATTCTTACTTTCAAAAACATAGTCCCCTACAGTTTAACATTATTGAGGACTGTTTAAAAAGGAAGCCAATGCTCCTTGCCGTCCGAGCTTAGCTCGTAGGCATGGTCGATGGACGCTTCTTGTATATATTCATAATTTCCATGCTGCTGTGGAACATCGCTCCACTTCTGCGCTGCTCCTGACAGAGGAAGCCTGCCAAGCAAACGACACAGTATGGTGACGGCTTCGGCACGGGTTACAGCTTCAGTCGAATTTCGGCCCAGCATTTTCTCCACCTCATCCTTGCGGATGTTTAAACGATCTACAATAATGGCTATTTCCGCATGAGAGACGCTTCTATCCGGTCCGAAAGCATCATTCTCGTAGCCTTGCATCAACCCCATTCTAGTCACCTTGTCTATCGCTGCTTTTCCCCAATACCCGGACTCGACATCCGTATATACTTTTGCTGCTGCTTGATCTTCCTTATCGAATACTCGAGACAATAGGGTTGCTATCTCTGCGCGTGAGACGCTTTTATCCGGTCTGAACGTGCCATCGGGAAATCCCGATATGTAGGCTTTGTGCTGCAGCACAGCTGGGGCAGAAGGGACTGGCGTGACGGAAGCAGAAGCTGCGGACGAGATGGAAGTACCTGCTCCATTTGTCGCTGTCACCGTAAACGTGTAGGCCGTTCCGTTAGTCAGCCCTGTAATCGCAATCGGGCTATCTGTCCCGCTTGCTGTCAAGCCGCCTGGACTGGATGTTACGGTATAGCCCGTAATGGCACTGCCTCCATTGCTAGTCGGCGGTGTAAAGCTTACGACGGCTGAGCCGTCACCCGTTGCTGCGCTTACTTCTGTTGGCGCCTCAGGTGCAATAACCAAAGGAGAGCCTGATGATTTGGATGAAGACTTGGACGGAAACCTTGGTGTTACGGATGCTGAAGCAGAGGATGGTGCGGATGTCCCTGCCCCATTGGTTGCTGTTACCGTGAACGTGTAGGATACTCCGTTATTCAGCCCGTTAATCGTGATCGGACTGACGTTGCCGCTTGCCGACAAGCCATCCGGATTCGATGTAACGGTATAGTTGGTTATTTCACTGCTTCCGTTATTGAGAGGCGGTATAAAGTTTACTGTCGCCGATTGGTTACCTGCAGCTGCGCTTACCCCTGTCGGCGAATCCGGCACTATTGCCGCTGGACCTCCTGGCGACACTGCGCCTGAAGGCGTTGACGGGATCGATGTGCCTATTCCATTCGTCGCTGTCACCGTGAATGTATACGCAGTTCCATAGGTTAGCCCCGTAACTGTAATCGGACTTCTAGCTCCGCTAGCCGTCAAGCCTCCTGGATTGGATGTGACGGTATAACTCGTAATGGTGCTTCCCCCATTATTAGCCGGAGGTGTAAAGCTAACAGTTGCCGATTGGTTGCTTGCCGCTGCGCTTATCCCCGTCGGCGGATCCGGCACGGTTGCCGTTGAGTCCGGAGTTACGGGACCAGAAGGTGCTGATGGCACAGAGGTTCCGGCTTCGTTCGATGCCGTCACTGTGAACGTATATGCCATCCCGTAGGTAAGCCCTGTTACCGTAATCGGGCTAGCTGTCCCGCTTGCCGCGAAGCCACCCGGACTGGATGTGACCGTATAGCCTGTAATGGCGCCTCCTCCATTATTAGCAGGAGGTGTAAAGCTTACCGTCGCCAAACCTTTGCCTGCAGCCGCGGTCACTCCAGTCGGCGGGTCCGGCTTGGTCACGACCGGATCTGTGATGCCTGTAACCCATTTGGCCATATAATTGGCTGGGATGCCGCCTGCTACAGTGAATTGTCCACCCACGTAAATACCTGTCGCGGATTTGGTCACAGCGTATGCGAATCCTGCCTCCACATCCGTACCAAGGCCGCCTATACTTTCCCATGCAGCGGTTGATCCGTTCCATTTGGCAACACTTTTCACACGAAGCGGCCCCGCATTCATAAAGACTCCTCCGGCATACACATCCTTGCCAGACACTGCAAGGTCCCAAACCGTGTCACTTAGACCGGTCCCCAGACCTTTCCAGGTCGATCCGTCCCATTTGGCAATGTGGCTTAAGGGCACGTCTCCTGCTCCAGTAAAATTACCGCCGACGTATATATCGGTTCCGGATATCTTGATCGTTTCCACACGAACGTTGGGTCCATCATTGAATCCGGAGCCAACGTTATGCCAGCTTGAGCCATCCCATCTGGCAATGTACTTGGCCGGACTTCCACCTGCGGTAGTGAAGAACCCACCGACGTATACATCACTTCCGGATACCGCGATCGCACGAACCTCGCCATTGAGGCCGCTGCCCAAGCTTTGCCAAGCTGATCCATTCCATTTGGCGATATAGTTAGCCGTACTTCCTCCCGCTGCAGTGAAGGTTCCGCCTGCGTATACATCGGTTCCGGATACCGCGATAGCTTCAACGGTTCCAGCGGTACTGCTGCCCGGATTGAGGTACAGGCCACTGCTAAGGCTTTGCCAGGTTGATCCATTCCATTTGGCAATATGGCTTGCCGGGCTTCCTCCCGCATTCACGAACAATCCTCCGGCGTATACGTCGCTTCCGGATACGGCAACGGCATGAACCGCTCCATCTACACCGCCGCCCAGACTGCTCCAGGCAGTGCCATCCCACTTGGCGATAAACTTCGTCTGCATGTCCCCATTGGGAACGAAATGTCCACCAATATAGATGCTGCTGCCGGAAACCGCTATATCGTCAACTCTTCCTTCGACACCTGTACCAAGGCCTTCCCAGTAGTTGGACGCATGCACTTGATCGGATGCCCACGGAACGCTGTATTGCAGAAACATGATGATTAAAATCACGATGCTTGAATTTCGGAATAAGCCTGTTTTTTTCCAATTTCGAATTTGGACATACTTGGCATCCATTTGATTTTCATTCCTCTCATACAAATAAAATAAAAAGATGATCGAATCCTTTCTCTGTTAAATTTTGGTACAAATCGTATACTTCGACCTCAATATAAGATACGAAATGTATCACGTCAAGGTGGCTTTATACCTAATCTGGAAAACAGCAGTTCCGGAAAAGTGGTGTATTTGTTGGAATTTCCCGAATGGTGGAGGGGGAGTAACGGTGCTCTTGGTTTACCTTCGACTTGCAGTAAGACGAGGTACTACAGATGGGACATCATAGTCCATAATTTCAAGGTTTGATCCTGCACATGCTATAATCAATCCTACAGTCCTAACACTTTCGCTCATTAAAGGGGGTTCGCCAAAAGTGGCATTCGGAATTTCTAGAAAAGAGCTGCA
This sequence comes from Paenibacillus sp. GCM10027630, assembly GCF_042676305.1. Classification (NCBI taxonomy): domain Bacteria; kingdom Bacillati; phylum Bacillota; class Bacilli; order Caryophanales; family Paenibacillaceae; genus Paenibacillus; species Paenibacillus sp. GCM10027630. The sequence goes on along the minus strand of NZ_JBHTGY010000010.1, from coordinate 229,213 downwards.
GCAGTGGAAAGATGCCGTGACACGGGGAGAGCTTGCTTTTATTACCCATTATTGGATCGATCCACGTTTTCCAGACATGAAAACCGTAACCAAAGTGGGATGCTCTAATCTGCATATTTTATCGGAGTGGTGTGCCGCTAATGGACTCAATCCTGCATATATCCATCAGCGTCCTCCGTTCCCCCACTTTGATCTTATGGGCTTAAAGCAAATAGAAATTTTACAAAAGGAACAGCTTTGGACCCACCTGGAACGGTTCGGGCTTACAACTACTGCTCCTCATTCGGAACGACCATCGCTTTGATGGCTTCAAAGGAAATAGGCGTATAATCCCAATGCTCCACACAAACGTTGATGTATTGACTGCCTTCATATTTCTGCCCGTGAATGTGACCATGGATATTAACATAAGGCATATGCTTGTTCATATACATAGGCTCGTGAGACAGGAAGAAGAAGCCTCCATATACAATTGCATGCTCGCTCACTTCATCAAACCCTGCCTCAAGCCACCAACGTCTCGTTCTACCCCTGTCATGATTGCCCATAATTAAGCTTTTATAGCCGTTAAGCCTCGTCACAATGCCGGCGGTCTTTTCCTTGTTCAAAAAGGAGAAATCACCCAGATGATATACTTTATCCTCTTGGCGCACGACGGCATTCCATTTCTCAATCATCGTTTCGGTCATCTCTTCTGCGCTGGAGAATGGTCTCGATTCAAAATCAATAATAGAAGCATGACCAAAATGATGATCTGAAATCAAAAATACGTTCGACATAGGCAGCGCTCCTTTACTTTACGTGGGTTGGCCACATTTGACGATTATAGGACATATCCCAAAACATATATTCATAACGAGTCGTATTCTGGAAAATTTCCTCCAGCTTGGCTAGCTCAGCTTCGGATTTTCCTTCTGCTAATCGATCCATCAGACCTATGCACCAACGGGCCAAGGAACCGAATTCGTCCGAGCTGTACATGCTGATCCATTCTCCATAAAATTCATGCTCGGAGGAGCCTGGTATTTGATTCAGCTCTTTGCCGATCTCCCAATAGCTCCACATGCATGGAAGCAACGCTGCAGTCAGGTCGGCGAGCGAACCATTCTGTGCAACATGAAGCATATAGTGGGAATAAGCCAATGTAATAGGAGAAGGTTTAGCCTGCTCCAGCTCTTCCTTCGAAATATCGAATTTAGCGGCATAGGCGCGGTGAAGGGACATTTCTTCATTCAGCGTGGAGTCCAAAAGTGCAGCAAATTTCCCCATCGTTTCGAGGTCATCCGCTTTTATCGCCCCTAATGCAAACAGCTTAGCATAATCAATTAAATACAAATAGTCCTGGATCATGTAAAAACGGAATTTTTCCTTATCCAAAGTCCCTTTACCCAGCTCCTGTACAAAAGGATGCTCGTAGGTTTGACGCCATTCCAGGTGGAACTTCTCCAATAAATGCTCGGTAAATTTCATGCTGCTTCCTCCAAATTCATTTTCATTTTTCACTGTTAAACGTAGCTGTGCAGCTGATTATTTGCTCGTATGACCCCACTCATAAATAAACTTCAGAATGACCTTGGTGTAATTCACCAGCTGCTCAATGGAAACCTGCTCATTGACTGAATGCGCATTTCGTAAATCTCCAGGCCCATATATGGCCGCTGGGATGCCTGCATCTCCGAACCAGCCTCCATCCGTTACAGTGGGCGATACATCGACAATCGCTTGTTCACGAATTATGCTTTCATGTGAGCTCATTAATACAAGCACAGCGGGATGATTCGAGTCTACTTCCAGCGAAGGGAAGATTTCACCACGGTCCTCAATCATCGAAGAGCCTCCCCATTCAAACTGCGGCGGATTTTCTCTTAGCCATATATCACCTTGGGCCACCTGTAGAAGATGCGCTTCAATTTCCTTCGCGACCTGCTCATAGGTTTCATTCGGGTAAAAATGGACGGTAATCCACAGCCGGCATTCATCGGCAATAAAAGCAGCATGCCTTCCTCCCTCAATGACAGCAGGATTGATCGTATTGGTTCCTGGGGCATACCCCGGGTAGCTTTTCATGACCGCCCAGTGCCTTTCCAATTCCTGAAGCCCCTGAATGATTTTCATCATTTTCTCAATCGCACTTGCGCCAAACAGCTTGCCTCCCGGATGAATCATGCTTTTTCTGGTGGCATCATGGAAGGTCTGCTTGCTTTTGACAGTAATCCAACCGGTTATAACGCCGCCCTGACCTTGAATATGCAAGTCACTCGTATCGACCACAACTGCAAAATCCGCGCTATAGCCGCGTTTGCAGCATTCCAGCGTTCCTGCTTCTCCTACTTCCTCACCAATTACGGATTGAAATGTGAGGTCTCCCGGCAGCTCGATACCGGCTTCATGCAGCAGTTGAATAGCAAACAACGCACCAGCCAGACCACCTTTCATATCCGAAGCGCCGCGCCCGATGATAACCCCGTCTCTTACTATCGGCGTGAACGGCTCCTTTTCCCAAGGCTCATCCTCATTAACCTCCGCTACATCCACATGGCCGTTAATAATAAGACTTTTATAAGCATCCCCTGCCTGCCCCTTTAAGACGCCAACGACATTAGGATCTCCCGGATACACATCCCATTTATCTATAGCAAAGCCCTTCTCTTGTAAAAAAGAGGCGATAAACTGCTGGGCTTCCTCCGTATTTCGTGCAGGCGGCGCCGGTGTACGGAATTGAATCAGGCGCTCTAGCAGACCGATCAGCTCATCTTGACAAGCATCCACTTGACGGATCAACAGGTCCAGCTTCTCATTCATACCATGTTCCCCTCTCTCAATGCTTTGCTATACAAAAGCGATTACTCTGAGCGTTCGTTGAATGCTTACGTTAGTACACGCACAACGGCAAATAAACCGCTTCCGAATGAAAGCGGCTAACTGCACAGACATTCCCCATACAAGTTAAGCCACTTCCCTTCGCCGGCATTATCCGGATCAGGTGTTGAAGGGTTAAGACTTTAGGTCGTCTCTCTCAGCTTAAACAGCACCCCTAGTGTTCAGTAAATATTCAATTGCGGTTATTCAAATAGTACCATATGATGGCTTGCTAACTCAAACTCCAGCCTTCTCTAACATTTACTTAATTCCCGAATGAATGAAGCTGTTCATAAACTGGCGCTGGAACAACAGAAATCCGACCATTAGCGGGGCAATAACCAGCAGTGTAGCTGCACTGACCTCCGTCCACTGGGCGCCAATCTCATAGGACTGAGCGAATATCGCGAGTCCCACGGTCAAAGGCCTGTTTTCAACAGAGTTCGTAACGATAAGAGGCCACAAAAAGTTGTTCCAATGAGTACTGACCGAGATGAGTCCAAACGCAATATAGGAGGGGCGGGACAATGGAAAATAAATTTTCCAAAGAATTTGCCACTTGGAGTAGCCCTCTATCATGGCGGCTTCGTCCAGCTCCGGCGGGATTGTCATGAACATTTGACGCAGCAGGAAAATGCCAAAAGCCGAAGCGAAATAAGGTATCATAATGCCAAGCTTCGTGTCGAGCAGCGACAATTCCTTCAGCACCGTGTAATTCGGAAAAATGAGCACATCCGCCGGCACCATAATTTGCACGAGAAACAGCAGAAACACCAAGCTTTTGGCATAAAATTTAACCCGGGCAAAAGCAAAAGCAGCCATTGTAGCAGTAAGCATTTGCATACCAAAGATACAGACTACGATAATGATGGTATTGATGTAGTATTGGGCGAATGGCGCAGCAGACCACACGGTAGCAAAATTTTGGAGTGTGAACTCCAGCGAGAACGATGGCGAAAGCGCGATCTGCTTGGGACGGAATGCCGTCACCGTCATCCAAAGCAGCGGCACAAGCCATAATGCAGCGAATATATATAGGAGCCAGCGGCTAATGTTCAATTTCGATAGCAGCATAAGAATCGCCTTTCTTAATGATAATGAATTTTTTTATCCAAACCGAAGAAATTCAAAGCGGCGAACAGCAGCAGAACCGCTATCATCACCACAGTCAAGGTAGAGGCTACGCCCTGATCCCAGAAGCTGAAGGCCGTTTCATAAATATAATAAAGCAGCAGATTACTCGCATTGTTCGGCCCGCCTTTGGTCATGATCATCAAATGATCTACCAGCTTGAACGAGTTGGTCAATGCCACAATAGTTACAAACAAGGTAGTAGGCATCAGCAGCGGAAACGTAATTTTGCGAAAAACCGTCCAGCGGCCTACGCCGTCCACATGTGCCGATTCGTATAAATCAGGAGAAATATTTTGCAGCCCTGCCAAGTAAAATATCATGAAATAGCCGGCTTCCTTCCATATCACCATAAAGACCATAGCCCACATAACCATCTGAGGTGATCCGAGCCAGTTGATATCGCCTGCACTGAAGCTTTTCATCACTCTGCTCAGCAATCCATACTGGGGTGTATAAATAAACAGCCAAATATTTGCAACAGCAATCATAGGTATCATAGTAGGGTAGAAAAAGGCAGTACGTACCATACCAGTCCCCCTAAGCGCTTTGTTGGCGAAAATCGCCATCAGTATGGCAAGCGCTATCGAGGTTGGCACCGTTCCGAGCGCAAACCAGAAATTGTTGTACATGACCTTCCAAAAGATCGCGTCATCCATCAGGTTGGAGTAATTGTCCAAGCCTATGAACAGCGGCACCTGAGTGGCCAAATCAGCTTGGTAGAGACTTAAGCGGATCGTCTTGGCAATCGGGTAAAAGGTGAACAGGAATAAAAAAATTAACGAAGGCAGCAGCAGCAGCCATGCAAAAACGTTCGTTTTCCAAAGATTTAATTTTGTGACGCCCAAGGGGGAGCCTCCTTCTTACATGAATGTCTTAATCCCACTATCAAAAGTATCGATCCCGTTAAGAAAAAAAGAGGAGCACATCCCGGGCTGGTGTTACAAATGGCATTTAATCAAGCTTCAGCCACACCTATCCGCCGTGCTCCCCCAATTCATCAAAAATAATTATTTATTAAATGGAGCCAAAGCTTTATCCGCTTCTTCCTGTGCTTTTTGCAAAGCCTCGGCAGGAGTCAATGTGCCTGTCAGTACAGCCTGTACCTGGTCATTCAATGTTTTCATAACTTTACCGTTATTATGGGTGGATAGCTCAGCCGATGCGTATTGAAGCTGATCGCGGGCCACAAGAGCTGCCGGAAAATCAGCGGCATATTTCTTCATGCGGTCGGTTTCATAAGCCGATTTCTTCACAGCTACATAGCCTGTATCGATACTCCATTGCGCTGCGCGTTCCGTTTCAGTCATGAACTTCACAAACTTCCAAGCCGCTTCCTGCTTCTTCTTGTCAATATCCTTAAAGATATAGAAGTTGCCTCCACCTGTCGGGCTGCCAAAGTTTTTATTTTTGGGAAGGAAGCCTACGCCAAAGTCGAATTTGGCATTCTTCTTAACATTAGACAGGTTTCCGGTCGTATGGTACATCATCGCTGTTTTACCTTCCAGGAAGTCGGACGGCACGGTTCCCCAATCCGTAACTCCCTCAGGCATCGATTTGTCCTTCTTGGACAAGTCGCTCCAATATTGCATGCCCTCTACATTTTCAGGTGTGTTGAACATGACCTTTTTGCCATCCTCAGTCATCAGGTTTTTACCGTTTTGCAGAGCAAAGGTTTGCAGCATCCAGTATCCGTAGCCCGTTACAGGGATCTCCAGACCCCAAGTGCCGTTCTTGGTCAGTTTCTTGGCGTAATCCTTCATTTCTGCCCAGGTTTGCGGCGCTTTTTCCGGGTCCAATCCCGCTTCCTTGAACAGTGCTTTGTTATAATAAAGAACGATAGTGCTTCGTTGGAAAGGAATGCTGTATGTATTGCCCCCGGTTTGAGAGTTGGACATAAACGCCGGGTAAAAATCAGAAAGGTACTTATCTCCGCCCTCTTTAGCGATAAAATCATTTAAAGGAATAATGGCATTCATATCCAGTAAGCTGAACAGCTCTGTCGATTGCAGTACAGCCACATCAGGGGGCTGCTTGCTTTGTACTCCAGCTTGCGTCTTCACAGCGGTATCTGCGTAGCTGCCTGTGTAAACAGGCTTAACGGTAATATTGGGGTTCTGCGCCGTAAAATCTTTGGCCATAAGCTCAATAGTAGATGTCAAAGGGCCTCCAACTGCAATTGGGTAATAGAAGGTCAGCTCGATTTTCTCTTCTGCCTTGGTTTCTGCAGGAGCTGCTGCCGGTGCAGCCGTGTTAGGGACGGAAGCCGTTTTGCCGCAAGCCGCAAGTGTGGTGCAGCATAATGCGATACTAATCATTTTGGATGTAAGGGAACGCATGGAATTCTCTCCTTTAAAAGTAGTTTGGTATGCAGTCTTGCTCCACTGCTTGCAATTCCACTCTAACAGATGAATGTAAAGCGGCGATTACAGCAGTGTGAAGCAAGTATAAATAAATCGTCAGTTTGCTTGGTACATCAGCACGAAATCATTCAACGAAGCCCATACATAATCCGGTTTAATGGGAGATAGCTTCACATCGTGCTCAGAGGTGACTCCTGTAAGCACTAAAGCTGTACGAAGACCGTTGTTGGCACCGAACAAAATGTCGGTCTCCAGCCTGTCGCCTACCATCAAACAACGCTCGCCAGGAAGCCCGCTTCTCTCCAGCACCTTCGTACCGTAGTACTTCGATGGCTTGCCGATAACCGCTGTCGCAGTAACACAGCTCGCTGTTTCAATCGCTTTAACCATCGACCAGGTGTCAGGGATGAGATCGCCGACGACGGGGCAATTCGGGTCAGGATTAGCTGCTATCAGAGCCGCTCCATTGCGCACGGCCTTCATCGCTTGATGCAGCTTGTCGTAGTGGAAGCTCATGTCCATGCCAACAAGCACATGGGTAGCTGCCAGCGGATCCGTCGTATGCTGAAGCTCTTGCTCCTCGAGTTCGTGGACTAGCGCCAGCTCTCCGACCACGAACACAACAGGCTCTTGGTGGCTTTCTCGCAAGTAAAGCGCCGAGGTGAATGCCGCCGTAATGATCTCCTCCAGATGCACCTCCAGGCCAAGCTTCTGCAGACGAGTCTGGCATTCTCTTCTCGTTCGTGTTGTTGTATTGGTGAGGAACAGGATCTTCTTGTCTGCTTGACGCAATACCTCAAGAGTTTCCAGAACACCCGGAAGCAGTTGCTCTTCCAGCAGAACCGTTCCGTCCAAGTCAAAAAAATAGCCCTCAAAATCGATCACATCCGGCAATGTCTGTGCCCCTCCTGTAAACAAGAATATTCGGCTTACCTGTCCTTAACGGACCGTATCGTTCGACTCTATGCTACAAAACATCTAGCTGCAAAACTTGTACCAACTGAATAACAGCACAAAAAACCCTCTATCCATCAAACGGATGCACTCGCCTAAACAGGCTGTCCGTCTGCTGCATAAAAGGGTTTTCTCCTCATCTCGTACCCTTGTTATCCAATTGTTACTTACTCCATTACTATAACAACCGAATGTTATCTTACGATCAACTACGCGTGAATATTTTGTAAATGTTCCAGAGGTAACCTGTTAAGTTTCATTAATTGGATTCGTTAAAGTTCATAATGATCCCACCTAAAAAAACTGCCTGGCTCTCAATGTACATACAGAGAGCCAGGCAATTTTTTATTAGAGCATACAGCTGCTAATTAATAAAGTTTACTTTGCTTAAAAACCGTTTCAACAATACGGCAGATTGTGCACGAGTCGCGTGGCTGCCTGATTCCAAGGTATCAACTGTCATTCCGTTCATCAGTCCTGACTGAATCGCTGCAGCTATCTCGGTTTTCGCCCAAACGATTTTGCCTGCATCCTTGAAAGGTGCCAGAATATCCCCAAGCTTATTTTGGGCTTGGATCATACCTGCATCAACACCCGCATAAGTCATTGCGCGAATGATCATCGCCGCCTGTTCCTCACGCGTGATTTCCTTATTCGGACGGAATGTACCGTCTTCATAACCGCTTATAATGCCTGCGGACACAGCTGTTGCTACCGCTTCAGCATACCAGTCAGCATCTTTTACATCGCTGAAGCTTGCTTTAATAGCCGCAGGATCCATTGCTAAGGAACGGACCAGAAGGGCTGCAAATTCTGCCCGAGTGATAGAGCGGTCCGCTTCGAAGCGGCTGTCGCTCACTCCATCAACGACAAGCTTATTCGCTAACAGCTCAATATCTTCCTTGGCCCAGTGATTCGCCAGATCAGCGAAGGTTTTGTTATTTTCAACTACGGTATACACACTGTTTCCATTACGCTTCATTATAGCTGTCGTAATCCCGTCCTTTGTAAAGAAGAGGGATGGTACGAATCTAAGCTGATTCGAGCCAGGCATCATCCGTACGCCCGTCGCTTTCTTAGGATCAATCGCCTTATTTACAGCAATTTCTCTAGATACATACGTAGCGCCTAAAGTAATACGTACCGTTTGCCCAGCTTTGTTAATGGCCTCCACTTCAAAATGCACGGCATCGGCAGCTTGCTTGCCTCCTGTTGCGGCTATAGCATCTTGAACTGCGGCTGCTTCGCTTCCGCTCAGCTTTTGAAGTGTGAATTGGATGGACAAATCATCCACACTCACTCCCAGCTGCTGCGCCAAAGTCTCAAGCTTCAATATAGATAACGGCATCGTATAGGTCGCGTTATCACTTGTAACAACCAGCAGCTTGCCTGCATCCTTGCTGGCTTCGGCAAGACTCGCTGCAGGAACCATCAGCTTATCCCCGGTTAATTTCACCTGTACTTTGGAATAGTTGTTTAATGATTCCTTAAGCTTGGAAAGATCAACCGTACCCTCTTTGGCTTCAATTAAATCTGTCGATTGATTGGTAGCGCCTGGTTGGTTAACATCCGTACCCGTTGAACTCGAACCGCCGCCCCTGCTGTGATTCCCACTATTTCCTGCAGTAGGTGTTGCACTTACTTGTGTTGCGTTCACACTTTGCCCAGCTGCATTCCCTGCTGTCACGACATAGTAGTAAGTCGTTCCATTCGTTAAGCCTGTGTCTGTGTATGTCGGATTGCTCACACTGCTTGCTACTACAGTATATGGACCACCGCTCGTTGTACCGCGTTTCACAGTATAATAGGTTGCTTCCGTTACACTGCTCCAGTTCAACGTTACTTGAGTGTTGCCTGCTGTTGCCGTCAATCCCGTTGGAGCTACTGGAATCGTGATCACTGCTGCTGGTGTTGCGCTTACTTGTGTTGCGTTCGCACTTTGCCCAGCTGCATTCCCTGCTGTCACCACATAGTAATAAGTCGTTCCATTCGTTAAGCCAGTATCTGTATAAGTCGGGCTGCTCACACTGCTTGCTACTACAGTATATGGACCACCGCTCGTTGTACCGCGTTTCACAGCATAATAGGTTGCTTCCGTTACACTGCTCCAGTTCAACGTTACTTGAGTGTTGCCTGCTGTTGCCGTCAATCCCGTTGGAGCTGCTGGAATCGTGATCACTGCTGCTGGTATTGCGCTCACCTGCGTTGCATCGGCGCTTTGCCCAGCTGCATTCCCTGCTGTCACCACATAGTAATAAGTCGTCCCATTCGTTAAGCCTGTGTCTGTGTATGTCGGATTGCTCACATTATTTGCTACTACAGTATATGGGCCACCGCTCGTTGTACCGCGTTTCACAGTATAGTAGGTTGCTTCTGTTACACTGCTCCAACTCAACGTTACTCGAGTGTTGCCTCCTGTTGCCGTCAATCCCGTTGGAGCTGCTGGAATCGTGATCACTGCTGCTGGTGTTGCGCTTACTTGTGTTGCGTTCACACTTTGACCTGCTGCATTACCTGCTGTCACGACATAGTAGTAAGTCGTTCCATTCGTTAAGCCAGTATCTGTATAAGTCGGATTGCTCACACTGCTTGCTACTACAGTATATGGACCACCGCTCGTTGTACCGCGTTTCACAGTATAATAGGTTGCTTCCGTTACACTGCTCCAGTTCAACATTACTTGAGCGTTGCCTCCTGTTGCCGTCAATCCCGTTGGAGCTGCTGGAATCGTGACTAGTACTGCTGGTGTTGCGCTTACTTGTGTTGCGTTCGCACTTTGCCCAGCTGCATTCCCTGCTGTCACCACATAGTAATAAGTCGTTCCATTCGATAAGCCAGTATCTGTATAAGTCGGGCTGCTCACACTGCTTGCTACTACAGTATATGGACCACCGCTTGTTGTACCGCGTTTCACAGTATAATAGGTTGCTTCCGTTACACTGCTCCAGTTCAACGTTACTTGAGTGTTGCCTGCTGTTGCCGTCAATCCTGTTGGAGCTGCTGGAATCGTTCCAGCCACTTTCAATGTGACAGGCTGAGTGTAAATATCGTAAGTGTTGTTCGCTTCCATTGAGGAAGTATATCGTAGCAACACATGCGCAACTCCAGCCTTCTTTGGAGTGATGCTGCTTCCGTTCAGTTCGATTACATCTTGTCCATCCAATACAATAACATCCGGATCGATAGTTTTTTCTTTTCCCTCATAGGACTTAACAACTGCTTTTAAGGAGAGGCTCTCATCTTTAGCCAGGTCATACTGATCCTTCTCCGGCTTAATGGAAGCCGCCCAATCTGAAGCCCAGAAAGCATAATCGGTTGTAATACCGAAGACGCCAAGCTTCATATAGCTCATAAAATCATTTTTATTATTAAAAGTCCATGGAGAGATAATAATTCCTCGGTGTTTCGCCGCCTCCATGAAATTTTTACCTAAACCGCTATAGCTGGTGTTATACGAGGCATTCAAGCTTTGAAGAAGCTTTAGGGTCTCCCGCAATGACTTATTAACATTCGTTTCACTCGCATAGCCTCCAGTTAGTAAGCCTAATGGCATCTCAGGCATCAGCTCCGCCATTCGCTTTAGCTGGTTCATGTCAAATGACATTGTATCCACAAGCGCCTCGGCATTCATATCCTTGATGAGTTTGACATAAGCGTCTACTGCAGCAGGCGTTGAGGTCTTGATTTCTGCCATAACCATTGCGCCTTTTTCTCTGGCCAGGTCGATCTGTTCATCCAAAGTAGGAATCTTCACATCAGGGAAGCCCGTCGGAAAAGGCTTGTTAGCATTGAGCTTCTTTAATTCTTCCATTGTGTAATTTTCTATGTTGCCGGTTCCGTTCGTTGTTCTTTCCAAGGAACCATCATGAAGAATAGCGATACGTCCGTCTTTGGTAAGGTACATATCATTCTCGATAAATTCAGCACCCGCCTCCAAGCCCAATCTATTGCTTTCTATCGTGTTCTCAGGAGAAGTAGATGGCATCCCCCTGTGTGCAATAATATAAGGTTTGCGGATAAGCGTAGTATTATTGGAATACACCTTCAAGGCATTTAACGCCGTAGCTGGTGCGTCCGTAACAATTCCGTTCACGCCTGTTGTAATCAGTTGATGCATGTTGATGTTTTTATCCGCTTGACTGGACACATCCTTCGTCCATACCATAATCATACGTGCCTGCAAATAAGAAACATTGTCTCTAGTGGAAACACTCTGCGGTAAAATTGCGATTCTTGCAAGGCTCGCCGCCGTTTTTCTGCGGACCTCCAACAGTTTATCCTTGGATAGGTCTGATGCCGCACTAAAATCCACAATACCGCGGATAACCGGGTACGCTGTTCTCGCACGCTTGATTAACTCTCCATTATCTGAAACAACTGCGGCATCCTCCCAATTGTTTGTTTTCAAATACTCCACTAACTGGTCTACCGTTGACTCGTCCTTTACGTAAAAAGTTGGGATGATGCGCCCTTCAATCGAACCGAGCAGCGATTCCAGACTTCCGATTTCCGTTTTGCCTGTAGAATCGGTCACCTTTAACCCTGGGGCTACATGTAGGATGACAGTTGAAGGAAGTGAAGAACCGCTCAGTTTTGCTAAATCTCCAGCGCTTTGCAGCTCAGTCACAATCGAAGCTGCCGCAGCAATGCGTGTATCCGGCTCCGCTACCGTAACGAAACGGCCGTTTGGTATTGGAGGCAATGCGTCCTGCTGCAGCGTGACACGGATATTGTCCACTTTCATTTTACTTCCGTTGGATTGCAATCCGATTTCGCCTTTCGTGTAGGCTGTAGCCGCATCCGTATCAACGATGATACGGTTGTTGATCGATTCCTGAACCCGATTTCCGTGGACCTTCACGGTATAATGATACATTTTGGCCGGATCAATAGCTTCTGTATTCGAACCTCGATCTATAACGTTCCAGGCATTGGCAGGAGTTCGCTCTGCAAACTCGATTCCGTTAACCGCTGTTGCGTCCTGCCTAACAGCCATTTGGTAATACGGGAAATCATGATTCTGAATCCGGTACATGATAGAGTGCCATCTTGCAGTATCATTGGCTGACAAATGAGTCACATCGGCTTCAATCTTATAATTGCCGAAGCTGCCCAAGTAGGAAGGAAGCAGCACCCGGGAAGGATTATCGGGGGATGCACTGGCATTTATCTCGAACGCGCCTGATTTCACAACAGCCGCGGAGGCGGTTGTTCCTTCCTTTCTTGTCCAGCCTGCTGGCAGTGTACCTGCCGCCAGATTATCAAAGTTCTCCTCATACAGCACATACTCTGCATCTCCAGCGTCTTTAGCAACAACCATTATCGACACTGTTGCACTATCCTTTGTTCCGGTGATGGTATAGATGCCTTTTTTCTTCACGACTATTTGTCCGCCAGTAATCACGATGTCTGAGCTTGTCGAGGTCCAGGCCACTTGGTCGCCGGTAACCGTCCCCGTGGACAAGTCGTTAAATTCAGCTTTTAGTGTGATCGTATTAGGATTGATTGCTTGGTCTGTGACAGCCAATATATATCCCTCATCATGCTTAAGCGATACTGCCTTAACCCCTGACAAGGATGGTGTCACGGTAATTTCTTTTGACGTGTCTGCATTTGCGTACACAGCCTTGATCGTTACTTTACCTGACTTAAGCGGATAAAGCTTATTATTGCTGATCTTGATTATGCTCTCATCCATCGAATACAGCTTCACCCGATCCGCTGGCGGAGCCTCGGTAATCCCATCAGAGAAGTACACGCTGCTTGTTACGCTCGTCTCTCCGCTTAATGCTTCGAGAGTAGCAGGCATTGTCACATCCAGCCGGTCAGCCGTAATTCTTGTTACCTTCAAATTATCAAATGAAGCTTTGCTCTGATCCACCTGAAAGCCAACCTTACCTCTTTCAAGCAAATTGGCATTGAAATTTTGATCCATAAGCTTAGTGTAGGTTGGAGATGACTTGGCTTTAATGTACTCTTTGACATTATTATCGAATACTCTGACCTTCAACGAGTAATCCGTGTTCATAGTTAGCTGCTGCCACGTTCCACTCACAGGTGTCGGGCTAGCCCAATTGTTGTCAGCCATCCGATAAGCGAGCTCATAAGTACCATTCCGGCGGACGGCCATTTGATTGTACGGATTTTTTCCGTTAGAGGCCCCCCGGAACATAATGGAAGCCCATCTCGCATCATTCAATACACCTTCGAACCTCAAATCGGCTTCGATCACATAGTTGTCCCACTGCACAGGAGCTGTAATTCGGCTTTGCTTATTAGCAGCATTCCCGCTAAAGGACATCCGACCATTACCATAAGTATCCTTAACAACGGTAAAAGGATCACTTCCCGCATTCACATCGGATATCCAGTTAGGAGGTAGCGTACCTGCTGCGTAGCCGTCGAAGTTATCCTCCAGCAGTACAGGATTTACAGAACCGCTAACCGGATTGCTGTCTACCAGAGTAAGGCTTCCATATCCTGATGTATCATTCCAGAACGACATGGAGTTGTAGGCGCTCCAGTAGCTTGTTCTCTGCTCAGCTGCATCTGCTCCATACCGGTCTGTTGTACTAATTTCGAGCCCCAGCTGCTTCTTAAGCTGCGGGTTGAAATTCAACATATCCCAGGGTACCGCTATTTCGGACGCCCAGCCCGTAGCTGTCTTGCTAATGGCTCTAAGAATCTTCTTCTCGTCCTTGCCGCTATGATTGTTTAATGCAGCACCAAAATGGAATTCCGGCGTAGTTGTATTCGGCTGGTACACAAAACCTATTTGCATATCGTCTTTAGCAAAAGGTCCTGATTGATGCTGCGTAGGATCGAAAAATAGGTTGATGTTATCTTGTTCAAACCAATTGCCGGAAGCGCCGGAGATCAGATTATCATCGTCCGCTTTTACACCGATATACAAGTATTGGTTATCCCACAGCAGGCCGAATTTGGAATCCTTGAAGGTTCCTTGACCAACCTTGGCAGTTAACGGCTGGTCAATCTTCCAGAGGGATTCATCCAGCTTGCCGTCAATTACGGGTGCCGTTAATGTTTTGTTAACTTCCAGCGATTTCCTCCCCGCATCGGCCGCATGAGCTTGTGGCAGGTAGGCTGCCGGTTGAAACAAACTGCTGATCAAAGCGGCTATGGTTGTCATTTGTAAAAGCTTTGCGATCCTTTTTTTCATGGTTGTCCATTCATTCCTTCCATAGGGTTATGTATGATTCATGCAACATGCTTATTTATTAATCCCGGATATATAAAATCCACCATCCCCCCTCAAGTTCGGTAGCAAGGAAACACAAAAAACCCTTCTATCCATCAAACGGAAATCTCGCGCCCAACAGGGCTATTCCATCTGCTGCATAAAAGGGTTTTCTCCTCGACTCGTACCCTCGTCTATTCATTTGTCACCTACTACTGTTACTTTATCAGCGTTTTGTTATCGGAACATCAACCACATATGAAAAAATTGTAAAACTATTCTCTCCTTCATTGCAACCTACGTCCAGAGCCGCTTGCTTCCCATGGATACAGCGCTGGCCCCTGCCTGCAACGCGATTTCAATTTCAGATGGCTCCTGAATTAATCCCCCTGCTATAATAGGCAGTGAAATGGTATCCTTAAGTCTCGTAATAACACTCGGGATAAGTCCCGGCATAATCTCAACCGCATCCGGCTCGCTCTGCTCAATATTATGAATCCCATGCTCCAATGCTGAAGTGTCAATCAGAAATAACCTCTGAATCGCCAAAAGCCCATTTTTTTTAGCATGCTTTATAAAATGGCTCTTGGTTGAAATAATACCTGTAGGGCGTACCCGCTCGGCAATATACTTCATAACAATCGGATCTCCGCCCAGTCCCGTTATAAAATCTACGTGCAAGAACACATTCTTGCCGGCCCGAAGTGCTCGGCTTACATAATCCTCCACAGTAAATAAATCACCGATCAGTAAAAATACGGCCGGCCAGTCACCACGGCATGCCGCCTGCAAATCCTCTGGCTTCCTCACGGCAGGAATGATTTTTCTAGTTCCCCAATAATTGTGCAAATTCTGCTTCATAGTCCTGTTCCACTCCTTTTAATAATTTCATTTCATTGCCTGCGCTTTATTAACTTAACAGACAATTGTTATTGGAATGTTAACCTGACTTATAAAATAATAATTTATGTACAACCCCCGAACATGCCAAACAGCCTTGTACTTAGTTACTCAAGGCCAGGGTGTAATACTATTATTCAACAGCTTCATTCTTTTTTGAAGGGAGGAGCAAGCACGCCAACGTCTAAGTATGAAAAATGATGAGGAGGGAACACAGATGGGTAAGAGCATGATAAGAGCGCTCGTTATTGTATTGGCCCTAGCGATAAGCGCTTACGCATTGATACAGTACGGGTTGTACGAACCTCAAAAAGCCGGACTCGTTTCGACCAAGCTAAGGAACCCGGATTTTCACTTGAATCCTTGGATCTATGCCCTTTATACCCACATTGTGACGGCTGTACTGGCGCTGGTTATCGGTCCGTTCCAACTTTTTTTGAAACCAAGGAGCACCAAGCGGCTTAGTCGCCACCGATTGCTTGGCTTCGTCTATGTTGGGTCCATTACAATCAGCGGGCTCGTCAATCTTTATTTGTCCCTGCAAGCTACAGGCGGCTGGGTTTCCGCGCTCGGCTTTTTGCTGCTGGATATCGTGTGGGTTGGAGCCACGTGGATCAGCGTATTCAAGATTTTAGGCAATAATGCTCAAGCCCACAAGGAATGGATGCTGCGCAGCTATGCACTAACCTTCGCAGCCGTCACACTAAGGATATGGCTGCCCTTGCTGATCGTCATTTATCATGGCAACTTTATTCAAGCCTATCAAGTCGTGGCTTGGCTATGCTGGATTCCGAACCTGCTCTTCATCGAAGCGTTGATTCGTCTGCGCCCCAAACGTAGCGGCCGGTTGTCCGGTTAACATTGTAAAAAATCATTTATACAAGAAAATTATCTGTTCTCATACTACATCTTGTTGTAGATTAGATTACGCAATTATGCAAATACGATGAAGCCAAGGAGGCTATGCCATGTCCGAGAATCGCGAAACTTCAGGAGCTTCCCTCGACAGCAGCCGCCTCCGTCTTCAAGCTGACTGCGAGAGCTGCTTCGGCTTATGCTGTGCTGCGCTGCCCTTCGCAGCTTCGATAGACTTCGCCATCGACAAAGACGCCGGGCAGCCCTGCCACAACCTGCAATCGGACTTCCGCTGCGGCGTTCACAACAACCTCAGGCAGCTGGGCTTTAGAGGCTGCACGGTTTATGACTGCTTCGGCGCTGGGCAAAAGGTCTCCCGAGATACTTTCGGCGGCCACGACTGGCAGCAAGTCCCGGAATCCGCGGAGCAAATGTTTAATGTATTTCCAATTATGCGACAGCTGCACGAGCTCCTCTGGTATTTGACCGAGGCGCTGACGCTGCAAGCTGCAAGCTCGATTCATAATGAGCTCAGATTGGCCCTCGAGGAGACGGAACGCCTCACTCATCTCGATGCCGGCTCAATCCTGAAGCTTAATGTGGCAGCACATCGGGCAGATATCAATGCTCTGCTCCTACGAGCCAGTGAGCTTGCGCGAGCCGAAGCGCTTCGTTCACTGAAGGGCTCCTCAAGCCGTCTAAAGGCCTTCACCCGCGGGGCTGACCTTATCGGTGCGAAGCTGAGAGGTGCCGACCTGAGAGGCGCCAACTTGAGAGGGGCCTACCTCATTGCCGCTGACCTCAGAGACGCCGACTTGAGAGGGGCTGACCTTATCGGTGCTGATTTCCGAGACGCTGATCTCAGGGGTGCCGACCTCACCGATAGTATTTTTCTCACCCAAGCCCAGCTCAACGCAGCGAAAGGGGATGTCCGCACAAAGCTGCCGCCGCCATTGGCTCCCCCAGCTCACTGGTCACTTTCGGAGCATAAAGCGAGCATTTGATAACTATGGCAAGTCGCACAGATTGCTGGTATCGGGTGTGTTCATGCTCAAATTCATCTAAGCATTCGCTTTATTCCTCTATAACGGTTTCACTCTTGAATCCTGTTAGCATATGGGAAATGACTCTCATTGTAGCCTCTAGTGATTGCTGGTAATCCGGCATTTGTGTAATCCAGAGCGCTGATTCGTTCAATGAGCCTGAAAGACAATGGGTCATTGCATCAATGGACACAGGCTTCAAACATCCTTGCTGCTCCATAATTTGAAGCTGTCCCCGAAGCAGCCGCATCGAGTTGTGCTCGTCCATAATTCGCCAAGTCTCCCATCCCAAGACTGCCGGACCGTCTATGAGCATGACTCGCTTGTTCTGTGGTTCAACTGCTGCTGCAACAAATGCGCGGCAGCCCAAAAGCAATTGCTCCCAAACGTCATCACTTTTTGCCGCCTCTGTTTCAATCCGTTCCGCAACTTCTTTCTGAACCGACTCCAGCACAACGTGGAAAAGACCTTTTTTATTTCTGAAATGATGATATATGCTCCCGCGTGTTAATTCAGCCTCATTAGCGATATCCTCCAAAGTTGAATCTGCATAACCGTGTTTAGTGAAATAACTTCTGGCGACATCAATAATCTTATTAATCGTTTCGGTAGTTTCTTCTTTATTTCTTTTCATAATCGGCTATAATCCCCTGTCCTTGCTCCCTTACTTCTTACTACACAGAGCCTCAAAGTTTTTCCAATATTGCTAACGCCTCTTCATCCATGCTTTTGGCCAGTGATCTTAAAGAATGTCTAATCATCCATGAGGTATGCTTCTCGCCACCATCCAACCGCTCACGCAGCCAATTAACCGTAATATCCTTATGGTCCTTCGTTAAATCATTCAAATGATTGGCAACCGATTTTCTGACATAAAAAGAAGGATCATCCCATAAAGGATCAAGCAAAGCGAGATTATGTGCAGGGTCTTCATGAATGACCTTTATCCTCTTAGCCCATGGCAGCCGTGGACGGGTCCCTTCACTTACTAAACGCCGAACATGAAGGTTAGGGTCATGAGACCAGCTGCTTAATAGCTTGATACTGTCGTCTGGATAAACAGCCAGATAAGGGCGTATCGCATATTCCGATGTATGTCGCTTAGTTATTTCACGTAGTGCATGCATAGAAAGAGTAAAATGCTGTAACCCGTATTTCTCCACAAAATGGGCAACAGGCATCAGAAAATAACCGTTGGTGAACATCCCTTCCTCTGTTTCATTTTCCGGACCAAGAATGTTTAACAGAATGGCCAAAGAATCCGGATAATCGGGAGGCAAAGCTTTGTTTAATTCATCAGCAATGATAGCTACTCTTCCCTTTAATTCATGAGGTCCCACCTGCTCGGCAATGGAGTCCACAAAAGATTGGGCGGGAAATTCCGGATAATGAGGTCTGATCAACTCGGAAAGATGATGAGCTAATTCTACCGCAAAATAATGCTTCAAAGCTACGGCATCGCTCATGCATCACCGTCGCCTTTATCGTTTGACCATATCTTCTCGACATATTGAGCGCTTTCCGCTTCTGAAGGAGGGATGATTTGGATGACATCGATCAAAACACCGTTAGGATCCGAAATGATAAAATGTCGTTGGCCGAATTCTTCATCCCGAATATCAAGCTCTATCGAAAGCTTCTCCTCCTGAATAAGCCTTTTATACTCATCATCCACATTTTCCACTTCCAAATTGAGTATTAACCCCTTCACCTTTGTTCGGTATACAGTCGGTATGGTGGGGTGTGAAGCATCCAAAAGAGCCAGTTCATAAGTTACTTTACCTCTGGACAGCTTCAGACTTACGTACCAATCTGCTTCATATACGGTCTCAAACCCAAAATAAGCCGTGTAAAACTTTGCACTCAGTGCGACCTTCTCCGTAAGAATAACCGGGTAAAAACTGTTTAATTGCATAAGAGAACATCTCCTTTGGAAGTAATTTACTTTTGTATTTTAACATACATACAGTATGTATGTAAATATAGTTTGAGAAAAACCCCTTTTGCCGTCCTTGGTGTACAATTATAGGTTTGTACGCTGCACTTGACCCAAAACAACCTGCCAGAGCTGAATCCATGGATACGGAAGTGAAGGGCATTGCGGAAGTTATTTTTCCTTTATCAGTCTGAAAGCCCAAAAAACAGAGGGATAACGGAAGCGCTCGTTCCGTTATCCCTCTGTTTTTATGCATAAATGCCCAATTAGACCAACATAACGGAATTTCCACTTCCGCTATCTCCCTAGATTAGAGCAGGATGATGGAATAACGGAACTCTTTGTTCCGCCAAAATCCTCCAGCGCTCACCGCAGCGCCCCGTTCTTCATAATTTCACTATTGTTCTCGAAGCTTGAGTAGACGAGGTACCACTGATTCAAATGGACTTCTTTTTATTTTGCTGCATCCCCCACAGAGTAAACAGAATTCCAGCAACCGTCACAAGAGATGCGACCCAAGGTACAGCATGAAGTCCTCCACCAATGTTCAAGTCGATCACTACACCCCCAAGATACGCACCCAATGCATTTCCGAGGTTAAAGGCCGCGATGTTTAATGTTGATGCCAAAGTAGGAGCTTCCTTAGCCGTGTTCAACATATGCAGTTGTAGCCCTGGTACGGTACCGAATGCTGCTATGCCTAAAATAAACACTGTGATTAAGGCCAGAATTTTGTTCTGATCCGTTAGACTGAACAGTGCCAGAATGATCGCCAGCGAAACAAGTATCCACGTAAGCGAGGGCAGCAGCCTTCTGTCTGCTAATTTCCCGCCATATATATTGCCGATAGTAATCCCAATTCCAAATAACACAAGGATGTAGGAAACAGAACCTGGCGAGAAGCCCGTAATATCAACCAAAATCGGTGTAATGTAAGTGAAGGCTGTGAAAACACCCCCGAAACCAAACACCGTCATTAACAGTGCAACATGAACGGTCGGGCGCTTTAACACACCAAGCTCCTGCCGCAAACTCGACTGAGCCGCTTTGACCTTTGGAACGAGCAGCATAACGCCAAGTAAGGCTATGAGCCCTACAACTGAAATGACCCAGAACGTTGACCGCCAGCCAAACGACTGACCCAGGAAGGTTCCTATGGGAACACCCAGAATGTTCGCCAATGTCAGACCAGTAAACATAATGGCAATAGCGCCGGCGCGTTTTTCTTTGGGAACCAATTCTGCCGCAACGACAGAACCGACACCAAAAAAGGAACCGTGCGTCAAAGCAGCTACGATCCGAGCTACCATCAATATTTCGTAGTTCGGTGCGAGTGCGGCCAGTACATTCCCTGTGATAAAAATGAGCATCAACAGGATTAAGAGTGTTTTGCGCTGCATCCTGTGTGTGGCTATCGTAATAAACGGAGCCCCAACCGCAACTCCCAGCGCATAGCCAGTAATGAGCAGGCCAGCCGATGGAATGGAGACATGAAGGTTCGAGGCGACATCCGGAAGCAAGCCCATAATAATAAATTCAGTCATCCCAATGGCAAACGCACCCAGAGTCAGTGCATATAAAGCCAGAGTTGAACCTTTACTTGAGGTTATTGAGGAATGATTGGCCATACTATTTGAATTCAAGAAGGTTCCCTCCAGTTATTCGTATTTGGATACTTCAATTATTCTAAGCTCAAATTATATATAAAACAAATTATGAAATAGTTGTTGATACATAAATATATTTATCGATTGGGCTCAGGGATATACAAAAAAGACCAACCACTGTCAAATGGCTGATCATTCCTTATTTTCTCTTAGGATCCTTGTTATCTCATTCATTCCAAACAGATGTTTATGCTTCATTTTGTATGCAATAAACAGCTCATTTTTCACCGTTAAATCCGTATAAATCAGCTTCGCTCGCACCATCGCCGATGATTCCAATATATAGGTAGGAAGCAGGCTTAAACCTGCGCCGTTCTCAATCGCTTTTAAAATCATATGTAGATTAGGAATCACATGAATTGGCTTGATAAGAGGACGCTTCTTAAAGTGCTCTCTCCAAAATCTTCTGATGATGGGCAATTCTAATCCGTAGCTTAACCAATTTTGAGAAGATAGCCACTGTTCTCTTAACTTCATATTATCTGTGTCCATAATTTCCATTTGTTCAGGGGCAACAACAACAAACTCTTCAACAAATAAACTCTCATACTCAATTCCAGGAACGAGAAACTTTTTGGATGTAATAATAATATCTACCTTGTCATCCTTTAATAGCTCTAACAAATGATCGGCGGTTCCAAAGTAGGAAACCGTACATGTTGTGTATTTATGAAGCTGCGGCAATATTTTCTCACTGAACAACTCGTGCGCCGTACCAATACGGACCACTTTAAAAGTAGGTAAGGATGCCGCTTTGAAACTCATCGTTGTTTCCTCAAGTGATTCTATAAGCGGAGCCAGCTGTGAATAGAGCTCTTTGCCCCTTTCTGTCGGCATCATCTTTCTAGCTGCCCTTGTAAATAGCGGCTCACCAACCTCCGCTTCTAATGAAGCTAGATGCTGACTCATTGCCGGCTGTGTCATCATACGTGTTTTGGCCGCTTCGGAAACCGAGTTATGTTTATAAATAGTAATAAAGGTTCTGTACCATTCAAAATCAACCATATGAATTACCCCTCAGCCTTTTGTGTTATACGGCATCTTCAGCTAAAATGAGCAAGCTTTTCATGGTAACTCTCATGCTGGCTTAGACATAACCCTGCTGAAAATCAGGTTGACCAAAATCACAAGGCCAACGCCAATGAGGGTTGCGATCAGCCGATCGAACAGAACACCAAGCTCAATCGATTGACCAGCGTTCATAATCAGCATAATGAGAGGAGTCATGGATGCGGAGTATGCGAAATAATTTCGAACCTTGAGCAGCGGTCTCACAGCCGCGAGAAGCCCTATGCTCATGATCATTCCCCAAGCCGGCAGACTAACTACAAGGAATAGACTGGCCGCGATCACTCCGAGTACGGTGCCGAGTGCTCGTTGTGTTGTTTTGATCGGAAATGGCTCCACTTTTCGTTCAATCAGGATCGCAACAGTAAGTACGATCCAATACAAATGGTGGCCGGGCCAGAACCATCGAAATCCCTCAGCTATGCACAGACATAATGCAAGCCTGAGTGTATATTGCCAACCGGATAGGTGCGTCAGCGACTTCCTCCAGCGATTGATTTTTTGCGATATTGTGAAAGTCGAAGCTTCATCCTCCGATGAATCGATACTACGTCTTGTCCGTACTAACGCCCCCAGCATCAAACTCAGACAGGTGCTCCAAATAGCCCCTGCAACGATCAAATAAAATAATTGTGTCCGATTCGGCGCCGTACCTATCACGTTGATGGTGATGGCCAGAAATAGGATAAAACGTGTTGTTGCGACAACAAAGGCACGACTATATCCCCCAATTATCGCTGCAAGGCTGGCTAGCACGACTACAGCAATGTCGGACATCCAACCATAACCGAGTAAAAGGATGGCAGCAACAGCAGCTAAGATGACCGGTATCAGCGCTGAAGCCAATTCTTTGGCCTGATTTTTGGTGCTCGATCCAGCTTTCACTCCACTGACTGCCAACCCACCAACTGATGCGGCCAAACCAAGTGGAAGGTGACCAATTGCGGCGAAGACCAAGATAGGCCCGGCCATAGCCATTCCTGAAGAAATGAGTTCAACAAGCTCCACCTTAGCTGCAGTAGACCATTGAAGCACTTGTGCCAAATACATTTTTCCATCCACCTAGAACACCTCTTCTTCACTTAGTTATCCAAGAGGCTCTGCCATTTTACAAATAGCTTTCATACGAAATAGCTCGAATGCTTTGTTTTAGTATAGCATGTTCTTAAATGAAACATTTTCTTCTTTTATTTGTATAAGAAATAGGAGGTGATAGCGAATTGCAAAAAATGTCTTTATTGCTGGTTTGTCTAATAGCCATGTTCACAGGTTGCTCTAAAAGCACAGATAGTACGCATACCGAGGTACGCTCTGTCGTTACAACGGAACTAACGAAACAAGATGGTTTAGACCACTGGAAATTACGGATGGTGCCGAAGGTTAATACGCTGGGACAACAGGGATACGATATTGAATTTCAAAATTCCGGGGATGCTTCAGTCAAAGATGTAACGGTGTATTATAGAATAGATACCAAGGAAAAGCTATCGGGTAGTACGGTAAAAGCTGATTCTAAAACTGTAGTTTCCAAATTGGATCCTAATGAAAAAATATCGTTATCTGATTTAACCTTGCCAGTCAACACGCCCATTTCTGTAGAGGTGGATTGGCTTGAAGGTAACCATATAAGCAAGGGAACAGGTATCTTTAAGATAACAGAATCCAAGTAGACAAAGACGCGGCTCATTTAATTGAGCCGTCTTTTTATAATATCAGCGTACTATGTCAATAAGCTTTAAACTGACTTTTGAGCAACTCGAACACACCTAACCTTAAAAATTTTTAAAAATTAGTTAGCAACTGACGAAGAGTAGTGGACTTAACCGTCATATCTCGAACTTGAAAGGAAATAGCCCCGTTTTTCAATCCTGTTATGCAATCTGGCTGAGTGCAGATCATGGTCTAACGTACAATTCGCATTAACAGGACGAGGTGGATAAGGCTAAATTACGAGGTCTGGCCTCTAGAATTTGATCGGATCTTCTCTCAGTCCCAGATATGCCGGTTAAGCCGTTTGTGCTTAAGCTAAACCGCTCGGAGAGGAAGGAAGCAATTGAAACGGAGCTTCTTGTTTACCTCGACCGCAACATAATAAGCTGGCTTAGACGATGTGAAAGGTAGACGATCTCTTAGCATGGCAAAAGCGATCTTGAGCATCTTGTTGCCCATAGCGACAAAAATAGAGCGCTGGTGCTTGCCACGGTTCTTGAGACGTTCATAGAACGGTTTGAGATCGTGGTTATGCAGACATAGATTTCGACCGACCAAGTAGGTCACATAACGAAAGTGATGGTTGCCCTGCTTGGAGATCTTGCCGTAAGAACTGGGGCCCCCTCCTGTTTGCTTTACAATAGGATTTGTCCCAGCCTTCTTGACCAATTGTCCGGCATGGGTATAGTGGGTGACATCCCCAATTTCTGCGTAGAGCTCTGCTGCTGTTGACACACCAACTCCTGGCACCGTGAGTAGAAGTCGTCCATCGGTTTGGAGCAGCAGACTTTCGATCTCATGATCGAGGGTATCTACTTTCGAGTCAAACGCACGAAGGTCTTGGAGCTTCATTCGCAACAGCAGAAGCTCGGGTTTCAATTTCTGTTCGTCAGGCGCCAGAGATTGCTCGGCAACATATAACAACTTGTGAATGGTGGATGCCCTCAACTTCAAATTGTGCTGAATAGATAGCTTTCGAAGTCCTAGTTCACCAAGATGACGAACTGCTGAAGGATGTGGAAAATGCTCCATGAAAAAGAGAGAAGTTTTGCCCCAAAAGTTGCTGAAAACTTTCACTTTGTGAGCTCGCCCATCCTGATGCTTAGCATAGCATTGAAATTCGCGCCAGATCATATCCATGAGCGTACGTATCTCGATTCGCAGTGTAGAACGTTTGCGGATCTCTGAGCGACGTGCTCGAGTTAGTACGCGAAGATGCCGCTGAACGCCTTCAACCAAGCGAGATTCTGTCGCCTTGTTGTTCTTGAGAGCGTGGGCAATGGACACCAAATCCAGGTCGTCTGTCTTGCACCAACTCAGGGCACTTGAACGCTCTTCAAAGGTGGTGTAGGCATTGAGGATTTGCACATGGTACCCATGTAGTGCCATCTGTCTGACGATATCCTCATAGTAATGGCCAGTAGCTTCGATGCCAAGAAGCAAACGAACAGCTCCGGTAAAGGTGATGGCCTGTTCAATTCTGCGATACAGCAGCTTCATTCCGGCATCACTTACCGAGAAAAAGAAGGGTTTCTCAATGATGTCACCGAAATAATTGCAGATCAGGGCTTTTTGGTGAAGCTTGGCCGCATCGATTGCTACGATGAGGACTTGTTCCAGGTTAACACCCCGTAGTAGTTGACTGAACTTTGTTCCCTTTAAGCCTTGAATATTTGAGGATTTCCCCATGCGACTTCAACCTCCTGTGGTAGGGTAGGTATAGATTGAAGCTCTTTGTCAGGTGCTTCGTATCTTCGATAGTTGCTGGGGATTTCCCTTCTTTAGTGGATTATATTACACGCCAGACTTTATAAGTTTTCAGCAGAGCTGAACAAGTCTGATATTGCAAGAAAAGCTACAACTTAGTCACGAATGTATCTTCCTTGAAAGGGCTTCGATCAGAAGCTTTTCTTATAATATCAGACTTATAAGTTTTCAGCAGAGCTGAACAAGTCTGATATTGCAAGAAAAGCTACAACTTAGTCACGAATGTATCTTCCTCGAAAGGGCTTCGATCAGAAGCTTTTCTTATAATATCAGACTTATAAGTTTTCAGCAGAGCTGAACAAGTCTGATATTGCAAGAAAAGCTACAACTTAGTCACGAATGTATCTTCCTCGAAAGGGCTTCGATCAGAAGCTTTTCTTATAATATCAGACTTTATATGTTTTCAGCGGAGCTGAAGAAGTCTGATATTGCAAGAAAAGCTACCTTTAAGACACGAATGTATCTTCATCGATAGGGCTTCGAATAGAAGCTTTTCTTATATTCCAGGCTCGGATGAGCGCATTGAAGACAACTCACTGTTTTAGTTGTACACAAGTGGATAAAAAATGCTATTTCACCTGTGGATAAATACTCCTGTGGATATGTTAGTAAATATTCCAGATATATGCACAGTTTGGTGTGAACAGATGTTAATACTGTGTATAACCATGTGGATAAAAATTTTCGACTTCTGCATAACAAACCTTCCTTTTCCACCTGTCACGAACAGGAGCTTTCCATTTTAACATGAAAAAATAACTAAATCTATAAACAATTCATCAAGCCGGAATAATTAAAAGTGTGTTGGTACAGGATAAAACTGGTTAATAATCAATAAGGAGATGATTTCATTGAAAAACGATAATGATGCTCATTACGCCGAAGCTGCCAATACCGCCGCAGGGATTCCTGAATCCACTGAACAAGAGGAGCATGCGCCTACAGATATGATCAGCGAGGCTGTTAGTGAAATTGTCGATAACGTTCAATATGCTTTTCAGGAAGATGAAGACTAAGGGAGGTATTTCATATGTCCAAGGAAAATAATGGCCTGAATAAATCCAGCGAAAGCCACTCCGAGGAACTTCAAGAATTGTCACCCAAGGATGAGGCAACACGATCCATGCAAATGGTGTATGGGCAAGCTTCTGCAAGTGACCCGGACAGTTTGACGGATGATTTTGAAGATGATTACCCATTCCATAATGATACTTTGGCCGAAGGGGAACAATTTCAGGCGGACAGCCTGGTTGCTGAGGAAGGCACCCCAGTTGATCCAGCCGCACCGCCAACCGAGATTTTCCATGGAACCGATCTGCTGAATGGATACAATGGTGAAGATTAACTCACCATCAGACGCTTCGGTTAATTGCGCAGATTTCACCTACCAACACAAAAGCAGCCTAATGTCAAAATCGACAAAGAGGCTGTCCCAAAAGGGTATCTGTGAATGAATCAGCCCAAACTATGTACAAAGACGCCTCCAAAACCACCATGTAAGCGGAAATGGAAGCGTCTTTTTTGTAGGGAAATTCCCATCAGAGTGGGGGGTTCGAAAATCCAAAAATGAATCCGGCCGCTTTTTGGATGTTACTTAAGTGATGGGGCGAGAAGCGATGTTCAAGGCTGCTTTCAATCTAGAGGAGACCATGATTTGTCGGGCCGCTGCGGAAGGAAAGAAAATAGATGGAAATTGTAACGCTAATCTAGCGTGGATATCGCTTGAAATCAATCTAACTGGAAAAACTAACTCTAATATAGATGAAATGGTGGATATCAGCCAAAATACGTAGAATTAGCATGAGGAATTCCAGCTATAAGGCTTGGAACGCTATTTTCGGAGTAACTAACTTGACATTTTCCTGATAATTGCACGGAGTGTGCCAGACTGTTTTTGCTACCATCTATTCAGGATAAAATGGTGGAGGAGTTGTCCTCAAAATGACTTTTGGGACAGCCCCATTACCTTTCTATTGCACTCACAGGGACCTTCAACAGCGCTTTTCTTACAGAACGCGTTCCATATGCGCTGCACCAGGGACGATGAAGGTCGGACGGCATAAACACAGCGTACTGGCCGGGATACAAGAGCAGCTCTATCTCTTGTTCCACGGAGTCAAAAAACGTGTGATCCTCTACAAGAGGCACTACTTCCACGGGCCTATTGCTCTCGTTAGCCCTGGCGAAGCCTATTTTCTCCGTACCGGAAATCATATAGTGAATATCGATATATCGCTCATGATGCTCAGGTCGCATTTCCTCAAAAGGGAAGGTTTCCGCTGTCTTTACAATAAGATATATGCCATCCTCACCAACCGGATATACACCATCATCCACTTGCTCAAAGGAAAGGGAACGGAGGTAGTCCAACATTTCCACGAGCTTCGTAGACAACAAGTATTGATCCGACTCCCATCTCTTGAAATCACCGATAAGCATAGGCTTTACTACTCCTCCAGCCCTTATATTTTAATAAGCATCAGCAGAGCCCCTACCATTGGAGTTACAATCATCGCACTCCGCAGTAGCAGCTGCGGCGCACGCTTGGTAAACTTTGCGCCAATATAGGAACCGATCATTGTACCTGCTACTACTTGAGCTAGTAAGACAAAATCCAAGTAACCCGCCTGAAAAAAACCGATGGAGCCAAACAGTGCTATAGGCAATATGACCACCATGGTAGTGCCGACCGCTTGCCGTAGAGGAAAGCCAAACCAAATGAGCAAGGCCAATTGAATAAAGGGCGTTGACCCGATTCCGAAAATTCCGGAGAGTGAGCCGGTGATCAGACCGGTCAAGCAAGCTTTTATCCAGAAGGAGGAATCGCCTGACACATCCCCTCCCCCTGCCGCAGCTTCACGGTTTGCAGGAAAGAGCCTGCTTGTGCGAAACCAAATGAGCAGTCCTGACAAAAACAGCATGCCGCTAGTTAACCATACAAGCTGCTCAGCGGCAATCATTTGGGCAACGAAGGTTCCCGCATAAGCGCCGCCCGCTCCGAAAGCTCCGATAATGAGTCCGGAGCGCAGCTGCGCGTTCCCTTCTTTAAAGTGACTGACGGTGCCTGACAACGTCGTGAACACCATAGCTGCTATAGAGGTACCCAATGCGGTATGCACCGGTATATGGAACACAGCCACTAAAATTCCGATTATAAATCCTGATCCTCCGGTTCCAGCAAAGCCCAGGATCATTCCCATGAGCAGCATCGTTGATAGAATGGCCACTTTCTCCAGCTTCTTTCTTGTTAGGTCGTTTGATATGCGTATTGCTGATAGAAGGACGTTCTCATATCGGTACGGTTGCGGTTATGCCCATTTTCACGGATGAATTTCAAATAATCAAGGTCAATGTCTCCGATCACAACCATTTCCACATTCGCTTCCCCTTGGCTCACAATAGCATTAGCTGTACCAATCATTGGCTGTATGGGTGAATAAATCCCGCTTTTCCCTGTAAAAGTAAATCCATAAGGAATATGGTTCGGGAAAGGGATTGAGCCTACCAAATGGCTGTTGATCACATACACCTGGTTCTCGGATGCACGCGCTTGAGCAAATAAAATGTTACGGCTTTGCCCCCATTCATCCAAGCACGCAGTTGGAGCAAGAATAACATCCGCGCCCATCTGGCTTAAAATACGAGCAACTTCGGGAAATGAATTGTCATAACAAATCGCTATTCCGTATTTAACTCCGTTGATCTCAAAAATATCGAGTTTTTTCCCCGGTGTCGTCAATTCCTTGTTATACACCATTTCATAAGATGGATGAATTTTATTTTGCTCAAAGACAGTTCCGTCCGGTGCAAACAGGAACGCCGTATTATAGTAGCAGCTATCCTCAACATGATACGAAAAGTGCGTACCGGCCGCCAGCGTAATTTGATACTCTCTAGCTAAGCTTCCGCATAATTGCTTTAGGTAGTTTGTATATTCTTTGCCAAACCATTCGAAAATTTTCGTAATATCTGCAGCATTTCTAATTTCAAAGTCGTGCAGGGTTATAAGCTCGATGGCAAAAAATTCCGGAAGCAGCAGCACTTCTGCTCCTTGCTCTTTGGCAGATTGCACATGCCATCTTACATGAGCCTCGAAATCCTGGATAGACTTCAGTTTTCTGGCACGGTACTGGCTGCTTGCGACTTTCATCTTAGTTGACTCCTCTCAGTTCGACCGTATGATTAATATTACGAAGAAATTGATTCATTCTTGGATTGGTTGTACAAAACACTTCTTCAGGTTTCCCGCTTTTTGTAATTTTGCCATCCTCCATAAAAAGCACACGATCCGATACATTGCGGGCAAAATTCATCTCATGAGTAACAACCACCATCGTCATACCTTCGCCGGCAAGCTTAACCATAATATCCAGCACC
The DNA here is from genome assembly GCF_042676305.1 of Paenibacillus sp. GCM10027630. NCBI lineage: Bacteria > Bacillati > Bacillota > Bacilli > Caryophanales > Paenibacillaceae > Paenibacillus > Paenibacillus sp. GCM10027630. The sequence continues at coordinate 199,385 of NZ_JBHTGY010000010.1, read as the reverse complement.
TCATGGACAAGCTCAGGGTCCAGCGCCGATGTAGGCTCATCGAATAAGATTACCTTAGGCTCCATCGCTAACGCTCGGGCTATGGCAACGCGCTGCTGCTGGCCGCCGGACAGGTTAGCCGGATATTCGTTAATTTTCTCCAGCAAACCGACTTTTGCAAGCAACTTCTTAGCTTTGGCCTCTGCTTCCTGACGAGGCACTTTCTTGACGGTACACGGACCTTCCGTCACATTTTGCAGCACCGTTTTGTTAGGCCATAAATTGAATTGCTGGAAAACCATACTCACCTCGGACCGGAGCCAGGTCAGTTTCATTTGTGATAAAAAGGTCAACCTTCCACGGGAGTTAGTTTTGTATTGAACTTGCTTTGCATTGACTGTAATTTCACCTGAAGAGGGTACTTCCAGCATGTTAAGGCAGCGGAGCAATGTGCTTTTTCCCGCACCGCTAGGACCAATGATGGACACAACCTCCCCTTCACGTATATCGAGATTGATTTGGTCCAACACCGTTTTGTTATGGAACACTTTGCTCAGTTGACGGATTTTTATCATAGTAGCCCTCCTACTTTTTCACCATTCTTAGCTTTTTTTCAATGAAGTACTGAAACAGCATGATGCCGCTTGTCATGGTTAAATAAATCGCGCCGGCCACTCCGAGCGTTTCCGCCACACTATACGTACTATTGTAAGCTCTTTGGGCTGCCAGCATCAGATCCGGTACTGTAATAATCGATACTTGAGCCGATTCCTTCAGCATAATGACACAGTTGTTAATGTAAGGGGGCGTAACCAAACGGACGGATTGAGGAATCGTGACTCGAAACATCTTTTGCAAAGGATTCATCCCTACCGAATCAGCAGCTTCCAGCTGCCCTTTGTCTACCGACATCAGACCCGCCCGGATAATCTCCGACTTGAAGGAGGCTGAATTAATAGTCATTGCAGCTAACCCTGCCGTGAAAGCCGTCAATGTAAGTCCGAATGGCGTCGCATAATAAAGCCAGAACAAGGTTAACATAAGCGGCGTCCCCCGCAGCACCCATACATAGACGAATGCAACACCACGAACTGCACTAACACTGGAGAGTCTCATCAAAGCGATAAAGTACCCAAGCACAGTCGAACACAGGATAGCAAGTATGGATATTCGAAAAGTCGTCAGCGCCCCCTCCAGATAGAGGGTGAAATAATTGGATACAATACCCCAGTCCATATGGATCACTCATTTTCTGCAAAATTTTTCATTACTTCGGAAGCGGAGCTCCGACCCATTTTGTTGCCAATTTATCAATTGTTCCATCCTTCAGCTTTTCTTCAATAAGCGTATCAATAATGCCTTTCAATTCATCCTCGCCTTTTCTAATACCTACACCCATTGGTTTAATGGCTGTTACAGCACCCACAAGTTTCAATGCTTTATCACTCTTATCGTTCTTGATATAATCTTTCGCGGCGATATTACCCACTGCATAGGTATCGATTCTACCGGCTTTTAAATCCGTGAAGGCTTCCGCATTACCCGGATATTCCTTCAACTCTTTATAGCCGCCGATTTCCTTGATGACGGAATGGGTTCCAGATCCACCGATAACTCCAACTACAAGCCCGCCAAGCTTCGTGGCGTCTTCAACCTTGCTATTGTCCTGCAAAGTAGCAGCAATGGTGCCGTCTTTACCGTAAGGAACTGAGAAATCAATGATTTTCTTTCTTTCATCTGTAGCGGTAAGACCCGACATGACCAAATCAAACTTTCCTGCAATAAGTCCCGGTATCAATCCAGCAATGTTACCCGGAACAAACTCCGCTTTGACTCCAAGCTTCTCCGCGATCATGTTGCCGATATCAATATCCAATCCAGCTATTTGACTTTGTTCATTCATAAACGTGATCGGACGAAAGTTACCGCTTGTCGCAATGATCAGCTTACCTTTTTTCTTGATCTCTTCTACAGTAGCCGACTTTGCTGTACTAGCAGTCGCTGCAGGCGCAGCTGCCGAGGCTGCCGCGGGCTTCTCAGACGGCTTAACCGAAGTTTCCGTTGCGGCTGGCTTGGACCCGCATGCCGTTACAAACCATAGTGCTGCAATCACCATAAGGATACTTGTTATTTTTAACTTCTTCATACTCCCCAGCTCCTCGTTATCTTAAATTCCTTTATACGTTAGATTATATATCACAAACTTGTCATTTGCATTGGCTTTTGTCTACAAAATTCATCTGTCCATTTGGTGACTGTTCACAAGTCTTATATGTCTGTGCGAGCTATATTATAGGCTGTAATCCCCATTTTACGCTGTAGTTAGCGATTTCAGACTCGTATCTTTTTCTAAATAGCTCTTTAATAAGTTTGAATTTTATGTTAGTTTTAGTAACATACATATACGGGAGGAATCTATATGAGCGGCATTAGTGTACAGCAGCTACTTGATAACAAGCCTTATTTATTTGGTCCCGATCCTGTTATTAGTGGGGCTGAAGGACTTCACCGCCGAATTACTAACGTAAATGTGATGGAGGTACCTGATGTATTCAATTGGGTTCGACAAGGAGATTTACTGCTCACAACCGCTTATTCAATTAAAGATAACCCGGAAGCTCAGAATGAATTAATCCCTAAGCTTTCTGAAACCGGGATAGCCGCTATTGGCATTAAAACCAAAAGATACCTCGACAAGGTCCCCAAAGACATGATCGCTTTATCCAATCAATACCGGCTACCTATTCTTGAGCTTGCTTATCAGATCGGATATTCTCAGACGTTGACGGATGTGCTGGAGGAAGTGCTGAGTCAGAAGTCGAGGTGGCTTATAGAACAGCATCAAAAAATACAACTGCTGACAAACACATTAATAATGGGGGAAAACAGTCGGACCTTTATCGAAACCTTCGCTAAATGTACAGGGCTGCAGGCTGCATTACTGACCTATCAATCTGAGTTTTTTGCTACCGACGCATCCATGACCAATGATTGGCCGGAGTCGAATGATCTTCGAAAAGCCCAATTGAATCCTCAAGGCGGAGAGTTCCCCTGCTATTGGCTAGGCGAGCATTCAAGCAAGCTGTATATGCCGATTGAGAAGAACAACGAGACGATGGCTTATTTTATTTGCTGGGGGAGGGAGGATGGGGATTGGGAACCGCTGCAACTCCTGCTGCAGCATACGGTCAACCTGCTAACCTTACAATTAAGTAAGCAGCATTCACTTAGCAGCCTGGAGGATAACCGAAAAGACCTTTTTCTTAAAACATGGATACTCGGTGAGATCTCGGACCCGCAAACGATAGCACTGCAGGCTGCCTCCGCCGGACTTCAGCTGCAATCGGAATACAGCGTGTGCCTAACCTCCATCTTAAGTCCTTACTCGCCAAGAGAGCTTATGAAGGTGAAAACGTATTGCATTTTGCAGGGGATTATACTACTCCATACAGGTAATGAATGGATTCTGCTTATTCCACAGCAGCTTGCAAGTCAAACCGATTTCTATAGCAAGCTCCAAGCCGAGCTTAGAAAATCTCTGAGAATGCCCGTAATCCGGCTAGGTATCAGCGGCATCAAACAGCTCCCGAACGTTCACGAAGGCTACAATCAAGCAATGAGCGCACTTGAGCTATGGGAGGTCATCCAACCGGGAGAAACTTTTTGCTATTATGACAGGCTTGGTCTATATCCGATCTACCACCTGCTCTCGGATCAGGAATCGATAAAAAAGCAGCTGTTTCAATACATCGAGCCACTTCATCAATACGACTTCAAAAATCAATCCAAGCTGATTGAAACGTTGATAGCCTATTTGAATTGCGGAGGCAATATTAAAGAGACGGCAAAAGCTCTATTCTGCCATTACAACTCAATTGTCTATCGACTGGAACGTATTCAAGCTTTATTAAATGTCGATTTGAAAGATCCCGATATACGGTTCCAGCTTCAAATGGCTGTCAAAGTATTCGCTTTTTCCATCAAAAAAGGGGCTATGACCAAGTCATAGTCCCTGATGTATTGTATGTTTCCTATTTCCCAGCTGCGGGCTTCTCAGCTCTACCACATCACCGATCCGGCAATTTAAAGGATTAGCCGGCGTACCGGTCAAAATAATATCCCCTTTGCATAATGTGGCCATGCGAGAGATATGAGCAACAATCCAATGGGCTGAGAACAGCATGTTTTGAGTATTATCCTTCTGGATCATCTCTCCGTTCACCCACATTTCCAGATCAACGTTAGCAGGATTTTCCACATTCGCTAGCTCCCCGATAGGAGTGAGCTGGTCGAACATCTTAAATCTTCCCGTGTCAAAATGAGCGCTTGCTGTCATATCATTCACAATGGCATAGCCTGCAACAATGGATGGAACCTCGTGCTCAGATATATTTTTGGCTTCTTTTCCTATTACAACTGCCATCTCAACCTCACAAATAAACTCGGTCAGCAATGGGGAAAGATAAATATTCTCTTCTGTCGTCAAGCTCTCGGGAGACTTGAAAAATAAGAAAGGATCCTCTGTGTGAGTGATTCCTTTTTCCGCTCGAAAAGCTTTGAAATTAGGGCCCACTCCAATAATTTTGCGAGTATGCTGTATGTATTGTCTTATATCCATATTCATAATATCTCCTTTAATTGGCGGATTACTCACGGAAACGATAGTAGCATAGAAGGATATTTAAGTAAATAAAATCCAGCATCACTCAGCAGAGCTGCGGATTTTTTTATTTGCAACATTTTTCAAGTACGCTCCGTCTATGGTGATGTCGACAAAATTTCCTGGGGAATGTACAACTAGATAATAGACATAGAGGAGATATTACTAATATGAAAAAGTCTTTGATCGCCGCAACTGTTATACTTAGCTTGACTCTATCCGCGACAGCTGCTTTTGCAGAAACGAAACCGGAAGAAGTAAACTATACACCCATTCAAATAAAGGACGCTGACGGTAATGTCATTGCTCAAACAACCAGCTTACAATTGGTCACTGAAAAATTACCGGTTCAAGACGTTCATGACGCTAACGGAAATGTAATTGGTCAAACACGTCAAACCAAACCGCAAGACTCCTTCGGCGGCATGCACTACGTGCTTGTAGCAGGAGGTAAATCACTTGGAGTTGGCAGCAAGGCAGCCTACATCAAAGGCGATCAGCTGATGGTTCCACTTCGGGCAGTTAGTGAAGCGCTTGGTTATACAATAACATGGAATGCCGATACGCAAAGCGTAGACTTAACTAAAGGTGCTGTTTGGAGCGGCATCTACATTGGTAAAGACAACTTCTCTTTCGGAAAAATGGCACCCGTCCAATTAGGAGCTGCACCCGAGCTTAAAGACGAAGTTACCTTCGTGCCCTTTACCTTCTTCAGCGATATATTGAAGCTCAAGGCGCAGATCGATGAAACAGGTGTAATTCGTATAGACGAAGCATAAAAAAGCTTGATAATTACCGCCGAGGCTGCAGTGGATTCCGTCCATTAGCGGCCTCTTTCCAATATGTGCGGGTTGAACCCTTCTGCTGCTCCCCCTATAATTCAATAGACAAAGGGGGAATTACAGTTATGAGGAAGTATTGGAGAATAACAACCTTCGTTATTGTATTTAGCCTTTTGGGCATAGGAAGCATAGGCATAGCTAATGAGCCGGCACGAGCAGCCGCGTTATTAAAACCGGGAAGCTCGAACGGCGATGTTTGGGATTTGCAATTTCGACTTAAACTATTAGGTTATTATCCGCAGTCAATGGACGGCAATTTCGGCTACAATACATTGACAGCAGTCAGCAAGTTCCAAAAAAATTACGGATTAACCGTTGACGGTTATGCCGGTGATAAAACTTGGGCTGCATTGAAAAAATACACGTTAAACCGTGCTGAATTAGATATAATGGCAAAAACAATATATAGCGAGGCACGCGGCGAGTCCTACGAAGGACAAGTGGCCGTTGGAGCTGTTATTATGAATCGTATTCAGTCGGGGATATTCCCAAATAACATTGAAGATGTTGTATTTCAACCCGGAGCATTCACAGCAGTAGCAGATGGACAATATTGGTTGACTCCAAATGCATCAGCTTATTTAGCTGCTGAGGATGCTGTACGCGGATGGGATCCTACCTACGGTTCACTTTATTACTTCAATCCGGATACCGCTACAAGTAAATGGATTTGGTCACGGCCGCAAACCGTACAAATCGGCAACCATATTTTTGCCAAATAATGAATAAATGCCTATGAGAGAAAGCCTCCAACCGCTATCAGCGGTTCTGGAGGCTTTTTCTTTGTCGTATAAGTTAATCCGGCTTGTGGAAAACTTAAGATGACCCTGAATATGAATATTCCTATCTTCTAGCTACGCCCGTTTGGCGATTTCGATGAAAGGCTGATGCAACGGAATGTACAGACGGAGCTCCGTCCACCCATCCTGAGCTGTGAGGATACTAACCTCACCACCCAGCAGCCCGATCCGGTCGCGCATAGCAGCAAGACCCATACCAGGCAATGTCGGCCTATAGGGCTCTCCGTCGTTGCGAAGCAGAAAGTTCAGCCCGATGTCTTGCACATCCAGCTGAAAATCGAATCGATGGCATAGCCCGTGTTTGATGCCATTGGTCAATCCTTCCTGCAGCGCACGGTAAAGCATACGCTTCTGCAGCGCATCAAGCGGCGGCAACTCCCCGATCCTGCTTTCAACCTGCACTTCCATCATGCTTGATGTTTGTACCAGCAGGTCGTTCAGCACCACACGCAAATCCACCTCAACAAGAGAGTCATTCATTGCATGAATAACGGTGCGAACCTCATCCAATCCTTGTCGTACTGCTCTCTGAGCGAGATTCAGCTTATCCAAGACTAGATCAGGCTTCTTGCTCAACAACCGTTTGGCCGCCTCCAATTGGGTGATTGTGCCAACCAGGTGATGCCCTAACGTATCGTGAATTTCCTGTGCGATCCGGTTGCGTTCCTCTAACAGTGCAATCTGCTCCAACGCCTCAAGAGCTTCACGCATCGTAATCTCAAGCTGCTTGGTTCGTTCCGATACACGATCCTCCAAGGACCGAGTCAAGCTCGACAACTCCAGCGCATACGCATGAACCTGACGGTAGGTCATCATAACCCGTACAACCAAAATATAACCCAAGCATAAATCAAACAAAAAAATGCTAACGAAAATCTGATCATAACTCCAATAGTTGAAAAGCAGCGGAATATGCTCCCGCAGCATATCGCCAGCTGAATTCGGATAATTAACCAATATATGTAGTCCAACAACAATCAGCAAATTTACACAGCTAAAACGCAGCACCCCTGCTTCTCTCCGCTGAAGCGGAGAAATGGAAGCCATCCCCTGCTGTATCGACATGAAGCTGGCTATAAAGGTTAAAGCGAGCACACAGGGAACCAACGTAATCAACAGAAAATCATATAAAACTCGACTCGTCACAGCAGCGAGCACACAGAGGATGATTACGCATCCCGCCGCATGACGCATCCACCGGATATAACGGTACTGCAGCGAATCCTTCCTAACCATGGTCTCGATAAAGCCTACCCAAGCGAAGATACCGACAGGCAGCGATAAGTCATGAATACTATCCAACCACCATAAGTCTGTAGCCAGATGGGACAGATTGCTTCGTACCCATGTCGCATAACCCAATGTACAGGAGAGCAGACTGAAGTATCCATAGGCATGCTCCTGGCGATTGGCCGCGTATAAACCTAGAGCCATCAAACAAAATGCCGTGAACAACACCGTCAACGTCAGTTTCAACGCATCCCGCTTCAATAAGTCTGCCTGCAAAGCATCCATCGTGCCAAGCAGGTAACTACCAATCTGCGGTTGGCCGTGTTTATGCTCCAGTTCCACCTCAAGCGTCTGGCCGTACGCATCCGGACTGAGCTTGATGAAAGAGCCTACGAAAGCTTCACGGGCTCCATTCCGAGGATCATAATGGTAAGCGTACAGCTGTATTCCGCCTACGTATAATGTATAATCACGCTTCTCCTTCACTTGCAGAACCAAGTCAGTTCCAGTCGTCGATGGCAAAATAGTTCTGATCCGATATCGGTCGGCAGATGTCTTACCTGAGGATGCCTCGGTTTCTGCCTCCCTCACCTCCAGCGCCCAATGCTCCGATCCTGAAATATTGATCACTGAGGGGCTGTCCCAGAACAAAGCCAATGGTGCCAGCGCACATAAGAGCACCCCCAGTACATAGAGCAGGATGATGCCCAACTGCTTTCCAGATAATTTCCGCATAAACGGCTTCCACTTCCCTTGAACAAAAAGTAACAGCCTTGCGCTTTTTAATTCTTCAGCAGGTCGCGAAGAGCTGCGATAGCAAGTGTCCGGTCGTTCGTGCCGATTTTACTGTAAATGGAGCTGACATAATTTTTCACGGTACCTTCACTCATAAACATCAATCCGGCTATTTCACGGTTCGTTCTGCCTTCCAGAAGCAAGCGGGCGACTCCCCGCTCTCTCTCGGACAGAAGTGCGCTTTCCGCCTTTTTGCGAATAGCGTTAATGCCCGGCAGATGACTGGAATCCAGCGCACTGATGCGCTCGGCAAGCTTCCTGGCAACGACAGACGGCAGCATGAAGTTGCCATGGACTGCCTCACGGATCGATTGGATCAGCTGATCTCCTGGCATATCCTTCATAAGAAAACCCGCCGCCCCGCTGCTCAATCCGTCAACAATATAATCGATGTCAGAGAAGGTTGTCAGAATCAGTACAACCGCTTTCACTCCCTTCTCCCTCATTGCACGGATAGCGGCAATTCCGCCCATGCCCGGCATCTGAATATCCATCAGCACAATATCCGGCTCCAGAAGCAGTGCTTGTTCCAAAGCATCCTCCCCCGAGCGGGCCGTTCCGACTACCTGGAAATCCTCCTCAAGCCCAAGAATGGTTTGCAGCCCATCGCGCATCAAGGCCATATCATCCACAATTAAAACGCGTATCAAAGATCATCATCCTTCTCTCTTTAAGTCCGCTCTGGTATTTTCCCTCATTATAACCCCGATTCCCAGGCAGCAACAATACAATTTGTCTTGCTTATAATACAAGCTCAAGCGCCTTCATCCATGAAAAAAAGCAGTAATGTGCCCATCCATCATTTAAAATATTGCAGAACAGCCAGATATACTTCTGCTGCTTACCAGCTCACTTTGCCCGTTGCCTCTATCTTCTCATTATGGTAATCGGGTGAAGGGTTAGAAAAGAGGATATCTCCCTACTTTGCGAAATGACTTGGTCATAATATAAGATGACCGGTCATTGTCTTGCCTGCAAAAAAAAGAACCTCCATTCCCACTTTTAATAGTGGGTTTGAAGGTTCTTTTTACAGCTGTCTGGAGATGGCCTCACTTTATTAAGGCATAACGATTAGCGTTGCCGACTTCGCAGGCAATGTCAGCGAGATGCCTTGGTCAGTCCCTTGTACAGTACCCGCTGGAGCAAGGCGTTTCTGCGCTTCGAAGCGATATACGGATGCAGCTGCATTCAGCGGTAAATCCGATTGGATCTTGGCTTCGCGAGGCGCTGTATCCTTATTGAACAGCAGAACGTATTTCTTGCCCTGTGCCGATACAATTGTATAAGCACCTACCGCATCCAGATTGGAGCTTGATGCGCTGACAACGTCGCCTTCAATGCGGCTTCCTTTTCCGTCATAGTTCAAGAACAGCTTGAACGCATCCTCAAGCGGCGTATCACCGAGCAGCCCGCCCCAACGCATTGCATAGTCCACGCCTTCCCGGGCGAACAATGCAAGAGCCTCGGCTTGTGCCAATCCGCTCCCAATTCCAGTGCCGTCTCCAAAGTTATACTCGGAGATGGACAGCTTCATGCCCGGCGAGTTGCGGGCGATAATATCATGCATACGTGGTATCAGCTTCACCGGCTCCTGAATCCATGAGGACGGATCCGTAAAGTTCGGATCGTACAGTGATTTCAAAGAGTTGAAGCGGCGCTTCGTCATCGCGGTTGACTCATCGCTTGAGAAAGCAACGTTATTTTCGGCCGGATAATAGTGAATATCCAGGGTGTCAACCAAACGCTTGCCGGTTTGCTGGCGGTAATTCTCCACTTTGCCCAGGAACCATTCCAAATATGGCTTGTTGTCATGTGTCTCCATATCCTTGCCTGGGGAGCAGCCATCCTTCGCGGAATAGAAATATTCGCACCAGCCCCAAGGTACCGGACCAAAGATATTTGCTTGCGGATCAGCTTTCTTGATCGCCTCCGCATAGCCTACCGTATAATTCCAAACCTCATCGTAGGTCGTCATTTGCGGGTGAACATCCCAGTGGGAATGCGGCCATAACATCGGCTCATTATCGAGTGCATAGTTGTGGACATAAGAACCAAAGCGCTGCTTAATATGCTCAACCCATCTGCTCACGAAATCGTAGCTGACCTTCTTGGAAGTGTCCTCCGGGTTGTTCCCGGTCAGGTAGGTACCATCCTTGAGCTTGCCGTTTCCAGCATCCTTGCGGCACCAGGCTTCTTTCCAATCGCATTCGTTGCCTTGCTGCTTCCCATATTTCTCAATGGAAAAGCTCCAGCTCGTTTTGCGATCTTTCGGCGTCCAGCCGATTGTCGGCACCTGAAGCAGAACCTCTGTGCCCGTGTTTTTGGAATTTTGAATGAATTGGTCCGACAAAGAGCCGTTAGGCAGCTTCGACGGGTCCGAGTTATCATTTGCAATATTCAGGAAATACCAGTCCCCACCGCGGTTGGTCGTATCGATTTCCCAATTGTAACGGGTCATCGCATTGCCACCCCAGCGTTTAATTGGAACATTCATCGTGGAATGTCCTTGAGACGGATTATCCTCGAAGTTAACGCCGAAGATGCCTGGGCTTAATGTTCTGCGGCCTTTAGTCGAATCGATTGTAACTTGAACTGTTGGAAGCTCAGGAGCCGGCAATTTAACAACCGATGTCGTCTTCAACAGATTGATGTCGTCAAAGTAAACGGTGCCCTGATCCTTCTCGCCCCAGGCCGATACAACAATTCCATCAAACGTCAAAGCGCTCACACCAAGGTCAGCAAATTTCAGCTTAACCTCCACCCATTGATTCGCCGGAATACCGTTTGGAAGTACCAGCTCCGGATCAAGCTCTCCGACAAACGCTCTGTTGTCCATCAGATTCACGCGGAGCTTTTGCCCCCCGGTTGTACCGCCGTGAATTTTTAAAGACAAGCCATATACATGTTCCAGATCCATCTTCGTATTGCGATGCATCCATATTCCTTCATAACCTTTGGCGACGAAGGAAATCGACTTCGTGCCCGAAGCTGTAGGCTTCGCGTTGTCGAAATTTTGAGTTCCCCAGCTCCAGTTGTCGTAGCCCGCTGCCAATCCATCGGTATAGACAGCTTCTGGAGTGTAAGAAACGACCTGCACGTACATCGAAGCAGTAGCTGTGCCATAGACGGCCGTAATTTTCGCCAAGCCGTTTCCAATAGCCTTCAATTCGCCTTTATTCACAGTGATAATGTCTGGATCGCTTGTGGTCCACACTGTTTTGGCGCTAACATCAGCGCTTGTGCTGTTGGAGTAGCGTGCCTCGAAGGTCAGCTTGGCGTTGTCGCCAGGGGCAAGCACCATCCCATATTGAGACAGTACACCTTCGACCAAAGTAGGAGGCGCTACATATTTCTCCAGCAGTCGGATATCATCGAGATATACGGTACCCTGTGCCCCGTCTGTCATACCGCGGAAGAGCAAACCGTCGAAAATATTATCTTTGATTTTCAGCTCCGGAAGCTGAAGAAGTACCTTCGTCCAGCTATTGGCCGGAATTTTTCCGCCCTCTAACAGACTGCCAATATTCACACTTCCCCCAGCCTGGCCACCAGCGTTAAACACCAGCTCCAACTGCTGTCCACCTGATTCTCCGCCATTAATCCAGAACTCAAGCCGATCGTAATCCTTCACCTGAAGCACTCCGCTATCCTTGTATAGATAGAAGCCGCCATTACCGCTTGGATTGAAAGAAACAGCCTTCGTTCCGGTGTGTACGACCGAAGTATCGCCCAGATTATGCGGTGCCCAGCTGTTATCCTTAAACACCGTGCTAAGTGCATCCTCATATATGTTCAGACCTGCCTGGCCGTCATCGACCGGAGGAGGCGCAGCCTCAGTAACAAATACTTTCGCTTCGGCATGTGCCGTCCCATACACTGCAGACAGCACCGAGGACCCTACTTTAAGCCCGTTAACCGTACCGTTAACCACCGATGCCACTGTCGGATCGGACGAGCTCCAGACAACACCTTGCGTCAGTGGAGCGGAAGTCCCATTGGAATAGGCTGCGGTAGCTGTCGCTGTACCCGTTTTACCAACTAGCAAATCAAGACGTGACGGCACTACAGAAATGCCGGTGAGCACCACTGCATCCTCAGTCACCGAGACGGAAGCTGTTGCCGAGAAGCCGCCGCTTTGGGCTGTGACCACAGCGCTTCCAGCCTTTCCCGCGCTGACTTGACCCGCTGACGACACTTGGGCGACCGCCGGATCACTTGTGGTCCATGCAACGCCTTGCGTCAATGGCGAGTTTGAACCGTCGGAATAAGCACCTACCGCCGTTATCGCACTATTCTGTCCCGTCTTCAGCTGCAGCGCAGCCGGAGACAGCGAGATTCCGGTCAGCTTCTTCTCCGCCGTTATCCCTCCGTTAGTCAAGACAATATCATCGAGGTATACGTCCGGCTGCTGACCGGATGTCGTACCTCGAATCAGAATACCGTCGAATAACCCTCCAGGAATGTTCAGCTTGCTTAGATCGATACTTGCCTTCTGCCACGTTTCAGTCCCAAACAACGAACCGTTTATGGGACTCGAGGCGACAGGCTGTCCACCTGCCTGCAGGACAACCTCTAGCTTCTGGGCGCTGCCCTTACCGCCGTTCAGCCATAGCTCCAACGTTGGGTAGTCGGACACCTTGACAATGCGGTCCTTGTATAAATACAGCCCGTCGTCATTATTAGGCTTCATGCGGATCGATTTGCTTCCCGTGTGAACAGTCTTTGCCTCCGATAAAGTATGATTGGCCCAACTGTAATCAGAGAAAGAGCTGTTAAGCTTATCATCATAAACCGTCAATTTCGCTGGCGAACCGGCAGCTTCTGCCGCTGGCAGCCGTCCTAAGTCCACAGCCAAGCCTGAACCGACCAAAGCGAACGCCATAGCCAATTTCAAGCTAACGGCAGCCCTTTTGAATATTGTTTGTTTCACCATAAGAACCTCCTTAAATAATTTCATCACTGCTCCTATTTTGGCTTTTTATGGAAAAAACGGCTCATCCTCTCAAACCGCCTTATCCATATGCGTCAAAGCCTGGTCATTTCCCTAAACAACGGATCATACCAACTGCACATGGCTTACCATGGTATGACGCCATTCTCATCAAAAAAGCCTCCTGTTGGTCCATCGTCAGGCAGCGTAGCCAAGCGGACAACAACAACCGCTGCCTGTTGAACCGTGCGATCCCCTTGATGATCATTCATATCGGTGGCCGTATAGCCGGGATCGGCAGCATTGATTTTGATCGCTGTGTCCTTCAGCTCATAGGCAAATTGAATCGTGAGCGCATTAACAGCCGTTTTCGATGAATTGTAGCCAATGATTTTGAACTTGGCGAATTCATATTCGGGGTCGCAGTTCTGCGTTAGCGAGCCCAAACCGCTGGACATGTTAACGATCCGCCCGGCTTCGGATTTACGAAGCAACGGCAGCATCCCCTGCGTTACGGCAAACATTCCAAAGAAATTCGTTTCGAATGTTTGCCGCAGCAGTGAGCTGTCCAACTGGCTGGGCGGGGCATTGTCCAGAAATACGCCCGCGTTGTTCACCAATACATCCAGCTTGGTGAACTGCTCCTCGATCTGCCTGACAGCTCGGGCAATTGTACCCGAGTGGGTTACGTCCAACTGGGTGGAATACGCCTCTATTCCCTCCTTTCTAAGCGCCGATGCCGCTTCTTCTCCCTTCGTCCGATTTCTGGCACCGAGCACAACGGCGAAGCCCCTGGCGCCTAGCTGCCGGGCTGTTTCCAGACCGATTCCCTTATTGCCGCCAGTGATAAGAGCAATTTTTGCTGCACCTTCAGCAAGATGCGTGCTTGCAGCTGATTGACTCATGCTCGTTCTTCCTCCTCTGCTTATTTCAATGAGAATCCCTCAGTCCCCTATCATTATCGGCAATAGCCGAAGGCAGCGAATAGAGGCTTAGCTCCTGCATTTGGACTGACCGGGTAACGAACATCTATGACATGTCACTCGCTGCTTGTACATATTTCACTTAATCTGAGCGCTAACGAAGGATTTTTAGGGGAGAGCTTCAAATCGTATGCGAACGTCCGGACATGCTAAAAACGCCGGTACAATAAAGCTCTGCGTACGCGGCGTTATAGTATAAAATGCCTGAGTTGATGACTACTCCGACGATTTCTCCAGCAGCTCACCCTTTTCCCAGCTTACAAAATGATCCTCCCATACGATATGGTAAACGCTATCAGCAATTTCAAGAATAATGCCTCTCGTCCCATCCGGCGAAAAAATAACACAATCCCCGACTTTCAACATGCGGATCACCCCAATCTAAAGACGATTCCATGACCACCTTTTGGGTATTCCCATTTAATATTTTGATGAGGACAGCCTATGCGGCAGCTTCCACATTCATGGCAGCCCTCATAGCCAACATGCATGCGGATGTTCTCCCATTTGTATACTTCCGCCGGACAAAAAATCGTACATATTTTATCAGGACATTTGGTCGCGCATATATCCGCATCCAATACCGTCAGATGGGACTTGGTGTCTGCATTAAAGCGCAGTAAATATTGCTTCTCCTCAATCGACTGGCCTTTCGTCTCGTCGCTCATTACTTCATCACCTTCCAAGCCCGGTACATGTCACGGGCTATTCTCAGCTTCTCCTTAAACGATCCGATATCTCGCCATATTTTCTTCTGTTTCTCTCTCTTCGACGTGCCGTCAACGGTAAACATCTGGCTTGCCGCACGATTCATCATCGGGATATATTGATCGAAGTACTGTGGAAATTTATCAAAATGATGGGTCGAATCCTTATACTTTTTCAAATCCTGACCGACGAAGCTTTCCATCAACCGCTTCCGGTAATGGTCCAGCATAGGCTCGGAATAATCTCCTGCTTGCTTGGCCATCACAATCGTTTCGGCAGCAATACGTCCAGATGTCATAGCCATGTTAGATCCTTCGCGATGAATCGCATTCACAAGCTGTGCAGCATCGCCAACCACAAGCACCCCGGGGGCCGCCACCTTAGGCATCGAATAATAGCCACCCTCTGGGATCAAATGGGCCAAATATTCCTGAGACTCGCTCCCTTGAAGGTAAGGACGAACCATCGGATGCTTTTTGACATATTCCAGCAGCTCGTATGGTTTTAGCTTATGCTTGATAAGGCCCGAAAGTAAGGTACCAACGCCTATGCTTAACGTATCTTTATTGGTGTACAGAAAACCCGTTCCCAGAATCCCCTTGGTCGCATCTCCGAACAGTTCAATCGTACAGCCCTGATTTTCCTCCAGGCCAAAGCGGTCTTCAATGACTTTCCTATCCAGCTTTAAAATCTCCATTGTGGCCAATGCAACCTCATCCGGCTTAAACTCTTTGTGGAAACCAAGCGATTTGGCAAGCAGCGAATTGACTCCATCTGCCAGCACAACAACATTGGCATACAGATCCCCATCCGGTCGATCCGTCCGCACCCCAACAACCCGACCGTTTTCCTGAATACACTCCAGCACGACCGTTTCGTTTACCAGTAATGCACCCTGTTCCACAGCCTTTTGTGCAAACCACTGATCAAACTTAGCTCTAAGCACAGTAAAATTGTTATAAGGCTCTTGTCCCCATTCCAAACCTTTATAGCCGAAGGTTAACGCCGATTCCTTATCCAGCATCATGAACCGCTGCTCCACAATGGGCCGCTCCAGAGGGGCCTCCTTGTAAAAATCGGGGATAATCTCCTCCATCATTTGCCGATAAAGCACGCCGCCCATCACGTTCTTGGAGCCCGGATACTCCCCTCGTTCCAGCAGCAGCACCTTTACTCCTGCTTTGGCGAGCTCATACGCGCAGGCAATGCCCGCGGGCCCTGCCCCAACGACAATACATTCAAATTGATCAGGCATGCCCATCTTCCTTTCCATTCCATGCGTAGTTAAATTGCTCAATCAACATAGGTACAATCTCGAATGCATCCCCGACAATACCGTAATGACAAGCCTGGAATATAGCTGCATCCGGGTCTTTATTAATGGCAATAATGAGTCCGGAATTTTGCATGCCGACAATATGCTGAATCGCTCCTGAAATGCCAATCGCAAAATATATTTTTGGGGTTACCGTAACCCCTGTCTGACCAACCTGATGATGATGCTCGATCCATCCTGCTTCGACAACATCCCGGCTGCCTCCTACAGCAGCACCTAATACATCAGCCAGCTGATGAATAAGTTGAAACCCGCTTGGGCTTCCAAGCCCCTTTCCTCCGGCTACAATAATATCCGCTTCATCGATACGAACCTGCTTGACTGTATCCCGCACAATTTCCAGTACTTTGGTGCGAACCTCCTCCTCTTTCAATGGAATCGATTCTTCAATCAGCTTCCCTCTTCGTCCCGGTTCAGGAGGCAATGCCTTCATCACCTTGGGGCGGACAGTTGCCATTTGGGGACGGTACTTTTTACAAAGAATCGTCGCCATAATATTGCCCCCGAAGGCAGGTCGGCTAGCCAGCAGCAATCCGGTGTCCTCTTCCACATCCAATATAGTCGTGTCAGCCGTTAAGCCGGTGGGAAGATCGGTTGCCACAGCGCTTGCCAAATCCTTCCCTGTTGAAGTGGCCCCGTAAAGGATGATCTCCGGCTTGTATTTCTCCGTACAGCTTAGCAGTGCTTTCATGAACGTCTCGGTACGGTAATGTTTAAAAATAGGGCTGTCATAGGTATAAACGGTATCCGCTCCGTACTCAAACACAGTATCCGCTAGAGCCGTAATCTGATCACCGATTAAAATCCCCGCCAGTTCGTCCCCTCTCTTGTCAGCAAGCCGCCGCCCCGCCCCAAGCAATTCCAGGGAAACCGGTGCAATACGCCCTTCCTTCTCCTCAATAAATACCCAGACTCCCCGGTAATCCTCGAAGTTCATTGAATATCACCCCTAGCCTGAAACAATTCTTTCTTTTCCATTAAAATGCCAAGCAGTTGTGCAACCTGTTCATTCGCAGCGCCTTCCAGCTTGCTTCCCCCCTGCGGCTTCTGCGGCGCCCACACTGATGACACAATCGTAGGCGATCCTTTTAGCCCAAGCTGAGTCCTGTCCACATCTTCCAAATCATTGACCGACCAAATATGAGGTTGATAGTAAGCCGCTTTGATCATGTTGGGCATCGAGGAATAGGGCACTTCATTAATTTCCTTTTCAACCGAAAACAAGCAGGGCAATGTAGATTGAATGATTTCATAGCCGTCTTCCAGCTTGCGGTGAACAATAACGTACCCATGCTCCTTATTAATCTCGGCGACCTTCTTGACCGATGTAAGCGGAGGAATATCTAGTCTTCGGGCTATACCAGGACCTACTTGGCCGGTATCTCCGTCAATAGTCATTTTTCCGCAAATGATAAGGTCAACCGGCAGGATGGTAGCAATTTTGTCAATGGCTTTGGTCAATGCATAGCTGGTTGCAAGCGTATCCGCTCCGGCAAAAGCCCGGTCAGAGATCATGTAGCCCTCATCTGCACCGATTTCAATGCATTTTTTGATCGCTTTTACCGCTGGCGGCGGCCCCATGGTGAGTACAGATACAGTGCCGCCATACCTGTTTTTGAGTCGAACCGCTTCCTCAACCGCATGAGCGTCATAAGGATTCAAAATCGCTGGTGCACTAGAACGATCCATCGTATTGGTCTTCGGGTTCATCTTGATGATCTTCGTATCCGGTACCTGCTTAATACAGGCAACTATATGAAGCATCTCCCAGCACCCCCTTCCTTTTAATCCGTTACTTTTTGAATAATATAGTATATTTGAGAATCTTCTATTCGATGCCCATTCCACGAAGATACATTTGTCTTTTTTCAAATTGGACCGCTGTAACAGACAAGGAGTAACTTGAATATTAGTATAAGTGAGAGTTTAAAGGTGAAGACAAGATTCGATATCGAGTAAGCTTCCCAGATTCTTTGTAATCAAAAGGGGGAGATTCTAAATGTCTATATTAGACGAAATGGAAAAATTTCAATGCGAACAGCTGGTGTTTTGTCAGGATCCCAGCAGCGGGCTCAGGGCAATCATCGCGATTCATAATACAAAGCTCGGGCCTGCTTTGGGCGGATGCCGGATGTGGAAATATGCAACGGAAGAAGAGGCTGTAACCGACGCTCTCAGACTGGCTAAAGGAATGACTTACAAAGCTGCTGTATCCGGACTTCAATTCGGCGGTGGAAAAGCCGTCATTATCGGGAATCCGAACAAGGATAAATCTATGGCCAAATTTCGCTCCTTGGGCCAGTTCATTCAAAAGCTGCAAGGCCGTTATATTACAGGAATTGATTTGGGAACAACCGTTCAAGATATGGATTGGGTAAATATAGAGTCCGAGTATGTGACAGATGTAACAGGTTCTCTGGGTGCATTCGGCGAGTTCACTGCTGAAATGACGGCATACGGAGTTTTTCTTGGGATTAAAGCTTCTGTTGGGAAGGTCTATGGCTCGGAGCTGCTGAAGGATAAAACCGTTGCTGTGCAAGGACTTGGAAAAGTAGGCTACTTTCTGTGCCGATATTTGCACGAAGCTGGTGTTCAATTAGTCGTTACCGATATTAATCCAGACCGCGTGAAAAAAGCTGTGAGTGCTTTTGGAGCCCGGTCTGTTCCCGTTGATGATATATTCAGTGAAGCTTGCGATGTATTTGCCCCTTGTGCACTTGGAGGTATTCTTAACGATCAGACACTGCCCCGGCTAAAGTGTAAAATCGTCGCAGGAGGAGCCAATAACCAGCTCGCTGAAGATAGACATGGAGAAGCTCTGCATAGCGCAGGCATTCTCTATGCACCCGATTATGTTATCAATGCCGGAGGCTTGATCACAACGGCAGTAGATTTAGGAGGCTTTGATGCCCCCTATGCCAAGAGGCGGGTAGAACGCATATATAGTACAATCATGAGCGTATTCCATATGTCCGAAACTGGAGGAATATGTACTTCTTTGGCTGCCGACCGTATGGCGGAGCAAGTGCTCGCCAAGGCTTGAAGTTATGGCTGAATGCCGGAACAAATATGCAAGGCGGATACAATGCCAGCCGTATCTTGCGACGTTAAAGCATGGCACAAAAACAGCGTCCTCCTTAACACAGGAAGACGCTGAAGCAGTTTCTTGAATTATTTAATTGAATGATTAAAGGCTGCCCTTACAGCAGTCTACTGCATGGATTCCTGTTTAACAGCTTCCAGTACTTCTGCCACATGGCCATCCACCTGAACTATGCGCCATTCTCTCACTAATACACCCTGTTCATCAATAAGAAATGTAGACCTTTCCACACCGTAAAACTGCTGTCCATCTCTTTCCCTCAGCTTCCAAACTCCGAATTCATTGCATACCTTCTGGTCAACGTCGGAAAGCAGCAGGAACGGAAGCTGGTATTCCGCTATAAAGTTATCATGTGAGGCAATATCGTCTGGACTGATTCCAATTACTTCTGTATTCAGACTTGCAAATTGGCCGTTGTAATCTCTGAATTCGCATGATTCTTTCGTACAACCCGGAGTCATGTCTCTGGGATAAAAATAAATGACGACCTTTTTACCCCGAAAATCACTTAGCGATACATCCTTTCCGTTCGAAGCCGGCAGGTTGAAATCAGGGACCGTTTGTTGAATTTGGACAGTGGACATGTTGTTCCTCCTCAGAGATTTTCTAGTACGAAACCGACAGATAGACACGCGCAAGCTAGTCAGGCTACAGCTTGACTATAACCCTTTTTTATCCTCAAGAGAAGCTCTTTCTTTCTTCAATAATTTTGTACACATATCTGTTTCCATGTCTAATTGAGGCTGAACCCATTATTGTATTATTATGTACTTTTTTCCTGTGTACAGGCTTTTATTTGCTTGTTACGACCATGCTTCTATATTAAGCAATCCAGTTCAACTATAGGGACATTTTGCTTCAGACGGCCTTTAATTTCATCCATCCAGCTTCTCATCTTGCTATCCATCGTATGCGGTTCTACCTTTTTATGAATAACCAAATAAAGAGTAATATCCCGAAGCCTTAGAAAATAAGGCAGCTCTTGCAGCCATGCGGCATCCAAACTATACTCCTCTTGGTAGCCATTCCAGAACGCCTTGAAAAATTCAGCAGCAAATGCATTCCTGTCTCCTTCATAAGCAGCTGGAACAGCCAAACTTAAAGAATAATATAAGGGAATCGCAATGTCATGAATGAACCAATTATAGACGCAATCATCGAAGTCAAACACGCTAATACGCCCATCCGCCACAAAGAAATTACCCTGGTGCATATCCGTATGGATCAAGCCATAACTACGATTATCCTGCGGAAGCTTTTGCAAATGCTTCAGTACTTCCTCCAGGTTCTGCAGTACATATTCTTCCCCTTCACTCACAGACTGCCGGGCTTCTTGCAGCAGATCGTCTTCATACCACTCCGGCCGCTTGGATACACCATCAAGATTGGTGACCTGATAACCGATTGTTGCACGATGCATTTGACCGGTTAGTCGTCCCCACTCCCCAAACAACTGCTGATTCCACTCTGCTGGATTATGAAAGTCGGCTCGCTTGCCTTCTGCTTTCTGAAAAACGGCAGCTGTAAAATAGGAATCTTCAACTATTATCTTTTCTGTTCTCTTACCAAGCAACGACTCATAGCAGCGGGGAATGCTCACACCTTTACTTATTAGAAAGTAAATCCAGTCCAGCTCTGCGGCAATCATTGATTCCGATCGGTGACTGCTGTGGGTTAGCCTCATGATGACAGCCTCCCCCTGCTGGTTATGCATTTCATAGACATAGTTTTCAAAATCGCCCAGTTTCTTGGCATGTTCCCGATTCAACCCGAATTTCTCCGCCGCTTCCCACAATACAGATTCTCCAAAAAGCCTATCTACCTGCTGTTCCATAACCTTATCAACTCCATATGACATTTATTTCCCCATTGTATCATGGATTTATTAAGCTTGATCC
The DNA here is from genome assembly GCF_042676305.1 of Paenibacillus sp. GCM10027630. Classification (NCBI taxonomy): domain Bacteria; kingdom Bacillati; phylum Bacillota; class Bacilli; order Caryophanales; family Paenibacillaceae; genus Paenibacillus; species Paenibacillus sp. GCM10027630. The sequence continues at coordinate 178,121 of NZ_JBHTGY010000010.1, read as the reverse complement.
GGAACAAATCGTTGAAAATAAAACTCGTCCTTTAGGTGATTTTCGATTCGAAGCTATTGCCTACCTTCCTTACCTCCGCCAAAAACCTGCATTCTATACATCCTTTTGGCCCTCTTATCGGCAGTCTTTTGGAATTCATGCAAATGTGCATCTTTTTTCTCATTCTTGGTGTAGAACTAACCACATTGCATTAAAATGGATGTACTTTCGCAGTTTTATTCCTTATATAGACAATTTCGTTAGAAAATAACTGCATATTCGCAGGATTTTATGTGGGGTGATGATGAGGAGAGAGTCAAGCAATGATTTGGAGGATTACTAAAAGCTAATTTACAACATCTTCCTGTCGAAAATACAGTATAATTAACATAGAATCATAGAATAAAAAGGAAAAATGATAGACTAGACAAGCTTTCTTTACGAAATCTTTGTCCATACATGCGATACAAGCTTTGCTTCGGCAAAACTCCAAGGAGGACTAATGGCTTCATTTTCCAATCAAATATTACTAAAAACAAAAATAAGCCTTCCCGCGTTCAGGGAAAATCTGCTGGTTCGAAAACGTTTAATCCGTACAATTACGCAAGGCTTGCAGGGCCGCCTGACTACAGTTTGCGCACCGGCAGGCTTCGGCAAATCGACCCTTGTAAGCCAATGGATTCATCAATGCGAGCACTCAACCGCTTGGGTTTCTTTGGATGAGACTGATAATGATCTTATTCGTTTTTGGCGTTATATTATGGAAGCTTTAACCGCGATTAATGATTCGGAGTTAGGAGTACGCCTATCATACCTTACTCCGCTGCTTCCAAGCTTATCGGAGAACACCTTCATTGATGCTTTGATTAATGAGCTTTGCACCGTTTCCAGTCCGATAGTGCTGGTTCTCGATGATTACCACGAAATTTCCCGGCAGCCCATTCATGACAGCCTCTCCTATTTTATCGATTACTTGCCGCAGCATCTCCATGTCATAATTGCCAGCCGCAGCGAGATTCCTTTCTCTGCATCCAAATGGCTTGCTCGTGGAGAGCTTAATCATATCGATATTCTCCAGCTTCAGTTTACGGTGGAGGAGACGAAATCCTTCTATCAAGAAGTTGTTCCCCTGCCGCTGACTTCCGAGCACATACAAAAGCTGTTTCAACAGACAGAAGGCTGGATAACCGGGCTTCAATTGGCCTCAATATCCCTTCGCTCCAATACTAATTACGATCAATATATCGACAGCTTTAATGGATATCACCGAAATGTTGCTGATTATTTATTTCAAGAGGTTCTGGCCAAGCTTCCTTCTCCTATCCATGCTTTCCTGCTGCAAACCTGTGTGCTCGAACGAATGGATGCGGCAGCATGCGAAGCTGTTACTGACCAAGCAGGAAGCAGGGAAATGCTTGAAAGGCTGCTAGCCTTAAATCTGTTCGTAATCCCGCTCGATGAACATAATACCTGGTTTCGCTATCACCACTTGTTCTCGGATTTTCTGCGGAATCGATTGAAGCGCAGCGATACAGGCCTGTGGCTGAAAAGCAACCAATCGGCCAGCCGTCATTTCGCGGCACGTGGATTACTGGATAGAGCTATTGAGCATGCCATCCTCGGAGAGCATTATATATCTGCTGCCCGTTTGTTGAACTCCTATGCAGCAGAAGTTCTGAAACGTGGGGAGCTTTCCACCTTATTACACTGGATAGAAGCTATTTCCCCTCATACGGAGCTTTCTGCTGATATGTCGCTGCTTCATACCTTTTTGCTTGTGATGACGGGACAGGGCGACCGGGCGGCGGTCCTTCTGGATAAGATCGAGCAGCAATCAGCAGATCTGGACACTGATCAACGTAAACAAATCTTAAGCGGCTTGCTGTTCGTCAAATCAAACCTTGTTTTTTACAGCGGTAATTATGACCAATGGTATGAGTTTGCTGCGGAAAAATTAGATGGGGAGTTACCAGAAAACCCCCTTTTCTATAATTTTAATTACAATATGACCGAACCTTTAGTAAGGCGTACAGCTTTTGGGCTAAAAGGGAGCCTTTCCTCTGATACAGAAGCAATTGCAGCGAGATTTACAGCGGTTCTGGAATCTCATGGCTGGAACAATTCGCTTATTAATTTATATGTAGTCCAATCGCTCTGCGAAGGCTATTATGAATGGAATCGCCTGGATGAATGCCTAAAGCTTGTGCGTCAAGTGGAACGATCGGACCGTTTCGAACAAATACCCGGCCTATTCGTTCCTAACCGCATAACACTTGCCCGCATTCAAGCCTCAAAAGGGAATTACCGCCTCGCTCACGAAACTATAGATGAAGCGATTCACACTATAGGTCGGATCTCTGAATATTACTGGCTTCACCCTTTGCGCGCCTTCCGGGTACGCCTTTATTTGCAGGAAACGCAAATGGCCCCTGCTAAAAGGGAGATGGCCGGACTCCATCTGGCAGCTAGCGACAGGCATGCTTCCAACCGGATGTTTGAATATGTTACACTCTCCCGTTTTCTGATCGCACAAGCTAAAGAAGCTGAGGCAACAAGATTGCTGGAGCAATTGATGCTGCAGGCTTCAAAAGAGCAGTGCCAGCTTAGTATGGCGGAAATTAGCTGCCTGCAGGCACTCGTCGAGCTCCAAAGAGGGCAGCGACTCGCAGCGCTGCATTATTTGCATGAGGCGCTCGTTATTGGAGAGACGAACGGTTACATCCGTACCTTCCTGGACGAAGGCAAGTCTATGGCCAAGCTGCTGCAGACCTATGTATATCAACGAGAAACGGATGTTCAAAGCGCTGAATGGCAAGGAGTCACAGTTGAATACGTGCAAAGGCTGCTCGCGTTATTTCCACAAGTTCAAGATCAGAAAGACACCGTCCTGATAGAACCACTCAGCCAGCAAGAGCTATTCATTCTTAAGCTGCTCAGACAAGGAGCTTCGAATCGGCAAATTGCCGAAGCATTGGCATTAACGGAAGGCACCGTAAAGGTGTACCTTTCCCGTATTTATAGCAAGCTCGGCGTCTCTTCCCGTACGCAAGCTTTAGTTGCAGCGCAAGAGCTGCTGCTGTTTGAAGCTTAAACGTATCCCCAAACACAAGAAGACGTCCGTCTGGAATTAATTATTCCGGACGAACGTCTTTTTTACCCTTCGAGCTAATCCACGCTAAGCACCTTACCTTAAGCACCATTATCCGTTGAAAAAAATCAATCAAGCCTCTTGAACTACATAGGTCACGCAGTCGCTTTTGAGAATTACGCTGCTTCCATCCCGCTCTATGTTGAATTGCAAAGGCTTTACCGTCGTGTATAAAACCTTCCATCCTTTATAAGCGCGGGCCAGCAGCTCCTCCGCTTTTCCTGTTGTCATATTCAGCTCCATAAGCGGCTCTAATTGGATTCCTGAATCCATCTCAATTTCTTCGATATTTGTACTCATAATGATACAGTTAATTCCATTCGCCTTTGTCCCGCTTACCATTCTTCCCAGCACTTGAACCAGCTGCTGCTCGGATGCAACATGCTCCAAAGCCGATACAGCCACAATATAGTCATATTGGTTAGCAGCAATTTCATAGTTACCAATGTCGGATAAAGCCGATTCTATATTATCGCTAACCCCATACTCCCTGCTGTAGCTCTTCAGCTTGCTTAACGCAGATTCTAGAAGGTCCACGCAGACTACTACACCGCTTCGCGATTTGATACTTTCAGCTAACGGTATGCTGTTTCTACCTACACCGCTTCGCGATTTGATGCTTTCAGCTAACGGTATGCTGTTTCTACCTACGCCGCAGCCAAGGTCCAGCACGGTTAATTCACCATAATCCTCAAATTGCTTGAGTGTCTCCATAACAGTCTTAACCGGCTTATGCAGCCAGGAGCCCGCTTCGAACAACTTGTAATTGTCATAGCAGGCCTCATGATATTTTCGCTCACCGTCTCTAATGGTTTCGATTCGATTATTGGCTTGCACGAATGACCTCCTTAACAAAAGGAGTGACTCGGAAGCTGCCACAACCCGTTGGATCAACTGTTGAATCATCGGGCTCTCCACACACAGCAGCTTCAACCATTTCTATATCCACCCACCTTGCGCCCAAGGAATCTTGATCATCGCCATCTGTTTTCAGAACGAAATTATCATCTATTAACTCAACGTCATAAATAATTCCGATATGGTGCAGTTCCTCCAGCTCATCTTGCTTGTACGGATAAATAAGAGTATACGAAACTGCCGTTCTAATAGTACCTCTCAGCTCAGAAATACCTGTTTCTTCAAGAAATTCTCTTTGCAAGGTCCGGTAAGGCTCCTCACCGAATTCAACCGAGCCACCGGGCAAATCCCATTTCCCTGTATGCGGACCTCTGGCCTTCTTAATTAGCAGCATCCTGTTATCCTTCACCAGTACACCATAGACACCTAAGTGGGTATGCTTATTCATAGTCACCTCGACAGTATTTGTTTATATCTCTTTTGAAAACAGGTCTTAATCCAGCGCACCTTCAATATTTTTAAACTGGTTAAAAAACATCCGGTAATACGTTCCTTGTTCCCTGATTAACGGATCATGTGCACCCTTCTCCACAATGGCACCACGGTCAATTACCATAATCGTATCGGCATCGCGGATTGTGTTGAGCCTATGTGCGATGATAAAGCTGGTACGCCCATTCATAATGTTCAGCAGGGCGTCCTGGATGTGCAGCTCTGTCCGAGTATCGATGCTGCTCGTTGCTTCATCAAGTATAAGGATGGACGGCTTAGCCAGTATGACCCTTGCGATAGCAAGCAGCTGCCGCTGTCCTTGACTGAGATTCCCGCCGTTCTCCGATAGCATCGTATCATACTGATTAGGCAGCCTTTTTATAAAAGCATCCGCATTAGCCATAGCCGCCGCTGCTTCGATCTCCTCATCCGTGGCATCGGATTTGCCGTACTTGATATTCTCCTTGATCGTTCCCGAGAATAAATACGTATCCTGAAGCACGATACCGAAAGCTTTTCTTAAGCTATCTCGCGTATATTGCTTTATATCAACGCCGTCGATGAGAATTCTCCCGCCCGTAACATCATAGAATCGTGTAACCAAATTTACGATAGTCGTCTTGCCTGCGCCTGTAGGTCCGACCAGCGCTGTACTGCTGCCTTCATCGGACACAAAGCTCACATTTTTCAATATGGGAACATCGGGTCTGTAGCCGAAGCTGACATTTTCGAACACTACCTGCCCTTTGGGATTGTCCAGCACAATAGCTTCCGGTGAATCCTCAGCCTCCTCCTGTTCATCAAGCACCTCAAACACCCGCTCTGCACCGGCCACACCGGATTGCAAAATATTGAAAATATTAGCAATCTCATTCAAGGGCCTGACGAATTGTCTGGAATAACTCAGGAAGCTGGCTATAATGCCGACAGTAATGAGGCTTTTTACGGCCAAAACACCGCCTACCACTGCAACCGCTGTAAATCCAATATTGTTGATGACTGCGAGCAGCGGCATAAGAAAGCCTGACCATATTTGCGCTTTCACTCCGACTTCGCACAGTCTGGCGTTGACCTCATCAAACTCCTTAATCGCTTTATCCTCATGGTTAAATGCTTTAACAACATGAATACCTGAGATCGTTTCCTCAACATGTCCATTAAGCTTGCCTAGCTGCACCTGCTGTTCCTTAAACAGCACACTCGTTCTTTTCGTTATCGTTCGGGCAAGCAAGTAAACCAACGGCACTGTGATCAAGCTTGCTAAAGTAAGCGTGGGACTAAGCACGAGCATCATGATCAACGAACCAACAATAGCTATCGATCCCGACATCAGCTGGGCAATTGACTGAGACAATGTGTTGCTTACATTATCGATATCATTGGATAAGCGGCTCATAATCTCGCCGTGCCTGCGAGAATCGAAATAGGACAAGGGCAACTTTTGCAGCTTTTCAAACAGCGCCCGCCGCAAATGCATAACAATCCGCTGAGATACACCAGCCATCAGCCAGCCCTGCAGGAAGGTAAGCAGACCATCCGCAATGTAGGCAACCACAAGCGCAATAATCATGATCTCAAGCAGCTTGAAATTGACTCCGCTGGACTCAGCCATCGCATCAACGGAAACACCAATAAGATAAGGCGCTGACAGAGTAATCGCCGAGTTGATTAATATAAACAGGAAGACAATGGACAGCCATTTTCTTTCCTTCCCCATGTAAAACCATAATCGTTTTAATGTACCCTTAAAGTTTTTGGGCTTAACGACCACTCCTCTGGCTCGATTGCCAAAGCCTGCGCCTGGCCTTCCCGGACCCATCATCGGAATATCGGGCTGATCTTTGCGTTCCTTCGATTGCTCATGCGGCTCAGCCATTTTTCTGCATCTCCTTACCCACCTGTGATTGGAAAATTTCCTGATAAACATCGCAATCCCTTATAAGCTCATCATGCTTGCCTATGCCAACAATTTGCCCATGATCCAGCACGATGATTTTATCCGCATCCATAACGGAAGTTATTCGTTGAGCAATAATGAGGCAGGTGAGGCCCTTCGCGTATTTCTTTAGCGCTTCCTTAATATTAGCCTCTGTTGTTACATCAACCGCGCTCGTGCAATCGTCCAAAATAAGAATTTCCGGCTTTCGCACCAACGCCCTTGCTATCGACACTCTTTGCTTCTGACCACCGGAGAAATTGACTCCTTGCTGCCCAAGTACCGTATTGTAGCCCTCAGGAAAGGAGGAAACAAATCCATGGGCATCGGCCATCCGCGCCGCTTGCTCCACTTCTTCCAGCGTGGCATCTTCCTTGCCAATCCGTATGTTCTCTAGAACGGTCCCTGTAAAAAGCACGGTTTTCTGAGGAACGACGGCGATTTTATCTCTCAGCTTTGTGGGATCCATTTCTCTGACATCAATCCCATTTACTTTTACAGAACCCGAATTAGGATCATAGAAACGTGGAATCAGACTGACCAGACTGCTTTTCCCCGAACCTGTTGAACCTATAATTCCGACGGTCTCACCCGGCAAGCAGCTAAAGGTTACATTTTTGATCACAGGCTCCATCGTGCCTTCGTACAGAAAGCTTACCTGTTCAAAATCAACTCTTCCTTTTATAGGCAAAGGATGTACAGGAACTTCATTCCATACCATGCTGTTCTCCTGCGCAAACACTTCACCGATCCGTCCTGTTGACGCCTTAGCCCTTACAAACATATTGAAGACCATTGAAATAGTCATAAGTGCGAATAAAATCTGTGTCATATAGTTAACAAAAGCAATCGTAGTGCCGACCTGCATCTGCCCGTTATCGACCCGAAGCCCCCCCAGCCAAAGGACCGCGATAATCCCCAAGTTCACTGTCAAGGTTATCCCGGGGCTAAAAATAGCCATAGCACGCATCGCCGTTCTCGATCTGGTTTGGTACTCCTGGTTGGCGTCATTAAACTTATTGACTTCGTAATCGAATCGGTTAAATGCCCTGACTACCCGCACCCCGGACAAATATTCGCGCATTACGCTGTTCACCCGATCGAGAGCCTTTTGCACCTTCATAAAAAAAGGAAAGCCTACCTTCATATTCAAAGCAATTAGCACGCCAACAATCGGAACAACAATGACGAGTATCATAGCCAGATGCGAATCCAGCCGCGCTGCCATAATCAAAGCTCCGATACATAGCAGTGGTGCTTTAACGAAAATACGCATAAGACCGTTCACAAAATTTTGCACCTGAGTTACATCATTCGTTAGTCGGGTTACAAGTGAAGCACGGTCGAATTGATCGATATTTTGAAAAGAAAGCGTTTGTATTTTTCTGAACAGGTCTGATCTGAGTTCGGCACCAAACCTTTGCGATACTTGAGTGGCAACCACATTACGCGCCGAAGCCGCCAATGCTCCCATTGCTGTAATAAAAAGCATCAAGCCTCCCATTTGCCATACATAGTCCATCTTCTGGTTGGCAACTCCGATATCTATAATTTTGGCCATAATGGCCGGTTGCAGCAGATCACATAGTGCCTCAGCCGTCAAACACAGGAAAGCTAAACAAAATAATTTCCAATACTTACTAACGTACTTATTCATAAACAGCATGCCGATTTCCCCCTGCTTGCCCGCAACGCTGATGCTCTGATTGGGCTACCGTGTGATTTAGGATTCAAGCTAATCTTACTAGAATCTTCTGGAATTAAAAAGACTAATTTTTCCTCATCATGATCCCTGCCAAGCAAGCTTAATTACATGTACAGCAAAAAAACCATTAATCCTCCCCAGCAGAGGTTAATGGTTCCTTCACTAATTCAGCTTCAATCGATTGACTGCTTGAATTGCACCATCCTTATCATTTTCTCTGGATAATAACCCGCTTAAGTTTGAGAGATTACTCCTTCTTTTTCTGCCAGATCAACGACGGTATAGCCTGCCCTTGCTCTGAATATTGGATGAGCTCAGCAAGCCGTCTGAGTTTCGTCTCTTCCTTCTTTGCGCTAATAATTTTCCATATCGCGGTCTTGCGGTACGAAGGTGCCTGAGACTGAAAGAAATCCCATGCCTGCTTGTTGGCACGAAACTGCTGTTCATAAGCATCGCCCAGCTTGGCATCCTCCTTTTGCTCATAGGAGTATATAACAGATTTATCCTGCTTTCGCGCTTCGAATGCACGAAGCCCCTCCGGACGCATAAGTCCAAGACTGGAGAGCTCCTTCACCCGCTCAAGGTTTACAGCACTCCAAATACTGCTTTTCTTCCGCGGTGTAAACCTAATCATATAGCTGATGTCGTCAATCCCTTTACGCAGACCGTCAATCCAGCCATAACATAGCGCTTCATCAACCGACTCCGGCCAAGTTAGGCTTGGCTTGCCTGTTCCTTTCTTGTAATAGCCAACCCATAATTCCTGGGTTTGATCATGATTAGCTTCAAGCCATGCGCGGAACTGTGGTGGTGTTGCAAAGAAAACGGGATTCATCGGTAATGCCCCTTCCTTTTCTCTTTAGTTACTCGTTTGATTGTATCGAAGGCTCATACTTCCATACAATTCGTTCTCCTACTTTGAGAATGACTGTAAGATCATTCATTCCCGATTGCAGCTTAGGGGATACGGAAAGCTCAAATAACTTCATTTGGTCGAGCTTAATTCCCGTTTCGGCTAGCGATGATGGTTGATATTGACGGGGATCACCAGGGCCTCCCTGCCCATAAACGTATAGCATCGGCATTGGAGCATCGCTTTTCTCCGGCTGATCATACAAATAAGCTTTGACCTGGAATGGGGCCGTCTTTGTTGAAGTCGGCCATTCCGGCGCTTCCACCGTATATTCCTTTTCAGCCAAATAATACACAGGTATGCCTTCGCTTTGAATGACATAGGCTCCGAATAACGTTTGAGCATCGGCAACCTGCAAATATAGCTCGCCGTTAACAAGCTGAGGAGCAGCCTTCAATGATACTGTGCTTTCCTTGCGGCCATTCCACATCGTTATCGCGTTAGTATCGCCTTCTTTGATTTTGAAGGCATACCTCGTCTCGGGAGTTAAAGTGATATACCCATCCGTACTGGCGCCGCTCAATTTATAGTTGAACGATTTCGCTATTTGCGAGACAGCGAGATAGGAAATGCCCTCTTTGACAAATCCAACGTCAGCTTCATTAAAGTCGTGGAGCCTATTTTCGGATTGAACATACGGCAGCATACGCGGAAAGTTGAATGTGATCTGCAGCCGGGAATTCCCATCGGGCTCAAGAAATTTATCGAGACGCGGATCTGTCCGTATCCACGCCTTGCCGGCATAAGAATCGATTCGGAACCATGTCTGGCCGTACTCGTCATTCCAATAAGCTTTCGCGTGTACCGTCTGTGCTGAGAGTGGATCATAACGCTTAACCATCTGGCCATTCGGATACTGGTATAAAGTGATCTGAGTGTGAAGCCGAATATCAATATTAATCGGCACTTCATTCTCAGGTGCACTTAACGAGCGATTGACCCAGCCTTCCCCTTGCGCTGTACGGACATGATACCAAACCTTCTGACCTTCAGGATCGGCCATAATTTTCTCAAAAGCAGTTACAATCTGAGGCTGTAAAATGGCAAGCTGCCCTCCGATGTCCAAAAACGTAGAAAACAACGGTGTCTCTGTTCTTAGTTCTACCTCCTCGTTCGCAGCCGTTATTTCCGTGCCTTGGGTGTTTACCCACTTGTCCCCAATGTCAGTTTGGATGCGGTAGGCTTTTCCGAACGCCGTAACGAACTCCCCATTGACGTGAACGTAACGGTCGCGCACTTCTCCAACCTGCTTAGCCTCCAAGTAATGGATCGGCGGATTATCATATACATCAGCGCTCATCAGATATTCCTTGCGGTCAACCTGCCGCGTGTAACCGACAGAACCAATGGGGATGTGTATCCACTGGTCCCCGAGCCATGTCGTACTAATTTTGAGCCATACACGACCGTTGTCATCCTTGGCTTTTGTTTGGAACCATAGCTTATCTGCTCCGACGACTCGAACATTTTGTGGGGAAAGAACCGCATTCGGTTCCCCCTTTTCGCTTTTTGACCCATAAATTGATGTTTCCTCTAGCAGTGTGATGGTATCTGGAGGTGGTACGTCGAACGTTCCTGGCTCCGTCACTATCCATTTTTCCCCGGATAACGTCTTGATTTTCCATCGGTTGCGTTCATTGATCCATCCATTCTGCCCTTCAAGCACTTGAACATCTTGCGGCGCAAGGATTCCTACCGGATGCTCGGGATAATCCTTCTCTATATTATCGTAATAAGGTGTATCCTCCAGCAGCAGTATGACCGGAGGGATTCGAAGGGGCTCCGGCTTCTGGACGATTGCATTAGCCTGCTCGGCTGGCATCCACCACAGCATTTGAAGCGAGATAACTGCTGTTATCCAAAGTTTTCTCAATCCGTTCACTCCTTGCTTTTAGTTCAATTGTCTTGTTGAATATATAGACGCATGGAATAGGCAATTGTTTCCTTTATTCCAAAAAAGCCGGATGCTGATGCAGCCCGAGTTTGTGGAATTTGAGGCAGGAGAAGCTCTCTGCTCCTACTAAAATAAGTCTGGGTAAAATTTTTCAGTATTTTTCGAAAATGACTGAACAGGGGTTAACCGAATGACGGGCAATGGATAATGGAGAAAGAGGTTATCTTCGAAAAGCTTCAGTATCGACCAACTGTCAAGAGAGTGGAGGAAGAGGAACTAGGATTCGCTATTTCTCCTTGCACACGTGAACATTCATGTGAAACGGAAGTACGATCCCTTATTTGCTGGAAATGGGGGCATTTCGGCAGTTTCAAGAGGAAATAACGCATCGTAGTTCCGAGTGCCTCATGAATTTTGGGGGGCTAGACTAATTAGAGCATCCTAGTTCCGCAAGAGCGAGATCCAGCGAGCAAGTGCTTTTGTGAAGTTCGAAGGGAGTGAGTCAATTGAAGGAATCAAGTTTCCTCAGCGAATGGGGCGATCTAAAGCGATCTCTCAGAAGCCAATCTCTCAGAAGCCAATCTCTTAGAAAGCATCACTATCGATGAAAGGGTTAAATGCTGTTCGCTCCTCATCGGAGAAACTGTCTTTGTTGCACAAAAGGTTGAAGGGATTCATAAGGAATGAATCCCAACCAGCAACTCGGTCAGGAAGTAAACGAACTTAGCTCAGAGTAGAACAAAGAACATAGGTGAGGGGGTCGGAGTGCGGAGCGGAGTGCCGAGTGTGTGAGCGCCCGCCCTTTATTGACACCCCGGGTGACTGCCCGGGGGATGCGACCAGCATGTCCTAACCGCCAAATTTGCCAAACAGCTATTCGCCCCGAGCGCAGCTCCCAGCGCGCGGGGCTAATTGCATGACGGCGGCAAACACATCCGTGCCTCATGCCGCAAATTCGTTCCCCCTTTCACGCATACAAAGGTAGGCGGGTCGAACATATAAGAGGACCGTCCGATGTTCCGGACGGCCCTTCTTAATACGATCAATTCCTTTTAATATTGAATCGAGATCATTTGATGCCCATTCAACTTCGGAAGCACAAAGTCCGTATATCCATCTGCGAATGTAAAGGACAGGGGCTGCTGTTCCGGCACGCAAGTTACCGCTTTCACCTTCTCAGTTGTTCGAACACGGACCCGCACATCATAAACCGGGATGACATCTTCGATGATATCGATGTCGGCGCTTCTGCGCTCCGGAATATAATGAAGCAAGTGAACAACCCAACGGTCTTGGGCCGATTGCTCATTCACGGTTGCCAGAATAGTGCTTGGCCCGTTATGCTTGAGAACCGGTTCAGGCAGCAGCATGTTCAAGGCGTTCAAGAACAATTGCTTGCACCAACGCGGTGCATTTTGCTGGTACTGGTTGAATATCGGATGGGCGAAGTAAATCACATTGCCATTTCTCACAATACCCGCATATTCCACTTCACCCGATGAAGGCGACTGGCGATGGGAGCAGAAATGCTTGTAGGAACGGTTGAAATACGATTGGATAACCGGAGACAACAGCTCGCTTCCCGGCAGCGCTTCCACTTCAACGCCCTTAAGATACATCGCGTGTTCGGTTTGCGGCAGACCTGCTCCGATATCACCCTGCGGCAAAATATAATCGACATAATCATTTTTGGAGTAGCGCTTGCCACGAACCAAATTTCCGTCCTCATCACGGGTCTGCTGCTCTTTCAGCTTCACTCCAAGCTTACTCCAGCCAATTTCACTTCCCTGCGCATTTAACCCGGACTCAAAAGAAGCAATCACTGCTCCCCCACCATTGACATAATCATCAAGCTTGTTCCCAAATTGTGCGGAAACCGGGATATTATCAGGCATAATTAAAACCTTGTAGCGGGAGAAATCGCTGTCGCTATCAATAATATCAAATTGATGCCCGCTTTCCTGCAGCATACGAGTAACCCCCATTGCCGCCGGAGGCATTCTAAGCTCCTTAACACTAAACTCCTCAGGCGTTAATACAGCTATATCGGTAACCGCTGTGGCGTATTCGCACCAAGGCTCCTTCCGCTCAACCTGGCTGTACACAGCACCGATCAGCTCATATACCGGAGCCGAGATTCTGCCATTCGGATCAAGCTGGTCGCCAATGCTGCATTTGGCATTCAAGGAAAGCATGTTGAAGCATTCAAACTCCAATGCCGCCTGATTTTTGAAGGAATGAAAGTCGCCCCATGATGTGTGGAATTTTCCGGTCATCCCCAGATTATCGAGCCCCAAAGTACGCGCATAGCGCACCGCCAAAGGAAAATGCATATACCCCCAGCCGCCGCTCGGCAAAGATTCCAGCTCAAAATGACTGAAGGCACCAGCCGTCGCTTTATCGGCAATACCTATATGGCCTTTATTGTAGAAGATCGTGCAATCTTTATTTCTTTCTCTTATTAAAGCACTCATCTCGCGTTTGAAATCATCCATCATTTCTGTTGCATAGCTAAGTCGGTCCGCGGCTTGCGTCGGGTCATATCCCGCTTTCTCCATGCCATCCCGACAATATTTACAAGAGCAATCAACTGTTTTTACAATGTCATAAAAAAGTCCATCAACCTCAGCACCGAACATTTCGAGGATTTCTATCGTATGCTGCTTCAGAAATTCCCGATATGGAGTGTTTACACAAAGATGACGGTAAAAACCAGCTTCATAAACAGGCGTGCCGATGGTGTGGCCCTTCTCGTCTAAGCCAATCCATTCCGGATGCTGCTCGGCTGTAAAATGATCCCACTGTACCGTTATGTAAATAGGCACACGAATGTTGCGTTTATGGCAAGCTTCAATCTGTTCCTTTAGTAAGTTCTTATTGCTGAGATCTGGATGAATTCGCTCCGGATTCACCTGTGAGTCATAATAAAGCATGCCATGATGGCATCGAGCAAAACACGTAATCGAGTCCACTCTGGCTTGTTCCAGTGATGCTGCAAACTCTTCTGCATGGAAATCCGCACCAATTGCCGGAATATCCGGGCTGGTATGAAAATCCAAATGTACTTGTCTAAACCGCAATTGAGTTGTCATTTACTGTTATTACCTCCTTATTCGCTCTACATCCTATTATCCGGAACAAACGGTACGATGAAAATATACGATTCAAATATACATTTGGACAAAAATAAGGAGTTATCCGCGCACTCGTTATTAAAGCGCTTTCATAAATGGTTTTGATCAACCTGCTGCCTACGCAAAAGCATACCGTCTCCACCAAATCGACACGCATGTATCATCACCATAGAAGGGGTTCACACGGAACCCCCTATGTATCAAACGCAATCGGATAGGAGCTGGCGTTTTACTGCGCCCAGGATTGCTTGGTTGTCTGGACCGTTTCACCCGAATCCACTGCTTCTTTGATCTTGATGCCGAGGTAGTGATCCTGCGCCGCTTCAGCCAAGCTGTAAAAGCTGGGTCCGCCCTCGACGTATTCACCCATTTTTTGAAGGCAAGTAGCAATGGCGATTTCTTCATCCGTTAGCCGCCCCGGCATAAACGGGTTGCGGTACACCCACTGATCTCCAGCCAAAATTCCTTTATGGTAATAGCCTTCCAGATTGCCGTTCTCCCCAGCGTTCAACCGTTTCAAATTCATTTCGACAGGAGTTTGATAATCCTTTAAATATTTCAGCTGATCATTCATCAATTCACCTCTGTCACCGCGTACAAGCAATCGTGAGGACCGAATCCATGAAAAATATTGATCTCCTGTAAAATCAAAAATGCCCAATTTATTATCAAATTCCAGAATCGCATACACTTGATTGGACATAGCCATCTTCTCTTCAACGGGGTCACCCTCACGGTTCGGACCGCTTACAATCTGTGAGGCAAAATTATAGCCGCGAATTTTCGCATCCGCAAAACCAAGATCCAGCAAGCTGCGCATAATACTCATTCCATGATAGCCATGTGCGGCTGAAACTTGCGCCTGGGTAACCGTACCCAATACACCTGATTTCACAATCGCAATTCGTGCTGCGTGCTGCGGTTGAAAGGCAAACTGCTCCGCTACTTGCACTCTGGCATCCTTGCTTATTTCATGATACAGCTTGTTCAGATGATCCACATCGGGTGCGGGTGGTGTTTCCGATAATACGGGGATGCCTCTATCCGCCATTTCTTTGATTAAATCAGGTGTCATCGCCCATGGCACGGAAAGAACGACAAATGATGGAGCAGTCTGGCTTAACATCTCCTCAAGAGTTCGGAAGGTTGGGACTCCCCAGCGCTGTTCAAATGCTTTGCCTTTCTCAACGCCTCGCACTACCACACCGCTTACACGAAATTTTTCAGGCAATGCCTCCATAATTCGCATGTAAAAGTCAGTTCTCCAGCCGCTCCCGATAATTCCAAAGGTGGTTGCCATCCAATAATTCCTCCCAGAGTGTATAGGTATTTGACCAAGGATAACTTATTCTCTTCCCGCCCTCTGCTGTCTGTTCGCACCGCTATCATACGGATAAGTCACATGGAGCTCAGTAGCTTCATTTAAACGATTCATGTGATCAACGCTTAAGGACCAGCCTGAAGCGCTGAGATTGCTTGCCAATTGCTCGATCGTCCTTGCTCCAATAATCGGTGCAGTCACGCCTTCGCGCTGCAATAACCAGTTGATCGCGGTTTGTGCAGGTGTTTTGCCGGCCTCTTCGGCCACTGCATAGAGAGCATCGAGCACCTTCCATGTATATTCATTGTTATAGTTTTTCCATGATTCGCTCCAGCCCTTGGCATCCGCTTGTGCCACTCTGGAATCTTCAGGAGGAATATTCATGCCCCTGTGAAACTTACCGCTTAACCATCCGCCTCTGAGCGGGCTCCAAGGAATGACGCCGATACCTTCGCTCACGCAGACCGGGAGAATCTCATATTCTGTCGCACGGCATAACAGATTGTATTGAGGCTGTAGACATGCAAACGGCTCCCAGCCATTCTGTCTGCTGAGATCAACGGCTTTTTGCAACTGCCAGCCGCGAAAATTACTTGCCCCGATATAACGAACCCAGCCGCGTTTTACTAATTCGTTCAATGTACTTAATGTTTCCTCCAACGGAGTTTTGGGATCCCATGCATGAACTTGATAAAGGTCGATGTAATCGGCACCAAGTCGGCGAAGGCTGGCCTCTACACCTGCCATAATATGCTTACGGCTCAATCCCACATCATTAGGGCCGCTGCCCATGCCAAAGCGTACTTTCGTAGCAATGACCAGATCGTCCCGGTTTCTTTGTTTTAGCCAGCGGCCGACTATTTCTTCAGATAATCCAAGACTGTAAACATCCGCTGTATCGATAAAATTTCCGCCTGCATGGACGAAATGATCCATAATGTTAAAGCTTTCCTGCTCGGTTGCTTCCCGTCCAAATGTCATTGCGCCCAAGCAAAGCTCGCTAACCCGAAGCCCCGTTTTCCCCATAAAACGATAATCCATGTTATTTCCTCCCTAGAATTCTTTTACAAGCCTAGCGCTGCATTCATATCATACAGAAAAAGAAAGAATAGTTTAAGGACTGATTTTAATGATATTTAGTAACTTCAGGGTAAGCTATGAGCCTTTAACCTGTAGATTAAGCTCACTTCAAATTTAACTTTCAATTTTCAGAACCGTATCCAATAGGGTCTCATCTGTACCGACATTACCAGGAAAAACGATATAAGGGATTCCTGAGAATTTGGCTTCGTCTCCGGTCAGCCATACAGGCACACCTGCCGATACTTGTCCCAGCACTCTTGCTTTGCGAATATTCAATCCTTTAGTAGCAATATCACTAGAGGTAATTCCACCTTTGGCGATAATAAATTTAGGAACGGCTCTCAACGATTGAACAATTCGTACCAGGGCAGTCGAAACCGTGTGGCTAATTTGCAAATTCTCTGATTTGTTATCCACGGCTACAAGCTTGCGGCTGCTGTAGACCACGACATTTTTCCCTTGGGCAAGCAGTTCATTAACTTCGTTAGCAAGCCGCTTCAATTCGCTCAGCCGTTCAGCTGGATCCAGAATCTTTTCAACCTCTAATTGTAAAGGAACAATGTCCGAGTTATTCAGTAATTGCTCCAATTGGCGTGTTGTTTTCTGAACATAGGACCCAACAACGATGAGCCCGCCATGAGCTTCTTGTCCTTTGGCTATCAGCTTCTCTTTGGGTAAATAATCCAGATTATTTATCCCTCCGTAAGACTTAACAAAAGAGGCTGCCGTACGAAAAATAAATGATTTACCTTTGGACTCAGCTCGCAATAACGCAAGTGACAGCACATCCAGATCCGAATAAGACAGCGCATTTACAATGACCGGTTTATTTCCTTGGACCTTCATTAAAACCTCTTCGACAGCTTCCGGTCCACTGCGTAATTGATCTAATGTGACAACAAAACAGTCCTCCGGCTGGATCCGGCCATCCGTTTTTTCTGCGACCCATTGAGTCAGATCGCCTTGCTGATAGCCAAATACTTTATCCTTCGCAAATTCCGACTCATGGGCCGGAAGCATAGTATCGCCATCGAGGATATAATGTGTATTCTCATAGGTCACTCGTCCTCCTTCAAAAAAAGCCGGAATAATCAAATGACCGTCATACTCTTTTCCCGTTAAGCGGTTCATCGTTTCTGATAAAGTGTCTGTCTCGAGTGGGTAGTACCCTCGTAATGTAGAGTCACTGCGGCTGACGAAAACAAACTTCATGCCCGTTTCATCTGCCACTGCTTGCACATTCTCTGCAATTTCGCGGTTTATGCGTTCTGCTGCGGCTGCATCAAGTCCTCGCGTATTAGTCAGAATATAAAACACGGTCTCCTGCTTTTCAAACGCATCCCGCAGCAGCTCCTTGTCCCATTGAGTCAGGACATCGATGTCATGTACGGTTTGTACGCCGGTTGGATCATCATCCAGCACAATAATTTTCCTATGGAGCGCTTCATTCATCTGCTTGATTAAGGGTCGTAGGTTCACTTCCTTCCATTCCGCCGGCAATTGGGGTTGGATGGAAGAAAAAGACAGCTTTCCGCTATGGATCGACACTTATTACACCTCAGCTCTTTTAACTTCCGTATTCGCAAGCTTCTCATAGTATTGGACAATGCCGCCATGATCTTGACTTGCTTTACCGTCTACTTTCAAGGCATGCATAATTTCAAGCAGCTGACTGGACAGCGGCAGCGGTACACCGATTTCATGAGCTGTTTCCATAACATTCGTAATATCCTTAAGGTTGATATCGATTCTTCCGCCAGCCACAAAATTTCTTTCAAGAATCAAAGGAACCTTGGCATCAAGCACAGCACTTCCGGCAAGCCCACCTCTTATAGCTTGGTACATCTTATCTATGTCAATACCAGCTTTGGCTGCTAAAACAAGCGCTTCAGACATAGCGGCAATATTTAAATTTACAATGATCTGATTAGCTAATTTGGCCGTTGTCCCGCAACCGTTACCGCCCACCAAGGTTACATCTTTTCCCATACAGTAAAGAATAGGTTTGACGCCTTCAAAAATTTCTTCCTTACCGCCTACCATGATTGCTAAAGTACCGTCTATCGCTTTAGGCTCTCCCCCGCTTACAGGAGCATCCAGCATTTCAATACCGCTTTTCGCAGCTTCACTTGCAATTGCCTTGGATGCCACTGGTGTAATCGAGCTCATATCAACAATGATTGCGCCTGGCCTGGCCCCTTTAACAATCCCATTCTCGCCTAACACAACATCCTTAACATGCTCGGAATTAGGTACCATTGTAAAAATAATATCGCTATTTGCTCCCACTTCCTTCGGTGAGGCCGCTGCTGCTGCACCAGAAAGCGTCAAATCATTTACAGCTTCCTGATTTATATCGTATACCGTTAACTTATAACCAGCTTTGATCAAATTTAATGTCATAGGTTTGCCCATAATTCCCAAGCCGATAAACCCGATATTTCTTTTCATTTTCCATCCCTCCACGTTTCCATAATCAAAGAATACACAGATACAATAACTAAAGTTTTGTATACAGTCAATATTAATTTTGTATACAATTTTATTGAAATCGGATACGATTAGGGCGAAATACTTGTTATCTATACTTTTGTTAAACATAAGTTTATAATTATCCTTTGAATTGCGATAAGATTTTGGATCAAAGAGGTGCACCCTTTTGTCACAAAGCTATGAAAAATCCCGACCGGCTTACCGCCAATCTTATGAAATTATTCGTGAAATGATAATAAGCGGAGCCCTTCCTCGCGGAACCAAAATTGTCGAAGAAAAACTAGCCTCCGAATTAGGGGTTAGCCGTACTCCTATTCGTGAATCTATTCGAAAATTAGAGCAGGAAGGTCTCATTGCTAATAAAAAAGTTGTGAATCCATCAGAGAAGGACCTCCGGAATACATTCCAGGTTCGCATCCTGTTGGAAGGCTATTCTGCACGCTGCGCGGCCACTTATTTACATGAAAATGAGCTTGCTTTACTTAAGGAATGTGTAAGGGTTGGAAGGACTGGAACTATTGATGAAATTATGCGAGCCAATGAGAGCTTTCATGAAATTATCGTGCAGGCCAGCAATAATGCAGTGATGATAGAAATGATTGATCGTATGCAATCCATCATTTATTTATTTCGGCGTACTGTCGTTTACTATAACCGGCCGTTCTTGATCGATGAGCACGAAAGAATTTATGACGCCATTCATGCAAGGGACGGACAAACCGCTGAGCTGCTCATGCAGCAGCATCTGCAGGCGGATCTGGAATTCTGCTTGCACCTGTTGAGTGATAAAAAGAGCACTTCTCACCACTAATTTCAGTGATGCGAAGTGCTCTTTTGTACCTATATTTCAACCTTATTCAACCCCGATGCTCCCGAACAAGCTTCAGACACTAGCCCTTCGCCTGCTCCTAACTACACTTATCAATGCATCGAGCAGCAGCGCGACCACGCCAATATTGATGGCATTATCAGCAATGTTCAGAATTCCATGACCCATGTGAAAATCAATGAAATCCGTTACCTTTCCGAACAATAATCTATCTATTGCATTTCCTAACGCTCCGCCTACAAAAAACGCAGTCCCCACTTCAACAAGTCCACCCTTGAGATTTCCCTTCCGGCGGGAATACAGGATGTATCCGATAAAGATAACCGCAGGAATTACAAAATAACGGCCATAGCCCTGAAAGGTGCTGCCTGCAGCTCCGCTGTTCTGGTAATGGGTAAAGTTCAGAATATGATTCCATATAACGATGGACTCACCTACATCCATATTCATTCGGACCCATAATTTAAAGCCTTGATCAATGATAGTAACCAGTACTACGATAAAATAAAACATTTCCCATTACTCCTTCCTGCATGAACCAAACCCTATAATCAGCAACCTGAGGAAAAAATAACGTTACGTTCCGTTTCACCTATTATAACAATCTTGTCTTGGATGTGCATATCCAACAGAAATTGTAATATAACTGAAATACAATATTCATCTTCCTTTAATGAAACTGGGCTATACTAATATTCGACCCCCTTTTTTGATATATATATTTGAAAGACCCACAGCCCGTTGCTTGTGGGTCTCTTTTTTTCCTATAATTAAGCAAAGAGAAAGGACCCGCACCTCATGCGAGCCCTTCAATGAAACCTTCCCTTACACTGGGTCTATTTGAACCATCGCTTGCTTGCCGCTTAGCTGAATGCCTGTTTTCTTGCGTCCCACCTCGTTTAAATCTTTTAACAGTGCTTCCAGCAGCTCCTTGGCCCTGTCTCCCTCTTTGCCGCGAATGCTTACTACGAGCAAGACAGCATCACCGGACTTTAGAATCCGTTCCGCTTGTTGCTTTTTCGTCTCATAATCATGATCCTCAATTTGCGGCGTCAGTCGAATTTCCTTCAGCTTAGGCTTATGCTCCTTCTTGCGTTCCGCTAAAGCCTCCTGCTTGGCTGCCCCCGCTCCGATGAGCTTGCATGGCGGAGGACTGCTCATCAGAGACGTACATACCAAGTCCACCTTGAGCTTTCGGGCCATCAACAGTGCCTCAGAGGTCGCAACAATGCCCAGATCCTCGCCGTTTATACCGGTCAGCAGAACTTCTGATGATTTAATCTTTTCATTCATTATCATTGTGAACACACCTGTTCTTTCGATATAATGTTATTACAGCCTATGTTTGATATTACCGTCTAAAAGGGGATTTTTCAATGAATCAAAAAGAGTACGAAGAAGAGGTTATCCGTAACTATCAACGAGATCAAGAAATGATGATTCTCGTGTTTGCCCAGTGGTGCGTTAACCATGACATAGATCCGTCAGAGCTGTATTTGCGGGCTTATCCGGAACAAACGATAGGGGAAGCGCTGCAGCGCGCCATAGATTTAACCGTTCCTAAGGATGAGTCGGGAGAAGTACCGGATGAAACATTACTCGGCGTGTTGTCGTTATTCGGCAATGAAGAGCTGGCTTTTGTCGTCACCGAAGAAATCAGCAAGCGTAAAATCAGCAAGCCTTAACTTTTCATGGAAGTATCTCTTAATCAATATTAATAACTAGGGAGAGTTTTATGGAAATTCAAAAAGTAAGCATAGAAGACTATTCGGCCATAATCACCCTTTTCAAGGAGGTTAAGGCTGAATTAAACAAGCAGCGCAACGATCAATGGAAGTGGCTCTATCCCAATCGTTCTACTCATAAAACAGATATCAAGAATGGAACTATGTACGGAATCAAAGAAAACAATAGTTATGTAGCAGCGATTACGCTCGATGATTTGCAAAGTGAAAAGTATAAAACCTTAAGCTGGAAAGACAATGAAGGAAAAGCTTGCTGCATTCATAGACTTGCCGTTCATCCCAAACAACAAGGCCGGGGCCTTGGCAAGAAATTGCTGCACTATGCTGAACATCTGGCTCACAATCAAGGATATACAAGTGTACGGATTGATGTCTACCAAACTAATGCGGCAGCCGTCGCCCTTTATGAAAAAAATGGATATGAAAAAGTTGGAGAAGTCAGGTATCCTCTTAGAAAACATTCCTATATTTCAATGGAAAAGCAGTTTACATGAAAAAATTCGCCCCCATCATCCCAAAATTGATACTCCTTACGAATAATATGGTTAAGTAAGT
Source organism: Paenibacillus sp. GCM10027630 (assembly GCF_042676305.1). Lineage (NCBI taxonomy): Bacteria > Bacillati > Bacillota > Bacilli > Caryophanales > Paenibacillaceae > Paenibacillus > Paenibacillus sp. GCM10027630. Next base: position 156,036 of record NZ_JBHTGY010000010.1, on the reverse strand, counting down.
ATTAAGGAGTGATTCGTATGAAGCCTGTCTCCAACCGGTATACACGGGAGGAACTCATTATTCCTCTGGACAACGGCCTTTTATATAGAGGTAAAGATTTATCGCTGCAAAGGATTGTTTTCATTTATGCCGTCCCCCATCAAGGTCAACCCGATGCCCAAGCCTACATTCATCAAATAGGAAACTCTGTTCAAATCACGAATAGCGCACCCTACATGCATGTATTTGATGTGGAAATGGATCAGAGCCATATCTATATTATTATGAAATATATAAAAGGAAACCCGCTGCAGCAGGTCATGCTTAATCATACCTTCACCTTTCAGGAGGCGGCAGCCTTCGTTACTGGCATGGGTCAAACCTTGATGGAAATCGCGGAGGACCGTCCGTTGAACTTTTCTATAAGCCCTAACAACCTGTGGGTAAGCGATGAATTACAAATTTCATTAATCAATACCTGGGACCAATCCCATCACAAGCATCGCTTGTCTAAGGAGCTCAGTGGTGTACTTTACTGTCTCGTAACTCAAACCGACAAGCTGCCTGCCGATACGGAAGCTCTGAGACACGGCCTGCAAAACTCACAGCTGCTGGAGGAACTGTCTCTATCACAGAAAAAAGCAGTGGTCACTGCCATCATCCACGCATATGAGGAGCGAATCTCTGCCCTTTCCTTTATTCAAAATCTCAAAGAACTGTTTCATGCGCCCAATGAACAGGAAAGTATCGAAGATCCTGATGATTATGACCTGGCTCCAAGCCAATCCCCTAAAGTCATGGTTCTTGGTACTTTGTTTACGACGCTCAAGCATGTTTTTTTTCGCAAGCTGGTGTGGAAACGCATTTCTTTAACCCTTTCTTTGGCTCTGCTTAGTGCAGTAGTATTTATTGGCGTGTTCGCTTATTTGATCGAAACTACCGGACATAAGGAATCTAACTCTAAATCCACTTTAGCCAGTTCCACGGGCAATCAACAGCAGACACCCCCGTCCGTTGTTAATAAGCCCCAACCAGTAGAAATTAAAAACACCAAAGAACCCGTGGTACCAGAAAACGGGAGCAATGTCGTCGTACCCGTCCTTACCGGCTTAACCAGAGAAGATGCGGAAAAACAGGCTTTGGCCTACGGACTCCGCTATACATTTTATATAGAGACGAACCCTTTAGCCGCAGGGACTGTGTTCAAACAAGAGCCTATGCCCCATGAAGAGGCAGCCAAAGGAAGCCGAGTTACTTTCTGGATAAGTAAAGGCTCCGCTGCCCCTTAATTTTTTTTGCAAAAAATGTTGCACAAAGGAAACAAATTTGTATATAATTAAAATAAAGGTGCGAGGGAAATTTTTATTGCTTATCACAAATATTTAGGCATGAGACAACTTTCGTAAGGCATATTTTCAAATACTATGGATAGATGTTCTACAAGAGAGGCTTCATTACTAATGACAATGACTAAGGGGTGTATAATTTCATGAATTACAAGGTCAAGCCTGCTTTTACAAGATTTTTTATCACACTCGCGTTTTTGTCCCTGCTGCTGCTGACTACTGCATGCTCCACACAAACAAGCGGTGAAATGGATGGAAAATTAAAGGTAACAACGACGATAGGCATGATAGCAGATGTTGTGAAGCAGGTGGGCGGCGATCATGTGGCAGTAACCGGTCTAATGAAGTCGGGGGTGGACCCCCATTTATACAAAGCATCCCAAGGGGATGTGAAGAAGCTGGAGCAAGCTCAGATTATTTTCTACAACGGCCTGCATCTGGAAGGTAAAATGGTCGAAATCTTTGAGAAAATGGGCAGCGAAAAACCAACCGTAGCTGTATCGCGTAACCTTCCGGAGAAACAACTTCGCGGCTGGGAGGGCGGCGAGGCCTCACATGACCCGCATATTTGGTTTAATGTGAAGCATTGGATTTCCGCAACGGAGGTCATACGTGACGAATTAAGCAAAGTGGACCCAGCCAATGCGGCCAGCTACAAGAACAATGCGGCAGCGTATATGAAACAGCTGGAGGAGCTGGACCAATATGCGGCGAAGCAGATTGCCTCCATTCCTGAGAACCAGCGGGTGCTTGTAACAGCTCACGATGCTTTCGGATATTTCGGTGATGCTTACGGAATCAAAGTAATGGGGCTTCAAGGGATAAGCACAGCATCAGAATACGGCTCGAAGGATGTAACGGATCTGCGGGAATTTCTCGTAAGCAATAAAATCAAGGCTGTGTTCGTTGAGTCCAGTGTGCCTAAGAAATCGATCGAGGCCGTTATACAAGGAGCCAAGAAGCAGGGCCATGAAATCAAGATTGGCGGAGAGCTGTTTTCCGATGCTATGGGTAAAGACGGCACGACCGAAGGGACTTACATCGGAATGGTCCGGCATAATGTTGACACCATTGTGGGTGCTTTGAAATAAGATAACTTACCGAGAGCCCAGAAAAACATCAGGAATGAAGTTAACAGCCCCCATGCAACCACATATCAATTACAAAGGAGATGTGCCTCATGAAGTCTACGAAGCAAGCCCCATTGACCATAGATAATTTGACCGTAGCTTATCAAAATAAACCAGTACTACGGGATATCGGCTTTGAAATTCCCGAAGGCAAGCTGATTGGCATTGTCGGTCCTAACGGAGCTGGCAAATCGACGCTCATCAAGGCAGCTCTTGGCCTTATTCCCCGGGTAACCGGCAGCGTGTCCATTTATGGCAAGCCGTACACGGGGCAGCGTAAGCTGGTCGGCTACGTGCCGCAGCGCGAATCTGTGGATTGGGACTTTCCCATCAGCGCGTTAGATGTTGTCATGATGGGGCGGTACGGCCACTTGGGCTGGTTTAAACGGCCTGGAGCGAAGGAACGGAATATCGCCATGGAATCTCTGGAGAAAGTCGGCATGACGGACTTCGCCGGCAGGCAAATCAGCCAGCTATCAGGCGGCCAGCAGCAGCGGATTTTTCTTGCCAGAGCGCTTGCCCAAGACGCTATGCTCTATTTCATGGATGAACCGTTCGTTGGCGTTGATGCCGCAACGGAGAAAGCAATCATAACTCTGCTGAATGAGTTGAAAAAGCAAGGCAAGACCGTCTTGGTTGTGCATCACGATCTGGCAACCGTGAGGGAATATTTCGACTGGGTTATGCTGCTGAATGTACAATTAATGGGGATCGGACCCACTTCCCAAATTTTCACCAAAGAAAATTTACAGCAAACCTATGGAGGTCGCTTGACCCTTCTATCCCGGGACGATGATGCTATCATCGTCAGCACGAGGTGAGCCCCATGTTCGATATCAATTGGTTAGAGCTGTTTCTCGATCCCAATACTCAATGGATTCTACTTGGTAGTGTGCTGCTCGGCTTGAGCAGCGGCGTCCTCGGCAGCTTCGCTTATTTGCGCAAGCAAAGCTTAATGGGCGATGCGCTGGCTCATGCTGCGCTTCCCGGTATATGTATTGCTTTTATGCTTACCGGCTCGAAATCAATTTTCTTCTTTCTGATCGGGGCTGCTGTAGCCGGTTTGATTGCAACCTTCGGAGTCGGGTTCGTAACAAGGAATTCACGGATTAAACAAGATTCCGCACTCGGCATTGTGCTGTCCGTCTTCTTCGGTCTAGGCATTGTCCTGCTTACCCAAATTCAACATAGCGATAGTGGCAACCAGAGCGGATTGGATAAATTTCTATTCGGGCAGGCGGCCTCCATGGTTCAATCCGATGTCATTGTTATGACGATTGTGGCGCTCGTTCTAGTGCTGGCTTGCACCCTCCTGTTTAAAGAGTTCAAGCTGCTCAGCTTCGATTCCGGCTTTGCCAAAGGACTGGGCTATCCGGTTGCTTTTCTCGATCAGCTGCTCATGTTTCTGATCGTTGTTGCTGTCGTAGTTGGCATTCAAGCGGTAGGTGTCGTGTTGATGTCCGCTCTGCTAATCACGCCTGCTGTTTCAGCCCGCTATTGGACGGAGCGGCTCGGTGTAATGGTCGTTCTAGCCGGCTTCTTCGGAGCCGTTAGCGGCTTTGTCGGTACATTGATCAGTACGACAGCCAATAATTTACCTACAGGTCCGCTGAGTGTGCTTGCAGCAACCTCTTTATTTCTGATCTCGGTTATATTCGCACCGCGCCGTGGGGTACTATCCAAAGTGCTAGTAAGGCTAAAAGTTAAGAAAGCGGTGCTGCAGGAACAACGGGATACTGTCATGGTTGTAACGACTTCAGCAGTAACTTCGAGCAAGGAGGCACAATCATGAATGACTTTTGGATATTGCTGACAGCGGCGCTGGTCGCCTGCTCCTGCAGCCTGCTCGGTTGTTTTCTCATCCTGCGCAAGATGGCCATGATCGGCGATGCGATCAGCCATTCTGTGCTGCCGGGTATTGTCATTGCCTTCTTGCTGAGCGGGTCACGGGATTCCTTCTGGATGCTGCTTGGAGCATCCGTGCTGGGACTTATTACGGTCTTTCTGATCCAATTGTTTCAACAGGGCGGTGTTCAGGCCGATGCTTCTATTGGGGTAGTGTTTACGGCATTATTCTCCATCGGGGTGGTGTTGGTTAGCTTATATACACGCCAGGTCGATCTGGACCTTGATTGTGTGCTGTACGGTGAAATCATACGCGTACCATGGGACACCCTCACATTTGCCGGAATGGATATCGGCCCCAAAGCTGTATGGGCACTCGGATTGGTGCTGCTGCTAAGCGCCGCGGTAATCGGCTTATTTTATAAGCAATTCAAGATTTGCTCATTCGATCCAGCCATGGCTGCAGCCGTTGGCATTCCGGTTGTACTGTTCCACTACGTTCTGATGGGACTCGTTTCTGTTACAACTGTGGCATCGTTTGAAAGCGTGGGTGCAATCCTCGTAGTTGGTATGCTGGTCGTCCCAGCTGCAACCGCCTACTTGTTAACGGAGCGCCTCGGCGTTATGATCGCCTACAGCATGATCATCGGTGTGATCAGCTCTACAGCCGGCTATTATATGTCCGTGCTGCTGGATGCATCCATCGCAGGCTGCATGATCACCGTAGCAGGCGTGCTGTTCATCATCGCGCTGCTGTTCTCCCCAAGCCATGGAGTGGTGTGGCGCAAGCTGAAGCAGCGCCGTGGAATGGCGGAAGAGGCGGTTTAGTGCAGTACAGCAAGCTTGTGGCATAAGTAAAAACGCCTTCCTCGTTCAATTCCGAACGAAAAAGGCGTTTTTTTATTTAGCTATTAAAACCCTACTCTATCAGTATTTATTGTAAATCCTGTGAAATAGAACCGCTGCTTCCGCTCTAGTAGCATTTCCTGTTGGGTTCAGCAGGTTTCCGCTGCCTTCTACCACACCAGCGCTTACCATAGCTGCAATATCATTGGCTGCATAAGCGGCAACCTCCGACTTATCTGTGAATGAAGCCAGATCATCCGCTGTACCTGACGAGCTCCATTTGCCCGCCTGCTTCAAAGCTCTGGATATAAGAACAATCATATCCTGCCTCGAAATTTGCTCTCGGGGGTTAAATTGATTATCCCCTTGCCCCTCAGCTAAACCTAATTGCTTGGCAACACCTACAGCCTTGTAATAATAATCGGCAGGTGCTACATCGTTAAAGTTTGAACTAATTGATGCCTCCAGCCCCAGCGATTTGGTCAACAAAATCATGAAATCAGCCCGGGTAATATTAGCTCCGGGATTAAAGGATGTATCTGAAACTCCTGAAATAATCCCTTTGGAAGCCATAACCTCAATTGATTTCTTTGCCCAGGAAACAGAACTTAGATCTTGGAAGCTTTTCAGATCATAGACAATAGCGTAACTGCTGAAATGGGACGTCTTGAATGTCACCATCCCGCTTGCGGCATCGTACCTTCCGGTTGGAACAGCCTGAGCGCTGCCCTGCTGGTCAATGTACCATACAACAATGTGCTCCGGATTTTGCAATTCTTCAGCTGTCGGCTGGTAAGGAACAGATACCGTAACCGAAGTGTTTGGATTATTGAACGGTATGACCTTGCCGTCAACGCTGATAGTTAAGTCGATGACTGGTCGATTGCCGATCTGGCTTTTAAGGGCGGTTGGTAAATCATTTTTGTCTTTTAGTCCGATAGTTAATGTAATCTCTTTAGCTGCTGACAGATCTATATTTTTCAATATATTGGGTTGTATAACAACAGTACCAATGTCAGTAGCTATCATTAAGTTTACATTCGATGAAGTGGATGAAAAGAAGTCTGCCGTCGCTTTTAAAGCGTACTGCTTGGCTCCTTCAACATCAGAAATAGTTACTGTGATGTTTTTCAGACCTTCCGCCTGAGCCTGCTGCAAAGCACTTGTATACTGGGCAGCATCCAGAGCTGCAGTGGCAACGCCGGTCGATGGATCCAGCTTTGCAGTTAGCTCAATCTGTGTTCCCACTTGACTAATTGGTACAGTTGGGGAAGGTGCGCCTCCACCTGAGCCTGAAGTAGGTGATGTGGAACTACTCGAATCACTCTGGATACTAAATGTTGTAATTTTAACGGCATCACCTTCAATGCCCCAAACTTTCACAGTGTAAACTCCGCTCCACCTTTGACTCATTGTATAGCTGAACTGATATGCTCCGTTTGCTCCGCTTTTCCCTTTATCCGTGTAGATAGCCTCATTCAAAGGGTTTCGAACCTCGACGTTGACTGTGTTTCCTTCTGTGCTGCCCATGTTGCCGGAAATGTTGATTGTTGTACCGCTGACGGATGCGTTGACAGTAACATTTTGAGTAGAAGCCACTTGAAATGTAGTAGCCGCAACCGCCGCACCATCTCCACCAACATTTACAATATAGGTTCCATTTACTTTATTATTTATTATAAAAGTAAATTGATAAGCTCCGTTTGCTGCGCTTAACCCTTGATCCAACTGTTGCATTTGATTATTAGGGTTCCTAACTTGCAGCGTCACGATTTTTCCAGGTGTAGAACCAAAATTCCCTGAAACCACCACTTTCCCAGTGATACTGTCGTAAGTTGCGTTTACTGTTGTCGGTGCTGTGGCAGCAGTTGCCACAGGAAGCATCGATCCGAAGCAAAGCAAGAACGATAGTAGGATTACAGTCCATCTTCTCAAGCATATTCCTCCCTAGGGTATGTACACGAGAGGAACAGCAATAATGCCGACCCTCGTGTCCCTTTCAATTGAACAGCTAAATTACTGTACAGTGACTACATTCGAAATCACTGTCTTATTTGTTATGTTGTTCCATACAAAAGCTTTAATGGTGTAGCCCATTATATAATCCGGTGATTTTAAAATGGCTTTTATTTGTTTGTTCGTACCTGCAGAGATGGATTGATCTAATAAAGAATACCGAACCATTTGGTCCTGCTGATTAAACATTGCTACAACTAGAACACCACTCTGATTGACTAAAGAATTATTCTGGACGGTCACATCTGTAACTACAGTTGTTGAATTACTTAGTCCAGTTAGTACGTTGCCACTGAGATCTTTTAGAGTAATATTTTTAACTGTAAACACTGCAGCGCCCCAATTTTTATTGTAGGTAATTTGATAAGTCTTCGAACCTGTATTTCCATACGCATCGATTCCTGATATTACGATCTCATTTATCCCCTCCTGCAAAGTTAACGGTACATTAAATAGAGTATCTGCCGATATGTTGAGATTGTTACTCACTGTTACTCCATTCAATTTGACAGTGACCGCAGCAGTTCTGCTGATCTTCCCTGCTAAATTAAAAGCCGACACATTAACTGAAGTAGGTATTGGTGATGCGGGTGTAAAGAGAACTGCTGATTTATTATAGGTAACCTGCAGAGTTTTAGAATTAACTACATTTCCATAAAGCTCACTATTCTTTGCAGAGATGATGATCGTGTTCATCCCTTCATTCAAATTAAGTTTATATGAAAATGATGCTCCTGCTTCTGCATATACAGAATCAACAACGGTAACCCCATTGTTAGTTACAGTTAATTGTGTTCTGTCTGCTACACTTCCTTTTATTGAGTAATCGGGAATATCCACTGCCTCACTTAAGGGGTTACTTATAGAGAAGAGTGCGGAACGAGTGAATTTCACATCGCTAAAGGAAGCCGCAGTTAAATAGTCCGAGTTGCTTGTCAATTTAGGAGCATCCACTGCCATACCTACATATACCGTATCTCCCATATCGATTTTTTTGGATCCAACCAGAGTCCAAGTGACACTATTATTTGATAAATAACCGTAAACTGTATTTTGGTCTCTTACTATCTTCAACCAGAAAGGGGCCTTAAGTGAGGAACTTCTTACTAAATCCTCACTATAGTCTCCTCCCTTAACATCTCGATGCAATAAAGAAATCTTTCTGCCGCTTGTTTCTACTGCCTTGTCACTAGTACCATCAGGGGTTAGAAAAAGTGCTGTTGTCTTAGCATCGGGATCAAGGCTGTCTCGAATCATTAGCCCTGCTTTAGTCCTCTCATCAATTTCAGAAGCAAAGCCAACATTTGCGATCATTTCAAAATTACCTTGAACCGGTTGATATACATATTGAAAAGAATCCGCCTTATTTCGAATATCTCCAGATCCTTTAACCATATATCTCGTCCCATTTAGACTTGCTGTTCCCGGGATACTCACTTGACCAATATCTTTGGAAATCCAAGGAGTAACATTATTAGGACCATTTACATAAATAATAACCACTGAAGATAATGTCATTACACCGTTATTGTCCACCGCCTTGGCATATACATAGTGCTCTCCTTCTGGAGCATTAGACCATGTAAACTCATAAGGCGCAGCCGCCTTTTCCCCAATTTTTTGATCACCGTCGTAAAATACTACCTTGGCGATGCTGCCATTTGTAGCATCTGAGGATGCATTCGTGGTAATCTTTATCGAATCATTTACTGTAAAAGCTTGATGCATCGATGGGCTAACAATGGCTATATTAGGATTTAGCGGTACTGCAACAACCAATGAATTGATATAATTTTCAAGATTCGTATAACCGTTACTGCTAATTAAAGCACCATCTGTCTTTAAGTTCGGATTTAAGCCGTGAGCTATTTCCCAAGAGTCTGGAATGCCATCCCCATCGCTATCGTTAGGAGCTACTGCAGAATTTAACTCAGGTAACCCACCATCACTTGCAATAGTGTTAATAAGTCTGCCCTTACCTAATTTAACATCATTCATAATCTTCTGATCCAGAGAATCACGTTTCGGAAGAGATGCCCCCGCACTTTGAAGCACTTTTTCGTAAGCTACTGTTGCCGTGTCCGTATTAACTGGTCCACCGATAGGATCTAATGCATCTGGTATAATCATAGGCTTAAGCTTACGGATAAATGTGCCATCTGGAGAAATCGCTTTAAAGCCCCCGCTGGAATTTTTAACCCAGTTGTCAGCTGTAACATCGGCCGCGCCTTCCATGAAATTGCCGTCGATATAAAAAGCTCCTCCTCCTCCTCCTATATCTGAGGGATTAATAATCCGGCTCTTGACCCCATCAAAAGTGCTAGGTCCTGGCTTATAATAGTTGTTGATCATATTGATTCCAACGGCCTGTTCCCCACCGTATGCAGAGTTTCCTCCCCAGTTATAAATGACGTTATTGCGATAATCAATTTTAGTAGGGAAGTTATCAAAATCAGTTTGTCGATCGAAACGCGGATTTCGGCTATTATGATTCACAATGAGATTATGGTGATAGGTAGCGTTCGTACCTCCCCATATTCCTCCATAGCCATGCGCTCCCTTATCATGGATAGACTGATTCAAGCTATCACTAATAATGCTCCATTGTACTGTAAAATTTTTACGATTCTTTACTGAAAAAGTCTCATCCGTACTCCAACTAAAGGAGCAATGATCAATAATTACATTATTTCCCGAAATATCAGCTGTATCACTTAATACTTCAATTCCGTTTCTAAATCGGATATACCTGACAATAATATCTTTACCTGTGTCGTTGTTTCCAAACTTAACCATATAACCACTGATAGCAATACCATCACCAGGTGCAGTTTGACCAGCAATAGTTATATTAGAATTTGTAATATCCAAACCTCTCTTCAAATTGATAGTACCCGAGGTTTTAAATATAATCGTCCTATTTCCTGAGCTGATGGCATCACGAATTGTTCCCGGAATAACTGCTTCACCTTTAGTAGTATCATAATCATTCAAATTATCTACTACATAAACTTCAGCTCCCCGTCCACCCTTTGTGTACATGCCCGCCCCCTCTGCACCAGGAAATGCAGGTACTCTAGGCTGCTCATTTGGATCAATTTTAATCGTCACTGTTTGAGCGGTTGTAGCGATTTCTGAGTTATTGACATAACGGTATTGTATGTTACTTGTACCCGGTTGACTTACTTGAAATTCTGCAGCATAAGTAGTCCATGGACCACTATTGATCCTATACTGAACTCGATTTTCCTCCGGAAGTTCCCCGTTAACTTCCATGTAAATTATAACTGGCTTAGTATAAGAACCTAATTGTCCATCTGGAAGAGCTGGAGCCACCTTGGAGGTTACTTCTGGAAAAATCTTCGGAATAACAATTTTTCTTGATGGATCCCATCCTTCAAATATTCGTGGGATTGTCAAATTACTCGCTTCTTGCGCTGACATCTGTGAAGACATCTTGCGAGTTGTTGGACTTGCACCAGGTCCCATACTGTTATATTCAGACAAGTAATAAGTGCTTAGTCCTTCGGTCATCGGAGTCCAGCCATCCACATGAATATGATCATCCATCCAAGTATTGATATATCGCACAGTTGGCTGATCCTGCCATGGACGACCCAAGTAATGTTTGCCTTTCGTAGAATTATCTTTCATAAGGCGAGAATTAATAAAAACTAGTCCGGGAACGTCCCCGTTCGGATTTTTTGTAGCAGCTGCAGTCACATACCCTCCCATGTCCGAGGAATCGGATGAGTTGACGCTAATAGCATCCACATGATCGAATATAGCAGCAGTCGCAGGACCATAAATAAAATCAGTACGGCCCTTGATTTCACTGTTATGATAGTATTGTCTGCTTTCTTTAGTATCGTAAGAAACTCCTGCGTAAAGGGTATCCTGATAGCCTACAATTCTCACATTATCAAAAACTACTTGATCTGAAGCAACTAGCACAGCAAGTGCTCGACCATTCTCTGCTTTGGAATTGTTTTCAATTGTCAGGTTCTCAGCGCTAAATTGATTTGCCGTGCTGATCTTAGGATCACCTACGGATAGAGTCGCAGTCTCGAGCGGTTGTAACAGAGTACTTTTATTGATTGGATTCACCGTTTTTTCTGAATCATTATAAATGATCTTTGTTTTATCTCTACCAGCCCCCACTAAGCTTACAAAAGGAGCTTTAATAGTTATTTTTTCCTGATAGGTGCCTGGTTTGATGTAAATAACTTTGCGGCTCGCATTAGTAGAGGGAATTGTTGCAAGCGCATCGGTAATATTAGAGTAATCTCCGCTACCGTCCTTAGATACAGTAATCACTGTGGCAGGCACAACTATAATTTCTTCTGAATTTTGGCTGAGACCACTTAAATTCAAAGCTGATACTACATAATAATATTGCTTCCCGTTGGTGACTGATGCATCTTTATACACAGTAGCAGTCAGATTACTTCCGACTGGGGAGTATGGACCACCGCTTGCTTCACTTCTAAGTACTGTGTAAGATGTTGCATTTAGTGCCGCCGACCATGATAGTTCGACGCTGCCGTCATTTGCAACCGCTGAGAAATCTGCTGGAGCCAAGGGAGCCCCTGCGGTCGATAAATATGGAGTTGCCTTAATTTGATTCGAAATGATACTCTCTGTTGCTGAGCCAACAGCTGTGACCACATAGTAATACATGGTGCCATTAACAACAGAATTATCCGTATAACTTGGGCTCACAATATTACTAGTATTAATGGTGCTATAAGGTCCGCCGTTAACAGTGCTGCGTTTCACATTGTATGATGCGGCACCTATTACTGGATTCCAAGATAAATCAACGGCAGCATTACCAGAAACAGCTTTTAATTCTAATGGACTTGCTAATATGGAGGATGTTTGGGCAGTTGTCGCTGCTCCAGCACTTTGTAAATCAAATAAAAAGATATTTAGACCAAGCAGTAAGCACATCCCTATATGCAGGGCTTTTTTCATTTCATAACCTCCTTAACCATATATTATTGCAGTTGGACTTCATCCGATAATGGCTTCATTCCATTCAGGCTGTCCCAAATAAACGCCTTCATATGATAGCCGGTTACATTGCTCGGTAGAGTAAATCCTGTTATTAGTGTCTTTGTTTCTCCTGGTTCAAAATCAGCAATAACACTGGAATAGTTAAGCATGGAATTGTTTCCATCGTACAAAACAAACCATAGCGTAATTTGTTTGGTTGACGCTGATGAATTAGTCACTTTTCTTTGTGCCAGAATATCCTTCGATGGTGATAATGCATTAGAAAGATTTCCATTTAGATCATAAGTTGCCGCTTGCCCTGCCCAAAATATATAGTTGATTAAATAATTAACTGCTCTAACATTTCCAGCAAGATCTGCAGATGAAATTTCAACCTGGTTAGATCCTTCCGCTAAGTTTAGCGGATATGAAAAAGGCTCATACGCAGCTTTTACAACAGAATCTGCTATTTTTATACCATTGTGTTTTACAGTCAGTTTAGCTGCCTTGCTTACAGAACCTTGAATAATATAGACAGCATCTTTAACTGCAGCTGGAGGTGTTGAAATGCGAATTTCCGGTGAAATTAAATCATAATTAATGACTACCGTTGACTTCTCTGAAAGTGTAGAATTATCTCGAGCAGCGTAAACTTCGATAAGGTTGGCTCCTGGCAGCAAGTTCAAATTTACCTTAAATTTATTATTTGGCAGAAATTCCTTGTACAACGAGACGGCACTTTGGTTCTGATAAACAGACAATGTAACATTTTTAGAATACACATTATCACTTATTGAACCTGTTAAAGAATACGAAGGAGAATTAACCCATTCTTTTATAGGGTCCAAAGTCAAACCAATCGCGGTACGCTTAACCATTACGAAATATCCTGCGTTTTTACCTGCTTTAAAGTCATTATAGTTGTTATACCCCATGGTCACTTTCTTGCCTGAAGCAAAATCTTTTTTGTAAATTTTAAATAAGTACGCAGTCGCCGCATCGCTCATTTGTATTGTGTCTCCTGTGTCAGTCCAGTCTGACAAAAACAGAGGAAGCGTTGTTTCAAGTATATCTACTGCCACATACACAGTAGCATCGTCTTTAACAGTGAAATCTGCAATATCTGGGAAAGCAGTACCGTCAGCTGCATTAGGATATGTCATTGTATCGGCTTGTGTTGTTCTAATCCAGTCCATACTCGTATATTTAGCTGGAATAGATGTAAACCTGATAGTTTTATCTGCAAATGTCAAATCGCCAACATTCATCCCTGAATTAATAGACCATTGGTTTGCATTGTAGTTACTATATGCGGTGACAGTTCCAATCACACTACTAGCTGGTGTTTGGATCGGTGTGCTTGCATAAGGAGTACCTTCAAATTCGAATATCTCACCTTCGTAGTCTATTTTATTTAACTCATCCCTAGTTACTACAGAGAAACCTATGACATAAGTCTTACCATTTGTTAAGGGAACTGATTTTTTCTGTATGGGGTCATAATAACTGGAAGCACTAGGACCAGGAATATTGTTGCTAGTAAATGCGTTCTCTGTGAAGTTTGCTGTTGCAGAGAAATTATACCAATCCGCTTGTCCCTTTTCCTTTATCCTCCAGCGATATTTTGAAGCCCAAGTATAGGACTCAGAGAAAAATGCGATCTTTGTGTTTCTCCCTACAACACTGATAACAAGAGGAGCTTTAGGGTATGGATTAAATGGAATACGTGTAACTTTTATTCCACGTACATACAAATCGCCATTTGCAGCTGGGGTAGCGATTGATATTTTTTTTAGATCATAGACGTTATTAGTATTTTGCCTAGCCTTAATTAATTTACCGTCCAGCCATATACTGAATTTTTTAGTTACTGTGTTAAGCTCTATTCTCATGGTATACCATTGATTCAGATTATAAGGGGTAGCTAGATCTGTCGGAGCCGTATCTGGAAAATACACAATACCTTTCGATGTATCCAATCCTGCATTAATCAGATTCGTTGCTCCACCCCCAGGAGGACTGAACAAAAGTATCCTGTCTTTCATCTTAGTGGTTCCTTTTTGCATGAAAGTGATCTCTGTTGAAATAGTACCTGTCAAAGTTTCACTAAAGGTCTTGCTGATTTGGAATTCAACACCGCTTCCAGCTCCTTTAACACTAAGATGAAGTGCTTTTTCATTTGTAACTGGATCAACTTCCACATTAGCAGATCCCTCACCTGCCGAAAGAGTTGAATAATCGAATCCGAGTTGCGAGGCTGATTGTCCATCAAAGGCTTGAGTAAAATCTTTGTTAAAAACCGTTACAGGATCATAAACACTATCTGCAACTGATGATAAAGATCCAATATCTGCAGCCGATGCAGGTGTTACCCACATCCCGCCCCCAAAAAGGGCATTCAACAAAAGCATAAAACATAAAACACGTGCAATTTGATTACGCAAAATAAAAGGCACCTCCAAAGAAAAAATAGGTTGCATGAAATAAATTTCTGGCGCTTGATCCTAATGGAGCAAAAAGGCTTGACCTATGTATCAGCAAAGCGATCGATTGGACCTGATGTTAGATGAATTATCACTTTAGATTAAATTTTCACAACCTTTCCATCTTCCCCGATGCTGAATCTTAATCTTCTATCACCCCTTTCAATAGAGAACTTTAGTGCGTTATTCTTACACAACATGTAATCGCTCTCATTTAATCTGTATTTCAGTATACTCCCTAGGACTAAGTATTAATTAGCACTTACAACGTGCAACCGCTTCCAAATTTTGGTTTACATATACTTAACTAAATAAAATTCCCGATCTTATGTTGACTATATTACAAAAAAATCCCCGCATCATAGGTTGATCCCTTCTAATTTATAGGTTATTCAATCCATTTCCACGTAAAAAACCACTCATGCAGAATCAGAATCACGACAAGACGCTCGTTCATGCTTTGTAATTAATGACACACAAAAACGGCCGGTATCCCTACCAGCCGCATTCCCATTAAATATCCACTTCCTCCAAATAAACCGGACGATTCTCCGTCATCGAGCGATACGCAGCAAAAACAGTCTGTAAAGTAGTCAAATTATCCAAAATGCTGTTCTCCGGCTCACGATTCTCTTCAACAGCCCGCATCAACTCACCCATCGTCCCCATGAAAGCATGAGGGAACCATCTACCTTCCAATGAAGGCGAGTAGAGTCGCCCCGCTTCCAAGCGATTGCTGTAAAAGCTTATCGTATCCTCTTGCCCAGTCGGATAATTATAGAGCGCTCCGTTAGTCCCGCTGATGTTGCCTTCGGTCCCTTCGAAGCGGAACGTAGCATACCAGTCATCCTGGGGCATATGATTGTTATGATTATCATGGATAAGACCGCGGGCTTCACCCGGAAATTTCATATGGATCATCGTACGGGTTTCGCCTTTATAAGGCTGACCAGGAAACTTGGATCCATCCGCGTATACGTACTCAGGGCTCAGCCCCAGCACGTAGCGGACTGAATCTATATAATGGATGCTGTGATACATCACTTCAAGCGTAGGGATCTGTACAAGCCATGGCCAATTTTCCCATTGCGTATGAACATTGACTTGGATCGAAGCTTGCAGCGGTGCTCCAAGCCAACCATTCTTAACTATAGAGCGGCTTGCTTGAATGCCGGGAGACCAGCGCATCTGCTGATTGACGGCGGCCTTAATGCCATAAGCAGCACAGGCTTCCACCAAAGCCTTCGCTTCACCATAAGTTTCAGCTAACGGCTTCTGGCATAAGATATGCTTGCCTTGTGCCGCTGCTTGCTTAGCGACTTCTGGCTGATATTTAGCCGGAACCGCTATATCAACGATTTCAACCTCAGGATGCTGCAGCAGAGCTTGCAATGAAGCAAATACCACCATGGAAGGATATTCCTGAGCGGCTGCTTCTGCTTTGGTTCTGTCCAGATCGTAAATACCAATGACACGAAATCCAGCCATCCGATAT
Organism: Paenibacillus sp. GCM10027630; assembly: GCF_042676305.1. Classification (NCBI taxonomy): domain Bacteria; kingdom Bacillati; phylum Bacillota; class Bacilli; order Caryophanales; family Paenibacillaceae; genus Paenibacillus; species Paenibacillus sp. GCM10027630. The sequence goes on along the minus strand of NZ_JBHTGY010000010.1, from coordinate 139,898 downwards.
GCAGGCAAATGTGCGTGAACAACTATCTCGCCGGCGCCAACGATTGCAATCCCTTTTGATTTATCCTGAGGCATCTGTGGTTTATAGTCCAGGTTGATAAATCTATCACCATCATGAACTAGGCTCATTAGTATCTCCTCCATTAAACTCAAAAGTCATATTACGGTCCAAAAGTCTACCCGCGTGATGTCCTTTTATGCACCAATCATCGCTCCGTATATTGACTCATGTTTCTATTCAAGCCATTTTCCTTACATGTGTCCCTATGTTCATGCTTCCATTCGCATCCCCCAGCCACTTATTCATTTTCAACTATCCAGTCATCCGTCATCAGTAGCCGCCTTTTTTCAAAATATTGTGCACTTGTCCGGCAGCCCTGCCCAGCGCCTCAGCTACGGTGCATCGAAGATTCAAAGCATCATCTACCATCTGTGACAGCACTTCGTTTATCGCAGGATATTCGGGAATCGGCAGCGGACTGTTGACATTTTGATGCACAGTCTCTATATTTCTGTAATATGGAAATTGCTTGCGCACCTCATCGTCTCTCCATGTGGATAAACGTGTCCCGTTACCTCCGCACATCGAAGTCGCCTTATCCATCGCGGCAGATGCCGTTTCTTTAATGAATTGGTAAGCCATAGCTTGATGCGTGCTGCCTGCCGGGATACCAAGTATCCAATAAATATTGAGCGACATGTGGCGTCCATCCGGCCCATCACCTTTTGGAATTAAGCCTGTGCCTACTTTCCCAGCAATTCTGGACATGCTCGGCATTTCTGCAACGGCAGCGAAGCCTGCCCAGTTCCACATCATAGCTACGCTTCCTTGAGCAAAATAATTACCACTCTTAACACTATCCATTCCCAAAGCTTCCTTAGGCACAACTCCATGTTTATGAATCAAATCAACCAAAAATTGCAAAGCCTCCTGACCGATACTCTGATGAAAAACCGGCTGCCAATCACTCGAAACCAACTCACCGCCACGGCTCCAGAGCTGGATTAGAAAATCGTACACATTATTATGACCATCGGGATAGGACGCTGTTAATGCACCATGCATTCCCTCTTCCGGTCTGGTGAAAAATCTCGCTGCATCTACGAACTGACTCCAAGTCTCAGGCACTTCCAGCGGATATCCATATTCTTTATAAAAAGCTTCCTTCTCCACCTGATCGTTAAATAAATCACTCCGGTAAATAAACATCTCCGGACCATCATGGTACGCTATACCATAAATGCTGCCGTCTTTATCCGTTTGCAGCCCTCGCATACTGGAAGCCCAGGCCAGAGGCCACCCTTCAGGTGGATCTGCGTGAAGAAACTCATTCAGCGGAACCAACAGTCCTTGCTGTATCGCTTCCGGCAGCCAATCTGTGACGCACAGAAATAAATCATGCGAATCGGAAAGTGCTTCCTTCCCTGCAATCATGCGATCATATAAACGGTGAATTTCCTCAAACTCCCGCTCAATATCCCATCCGGTTAGATTTTTGAAGTAGCTTGCCTGAACCCCGAAAGAAGCTTCAAACCCGGCAAACTCCCGTGAAATCAGCTTCAGTTTGTGACTATTCGCATCTATTGTCTCCATTCATTCCGCCTCCGGCCCACTAACTTTAGGTCTGCTGTTGTTTTCTTACCATTAGTAAATGGTCACACACCAATACGGTTTCACCACGTTGATTAAATGCTTCACATCGCTCGCTTACGATACCGAATTCCTGCCTTTTAGGATGATCCTTCTTTTCATGAATAGTCGCACGGACTTTGATTGTATCCCCGATAAAGACGGGCTTTACGAATCTCAATCGGTCATAACCGTACGAAAATGCCTCGGGATTCACCTCTGCCGCCGTCATCCCAACTGCTACGCTAAAAATCAACGTGCCATGTGCAATACGCTGGCCAAAGTCCTGCTCCTTGCACCACTCTGCATCCATATGATGCGGATAAAAGTCACCCGTCTGCCCCGCATGCATCACGATGTCTGTTTCTGTTATGGTTCGGCCAAAAGACTCCCGAGCAGACTCAAGCTCATATTGCTCAAAAAACTGCGATCGAATCATGCGTTTAATACCTCCGCCTTGATTTTATCATTGTGCTCCCCGATTTTTGGCGCTCCTACAGCAGAAGTAAGCAAGCCGCCATCAATACGTATAGGACAGCGTGTCGTTGTAAGCGCGGCCCCACTGCCGTTCACCGTTTGCTGAGTCATGTTCAGAGCCCGGAATGCCTCATGTTCCAATAGCTGCTTCCAATCCAGAACTTCTGCACACCAATAATCAGCAGGCTCCAGCCGGGCTATCCAATAGGCTGTCGACTGGCTTTTTAGATGATCTCTTAGAATCCCCTTAATCTCATCTCTGTGCGAGAACCATGTGGAAGGCTCATGAAAAGTACCCAGTGCGGCGCATTCCAGCAATTGTCCCAGTTTGATGACAGATCCCATCGCCAAAGCGAGATAACCGTCAGCAGTTTGATAAATACCATACGGTGCCCCTAAATAGGCGTTGGCATTGTTTACCGTGCTTCGCTCAGGCAGCTTGCCACCATCGTTCATATGAGTGGTAAGTACCTCGAATTGAAAATCGAGAATGGATTCCAACAGGCTTACCTCTACATGCCCACCGATTCCCTTCACCCCACGCCTTACTAGGCAAGCAAGAATGCCCTGCACCAAATGAGCGCCTGCAAACATATCCGCAATAGATAGCCCGAAAGGAACAGGCGGCTGATTCGCATCTCCATTAAGCCAAGTTAATCCCGAGAGCGATTGGACCAATAAATCCTGTCCGGGCTTGCCGTTCCATGGACCTGTTTTCCCATAACCCGTAATTTCCCCATAGACAAGACGCGGATTCCATTCACGAACGGCTTCATAATGCAGCCCCATCCTTTCGATCACGCCTGGACGGAAATTTTGGATCATCACGTCGGCTTTTTCTATCAAAGCGCGGATCAGCTTAAGATCCTCAGGATTTTTCAAATTGGCTGAAACACTCTCTTTATTCCGATTGATGGAGTGGAACAAGGTGCTATCCCCATCCAGCTCCATGTTGGAAATATACAAGCTCCGGCATAGGTCACCGCCATCTGGTCGTTCTACCTTGATAACTCTTGCTCCGAGATCCGCCAGCCTTAATGCCGCGGAAGGGCCTGATAAAAATTGGGCAAAATCAAGCACAAGCAAGCCCTCTAAAGGTCTGAAGCCCGCTGCTGTCATAGGTGTCGCTCCTTTGTGAATTCTATTTGATTCTATTTGATTCTATTTGGTTCTATTTAAGGACTCCCGATACAAGCTGTTCATCTGCTCCAGAATAAGCTTGTGATCGCCACCGTGCATCATATAGTCGCGTACGTAATCCCCTGCATGATCCTGAAAATGCAAATAGCCGTTATACCTTGGTCTTACATAAGCTTGGTCCAGAGTCGATAGTGTATTCGCAAAATACTGCCCGGATTGGCGATTATTGTCTTCATCCGTCCATGCTTTTCTATGCCCCGGCTGGCCTCCGCTTGCTGTATACAGGGTTTGCTGAATCTCAGGGGATGCAGCAAACTTGGCATAGCCCAGTGCCTCCGATTTGTACTTACTGGATGCTGATACAGCAAGGCCTGTACCTCCAAGCGTTGAGCGCAGAGGGCCATTATCCTTATATGCAACCAACCCGCCAAAGGACAGTCTATGCTTGCCATAACCCGCACGTCCATAGTTGGAATACCCATAGGCAAAGGGACAATAGGCTACATGTTCCTGCTGCGCCATGACTTCATATACGGCAATTGGATTCCATCTGAAAATATCCGTACTGCAAAGTGACGCCAGCTCCCGCAGCGCTTCCAATGCAGCATACCCGATTTCGCTCGAAACTACCTCTTCTCCACTTGTGAATGGTGCTTCCCCATTGGCTAAGGAGAACATATAAAAATTCATAAGGCTGTCAATCGGAATAGCCGGGAATGCTACGACTCCTTTACCAGCCAGCTGAAGCAGTTGATCCCAATTCGCAGGAAGCTCCAGCCCTTGCTGCTGAAAAAGATCGTCCCGCCATGAAGCAACCGGCGTTGCAGCGTCAATGGCGAGCGCAGTTTGACTGCCGTCGAATTGATAGCTCGCATGAGATTGTCCGACGGAATTTGCAGCCTGATCGCGCATGTAATCCTCAGGCAAGTACTCATTTAACGGTAGAAGCACACGCGAATCTGCTGCATAGCCCGCCCAAGGATGATCAATGACAAGTAAATCATATTGATCAATTAGTGCTTGAATCGGTAAATCCGCGAATTCCTGCAAGGATCGTTTATCCCACTGAATCGTCACGTTCGGGAACAGCTCCGAGTACCGCTGCGATGTGGCTACCATGGGAAGATATCCCCTTGTGTGATTCCATGTGATGCCGCGAAGTAAAATGCTCATTTCAAGCCTCCTACAGATTAGGATAAAAGTGATCTGGCACATGCAGCCATTAACGCATGTACAAGGATCACATATGATGGCACATGGGTTGGAACTAACTGGAAAACCTCCCGCTAATCTGATTAGTTTTACCCACCAGTCGCATATAGATGGATTTTCCGGAGCTAACTTGGCAGCTTTCACCACTAAGAGGTGTTTTCACACTAATTAGAGGTAGTTTTTCCAGTAAGATGCTCCTAAATGGTACTGAAGACAAAATTAGCGGGATGTTTTCCAGTTCGTGCTGCCATCTGCTGCTATATAATTGGGATCAGCTTTTAAGCAGAAGGCTAGCACTAAAAACTACCGACTGATTCCAATATTCAGCCGATTTAATCCTGACTACCAGCCACAATGCGAACAGGCCCGTACAAACCTCCGCTTGGGAACCATTGCTCCCAGTTTTGTTCCTCCTCATGTCGCCCTTGGTTCCAGTAGGTCACATCCGTATTGCCGCCAACAAGACTAGTGGGTCTGCCGACTTCATAGTATGTGCCTAATGTATTAGTCACGCGAATTCGAAGCCGGTGCATCCCTTCCGGCAAGTCAGGGAGTGCGAAACGGTAGGGTCTCCACAGCCTGACGCCTAACGGCTTAGCATCAATCCATGCTTCTGCGGTCCCACGCACATGACCCAATTCAAGCTCGGCGCCAGACCCGGTCGATGCTGATACCTCGAAGTCCGTCTCATATTCGACGGCTCCGCCATGGTGTGGCAAACATAGAGCTGTCCGCCAATCGCCTAATGCCCCTTCTGCCGGAACCGTCTCGAAGCGGATCGGTGCGAGCAGAACTGCCGCTTCCGAATAGGGCCCGTTCGGCACTATTCTTACAGCCGCTATGGCTCCAGCCGGTTGTGGAGCAAATTCGGCGCTGCCTCCTTTGGCTGCTACTTCAGAGCCATTGATCCAGACACGCATCTCACCTGCGCATTGAATATGCAGCCTCGTAGAACCAACAGGCATCGGAAAACGGAGCCAGACTGGTCTGCCGAGAGAGGCAGGTTCAGCCGAAAATGACAGCGGCAATGGATCAGGCACAGAATCCGGCATCAACCAACCTACCTGCGGAAGTGGATGTGGTCTGGCAGAAATCCATAGCGACTCGGTCTCAGCAAATTGAAGGATGGAAAAATGATGAATTCCAGGAATACCTCCCTGCTCATCCGACCAGTCACTTCCTGTGCAGAAGGAAATGGACTGCCCATTAAGCAGCTCAATCAGTCCGTCTGCAAATACCTCCCCCTTGCCCTCCGGCAGTACAAATCTGATTTCGTTAACGCCATACCGCCACATAGCCGTAATGTCCACTTCTTCCTGCCCCTGCCGGATATACGGGTTGAAGTCACCGTGCTCCGTTACCTTGATTCCGTTCACGTATAGGATAGCCCGACCACGGGCGGCAAACACAATTCGAACCCTCTTGTATGGCTGCTCAGAAGGACAATTGATAGGCTTGCTCAAGCTTGATTGCGGATTCGGTTGACGGGTAAAGAGCCATTTGGGAAGCTGTGGATGCGCCAAGCTATTCACTTCAACGCCTGCTCGCATTAAGCCATTGCCAATAGCCTCAAACCTTAACAGCAGCTCATTGCTCCCTTCCCACAATTCAATCCAAGCTGTACGCTCCTCCGGCCCCCCAATCCATTCAATCTCCTGACCGTTTATCGATCCGGTAACATTGGCGTTGCTTTCAGTCCGGATCCAATAGCTTCCTCCCTTGGGGGCAGATACGTAAGTTTTTGCCCATACAAGCTCCCTCTTTTTAAAGCTGCCGAGATTGAGAAACCTGCGAGGAACGCGTCCCATTCGTCCTGCCCAGGAACGCATAGTAAGATCCCCGAATACGTTGCTGTAAACTTTGGGATTGGAACGGGATTCTTCGTATTGTTCTCCATCGCAAATTTGCCAATAGGTCGATTCGCTCCATAATCTTGTTAGCCATTCAGATTCGTCAATTTCCGGCTTATGCCAGCCTTCCTTTTCTCCGTCGGTAAGCTCACTTTCCATACGGACACTCATACTGCGGCGTTCTATCGGCATAAACTGACTTGTATCTCCATGTAAATCAAAGTCCCCATACCGATTGTCCAATGTAGATTCTGCGCGGATTCGCCAACCTTTTTCGGGAAGTACTATCGTTTGCTCAGAGTCGCCCTCCGTACCGGATTGACGGACTACTGCCGGAAACAAGCGAGCAGGCTGGTCTTCGAGTTTGGCTATTACTTTCTCTGCTCCTCCAAGGTCATCTTCATCCACACAGACGATCAAAGCCGCAGGCCACGATGCAAAAGGTACCTCAACCTCTATCCACTCGCCTTCACGCTTATATGTGATAGGCTCCGTGTTTCCATGTACCGGATCCCAATATTGGGGGGTGCGAGCTGTTCTTAAACGGTATACAGCTGAGGCTGGTAAAATGGTTTTTGGAGTCGCTGGTTGATGCATCGATAATAAAGTGCCCTTCGCAGGAAGCAGCAGGAAAACATCGGTATCCTCCGTTTTTCGGCACAGTGACTCGCCCGGTCCGTCCACTCTTTTGGGGATCCGAGCTTCGATCCATGCAGCCGCCTCCTCTGCGGTATCCACGTAAATGGCGTGGGCTAAGTCCCGCTCCTCTTCCGGCACATTAACGGCAATAACAGAACCACCCTGGTTTAGCCAAGCTTCAATACGCGTTCGAGCCTCTTCATCCATGACCGTCGTTCCACATAAAAGCAGCACTGAGAAGCGCTCATCTGCGATTTTTAGCTTAGAACCTTCCAGTTCCGATTTATGCAAAGCGCTGTCATCTGTTATATCAAAATCAATCTGGGCCTGCCGAAGCACGCCAAGCTGTTTTTGCGAGCGCCGATTCGAGCTGCCGGTAATGTTACGGTAAACGCTTTGAATATGCGTTACTCGCTCATGTGATTCCCGATTCGCTACACCCATTGGATGCTCGTTAACTTTGCCATCGGACAAAGACAAATATCCGCATACTGCATACGAAGGGTAATGGACGGCTACATCGCATACATGAGATCCCTCGCTCAGCAAAAAGCAGGCCCGGCTAATCGTATCCGCAAAAACCGGGTAATGCTCAAAATAAGGCTGACGCCATCCCGTATCCGGCGGTGCCCATTCCCACCAGCCTCCTCTTGTGCTGTAATAAACAGCGTGCGGACTGTATACCGTAGCGCCCGCTTGAAACCAGGGAAGCAGCCAATGCATCGTTTCTTCCAATGTCCCACCCCAACCGCTGGAATGGAATGATTCCAAAAATACCCGCGAGCCCCCGTGCAGATGAACCATCGAAGAGTGGGGCTTGATCTCCCCATCCATATCGGTTCCTGGAGCATTATACCAGCGATGAGTCCTGAAATAATCCAAATAGATCCTCTGCGCCCCATTAGGATCGGCTCTTCTCGCTGGTCCAGCCTGATCACAGCAAATAAGCATTCCCCGCTCGCGATGCCATTTGCCAAGCGGTATAAAAAAAGATTGCTCGGCAAGCTCAGCCGCGAGTCGGTATACCCGGCGCCGCACCTGCTCCGAACCGGGCAATGGATCGAACAATGCTGGCAGATGTGGAGCCAGCTCCTCCTGAAAGCGCTCCCTATATTGAGCGGACAATTCAGGGGTCCATAAGGGAAGCGGTGGAAGCTCATCTTGAAAGCTTCCTGCTATTGTTTTGCCTAGATCGTGAGGAAAGCGCCGCTCTATTTCACCATGAACCCGGTCAAGCAGCTGCCCTGTGGCACGGGGATCCAGCCAATTGAAGCCCTGCCGTACGGAAGCGTATGTATGCTCGTTTGTTGCAAAGAGGACCACTGATGACTCCGGAAGCTCTTCCTCCGGTAAAAATCTGCGAAGCTGGTAACCGGCCATATCCGGGGACTCCGTGACGATACGAGCAGGCATATTCGATCCGGAGAACCCAATTTGGTCATAAAACCAAAGATACATGCCGAGCCGCTCTGCTTCACGTAAAGCAACCTCGAACATGCACCACCAATCATCGCTGGCATACACAGGACGGTCACTCACAGAACCGTACTGGGGACCCGTAGGTGCCAAATTGATAATACCAATGTTGCGTAAGCCGCCGTCACGGAATTTTTGCATTTGCCAACGAATCCGTTCTTCCGTCACTTCCTCGGCACTCCACCACCAGAAGGGGACCGGCCCAAAACGCGGATTCGCTTGAGCGAAACTTTTTTTCAATTGGTGTATGTTCATTTTCGTTATCGCCTTTCCCTTCCAAATCAATCGAAGACTGCACCCATCATCTTGTATCCTTGAAACTCAAGCCCTCCCTGTCCGCACCTGCTCAAAAAAATGTGACGGTCCAACCTGGCCGCCTTTTAACACAATCTCCAAGCCATCCAACCGTTCATCCTTCGAGAACATCCTGCAAAGAGGCCCTCCAGGAACAATCGGAGCGATCATCTCCAAGGCGTAGCTATCCAGCTTGCTTATTGCAAAGCCAGACGTATCTCCCCCTGCGAAAACAACACGCTTTAGGCCTGTCTTCAAAATCAACTGCTTGGTCATCTCACCTAATCGCTCGCCAATCATTTGTCCGCTTGCAGCTGTTTCACGCTCTTCATCATTCAATCTCTGCTGTACATGTCCAATCGACGTATCATTTGGCCCTAAGGCTGTATATAGAATTACATTTTTTCCAGCACGAAGCAGCTTTTCCGCTTGCTCCAGCAAAGCCGAAATCCCCTCAATCTCCTCATCAAACAAGAACTCCTCGGATATCCGAATTCCCGCATAGCCATGAGCCAGCGACCATTCGATCTGAGCTTGTGTTACTGGAGAACAGCTGCCGGACACTACGAGAATACGATCAACCGCCTCTGCCATCATATTAGGCAGCTGTGTTGGAAGCAATCCATTTTGCTGCCAATAAGAGACAAGTGCATACTCCACGCCTGATGAGCCGACTACAAACAATTGGCTGGCATCACTTTCTTGCATTAGCAAGCTTCCGATTTGAGTGAGGTGGTTTGGGGTCAATACATCGAATAGCAAAATATCCGGTTTACTCTCGATTAGCTCCTTATACCTCTGCTGCAATAACAAGGGGTTTAAATCCAAATCTAGCACATTGATAAGCCCGATAGATTTGTTGGTTTGTTTCGCAAGATGAACCTTTAGATCTGCTTCATTCATAGGAGTAATAGGATGCTTGCTCATATTAGGATGCCGATCCAATCGAACGGTGCCTCCGTCCCCACCCATTGCCGTAAAATGATTTCCAAACACCGTATAACGCTTCAGTAAAGGACATCCTGCCACAACAGGAGTGTACCGCTGCTCTTGAAACAGCTCCGAGCCTATGTCGATCACTTTACCGATGCTGCCCGTTATTGGGGAAGAATCGAAGGTGGAGCATACTTTATAATGGGTAATGTCAGCCTTGAATTCACGAAGTGCCTGAAGCTGTGGCCGCAGCTTACGGTCCATTTCCTCTGGTCCCAGAGTTCGGCTCACGCCTGCAACACCAAAGCCGTCATAATGGGCAAACTTCTCATGCCACATCGCCGGATCAGGGACCTCCATAAATAAAATAATACGAAGACCACCTGTCGTCAGCGCCTCAAGAACATCCGTTGAGCCTGTAAAATCGTCTCCATAATAACAGATACGCATTCGTGTTTTCCTCCGTAAGCTGCTGGTCTCTTCCCTGCTTGCAGCTTATATTTATACTTAACTGAACGTATCCAAAGCCTGCTTCAATTCAACGCGCGAAAGAGCGTACTCATCTAATGGAATTCCAGTCATCGCAGCCTCCCAGCCTTGTACAAGACTTCGAAAGCCAGCCCCCGGTCCACCTGGATGTCCGTGAATGCCACCGCCTGCAATATTCATCAAGTCCATGGTTTGCAGCGTTCGATATGTATCCGGAGCAGCCCCAGCCCATTGCTTGGAGGATAACACAGGAACAACGGTATCCGCTTCTTTAAAGATGGGAGTCAAACATTCCCGTACCCCTGAAATAACTGAAGCGTTGCTCTCGTGAAACTTATTATTTAGACCGTTGACATGCATATGATCCACACCGCTCAGGCGGCACAGTTTCTGGTATGCAGTGAATGACATTCCCAGGTACGGATAGCGGGACATCATTCCCCATTGGTTGCGATGCCCATGGATACATACCGGAGCTTGCTTCCTTAAATGAGCCAGCCCGGCAAAGCCGATGCTGTTTATGCTAACCATTACGCAATTTCCGCCATGCTTGATGACGGTTTCAAGATGACGCAGCATAGGATCGATATCATCTGTAATGTTGAAGGCGTACATCGTTTTTTTACCTGTACGATCTGCAGCCCTTTCGATTTCCTCCATAGCTGCCTTGATTCGCTCAGCTATAGGAGCATAGGGAGCATTGCCATTAACCTCATCATCCTTGATAAAATCAATACCTGACGTAGCCAGTTCCCTTACTATCAATCTTAATTCATCGGTGCTCAAGCCAATATTCGGTTTAATAATGGTGCCTATTATTGGACGGTTATACACTCCTGTTAGCTCACGTGTGCCGGAAATTCCGAACCTGGGCCCCTCATAACGTTCTTGAAATTGAGGAGGGAGCTCCAAATCCAACAGCCGGAGTCCTGATAGCTCCTCCAGCTCGAATAAATTGCCCGCCACCGTTGCCAGCAAATTAGGAATGGATGGCCCTATATTTTCATATGGAAAAGCTATTTTAACGATGCCGCGCTTGTATTCGCCTTTATTTCCTGCTGGAACCTTGGCTCCTGGAAGCGCCGGAAAAGGGGATACCTCCCGGGGCTCGATGGATACAATTTTTGCCCGATGCCTCTGCTTCAAGCTTTCCGTCTCATTTGGCAGTGGCATAAATGTTCCTGTAGATTGCTCGCTTACAATGATTTCACTAGCTTTTTCCAACGAGAATGCCGTTTCGAGCCAATAGGTTGCAACTACTTGATCCTTCATCCAGTACTCATCTCCATTACTTAGACCTAAGTTGTGAACATCCTTACTTCCCTAGCTGCTCCAATGCCGCTTTCACAGCAAGTACTCCGAGACGAGGGCTGGAGTACACAGGAAGTCCTGCAGCCTGCTTTAATGCTTCCTCCATCCTGACCATCGATCCTTGCGCCAGTACAAGCACATCAGCTTGGGCCGCAATGGACTTGGCCGCTTCCAGAATAAGGCGGTCATGCTCCTCAGGATGGCCGGCTACCAGAGCTTGATAAGCCCCAACTGCTAAAGCATCCAAAACCTCCACCTTGCGCCCCTGCTGCTCACCTTCTTTTTGCAGCAAACGTCGAGTTGGCTCCAAAGTAGTTGGAAGTGTCGCCAGCACACCGATCCTGTCAAACCTCTTGGTTGCGAGCTGCGCCATCGCTTCATCGATTTTAATAATCGGCGTTCTGAACATAGGCATGGCCCAATCCGCTACTTCCCCTACCGAGGAGCAAGTATTAAGAATAACATCCGCTCCTATTTCTTCAGCATGGCGATAGTATTGAACAAGGCGACGCATTACGTCGGGTGTGACCTTGCCCGCTCCAATTACATCAGCTATCAGGCTGTCATCAATAATGGTTACCAGTCGGCAGCCCGGAAGCTCCTCACGAAATATCGGTTGAATCCGCTCCGAGAGCCCTTGCCCCGTATAAATAGCTACAACAGTAGTCATCTTTTGTATCCTCCTTAAAGTTTTCTTTAGGAAAACTTGCGCGGCGTAAGCATCTGAGCTTAGCTTTAGCGAAACTTACACATTCTCAGCATTAACCATAGAGCTTTCCTTACCTTATAAAAGCTAGCTTCGTGGGCGTTTTCTGATTCTCGCTTCAGCAAAACACTGGCATCGTATGCAAGATCTCTGCTTCATTTCAACATTTTTCACCCTGCATAATCACTTTTCATCGCAACTGTCTCTTGCATCTTGCCTTCTTCGACAAGCCATTTGTCTGCATCTGTCAGATCAAAATACCGAAGCATTCCCGGAATGATAAAGCTTAAAGAGTCCGTTTCATCATAAAATGGCTCCTTGATCCACTCGGCGATGCTGCTCATACGATTGTCCATACGAATATTTTGAATCCGGTTATCGAGCAGAGCCGCTAATCCCGCGTATACCGCATATCTACCGCTTCCGTACAGCTTGATATCGGATGCATCGATAGTTTTCATATTCGACGCGAGCTCAATGGCACGCAATACATCATACGTTCTTACCGCAGCCATACTGTCACCCAGCCACATCAATTCATCCGAATGCCTATCCATCATCCCGAATCGTTTGAACGGTTTATCTGTAGGAGCATTTAAATGCGGCAAAAGCGGACCAATTCCTGTAGGATTCAGGACCATGGCAATTCGGCCGGAGGCACATGTTTCCTCAATCCATTTTGCGTGAATGTCTAGCTGACTGGAGCCCCCATCCCACACGGCTATCGTTACCGGCAGCTTTTGACCCCAAAGCTTGGAATCGACAAACTGCAGGCAATGATTTAAAAGTCCCGGCTGGCTCCACCAAATGTTGCGGATAATCCATAGATTGTTAATTTCTCCACCGCCGGAAGGGCGAGGATTTAAGTCACATACTTGTCTGCTAGCAACCACTTGTTTACACAGCCAATCTATGGCCTTACGCTTCCGTTCGTTGTCCGGCACAGCTTGTCGCAGCTTCTCAAACTCGGCCAACCGCTCGACATTTTCCATGTGCGTATTTTTGGCATGAGGTAATTCTCCTATAACTTGCCCGCTTGCTGTACACTTTAGCTGCTCGGCAGGAATCAGCTTAATATCTGTGTCCAAAACCGCAGGTGCTTGGGTGCAGCCTAACAAATGCTTCGCGAAAAATGCAGCGGCAGCCCGAGCTAATGGCACTGAGAAGCGATGTACATTTTCATCCTCGAAAATGTCCAAATCCACTCCTCTGTCGTACATCTCCCAAAACCGGCGATTTACAGAAACCGTATGTCTGGGAGCTTCGATAGGAACGGAATCATAGGTGGTAGCAAGAACCCTTACCGGACGCGGAGCCATGGCCATTACAATATCTTCGTGGTCAAAACCAAGCTCCGAGAAACCCGGCCATTTCTGCTCGGCATCCTGCGCCTTTCCTGTAAGAAGGAAGTAAGGCCGATTCATAATGAATCCGCCTGGTGCTGCGGCTGCAATCCGTTGATCGTACATCATAACAAGCGACGTCTGAGTGCCTCCGCCGGAATGACCGCATACTCCGATTTTCTCAGGATCAACCTCAGGGCGAGTGCATAAATAATCAATCGCCCTTACCGCATCATGAAGCATATAACGTGCTAAGCTATCTCCTAGCGGCATACATTGGCGGCCAACATTTTCATGCTCAGTAACGCTAGTCATAGGGGCTTCTTTCGTTGCCGGATCATAGAACCCGAAACGCTCGCCTTGGCCTACCGGATCTAAAGACAAGACTATCAGCCCGCTGTGTACCATATAATGACATACGGTCTGATATTCATCACAATGCTTTGCTTGTTCCCGGTGCCCGCATAACAACAGAACAGCCCCGCGTGGATTGCTTACGACTCCATCAGGAATATATAGATTGGCTGTAGCATAAACCTGCGGTCTCGGCTCAAAAACAATCTTCTCTACGCGAAAGCCGTTGCCTGTTACCGTTCCTGTTATAACCGGATTCATAGGTGTGCTCGAAGACGGCACACCACCAATACAGTTCTCAATTCCTTCACGGATTTCCCGCTGCCTCTGCTTAAGGCCTTCGATATTCATAATAGCCGAACGTGCCTGCTCACCTTTATCAGCTGCACGCATAGCCGATTCATAAACCCACCTTGGTAGTTGGCTTTTTACGTCAAAGTGGGCAATGCCTACATTTTCAAATTTATCGTACACTCTATTAATTTCCTCCTTTGATTCATTGAGACACATTAGCATTCGCTGAGACTAACAGGTCATGGATACGAATAGGTTGGTTGCTCTGCACAGACTTCCAGATTGCTTCTCCTGTCAACACAGAACATGCGCCGGCTTCAGCCCCTGCCAGAATGCTGTATGCTCGTCTAGGGTCCGCTCCGAGGAACAAATCCTCAAGCAGAAGCGGATCTCCACCCCCATGCCCACCGGGTCGCGGTACTACATGGATCGTTTCTTTACCACCGAATAAAGGAAAATATTGTATCGTCTGCTCGGTGACTTGCTGAGAAACTCGCTTGGATAATACTTCCTTAGTTTCAATTCGCCCTTTGGTACCGTTAATCGCCAGCCTATAGCCTTCATAAGGTAACGAAAAATTAACCGAGTAACTCATCATCGCACCTTTGTCGTATTTCACTACCGCCGAGTAGGTATCCTCAATATCAATCTCCGAATCGAAGATACAGGCATCCGCTCTATATCCGGTGTATGCGCTCGGCCTGATCTCTATTCCCGTCAAATGATCGTCATCAGGCATGGTTTCTTTGCTTCTTGTAGACCATCTCATAAAATAGCTGCAATCCTGCTTGACGCGACAGGTACCGCAGTATCTGCCATCTTCCTTGAGCGGGTTGAGCTCACCCTCAGGGCCAAAATAATTAAGTGCCCCATATGCAAAAGCTTCAACGGGTTTTTGATCAATCCACCAATTAACTAGATCGATATGATGTGTGCTTTTATGAACGGACAAGCCTCCGGATTGGCTTCTTTTTCGATTCCATCGCTTGAAATAACTTGCGCCGTGGTAAGTATCGAGATACCAGTTTAAATCAACAGAAGTTACCCTTCCGATCCGGCCTTCAAGAATCAATTCTTTAATCCTCGTATGTACAGGCGCATAGCGGTAATTAAATGCAACATATAACGTACCGCTGCTGCTGTTCTGAGCATCCAGCACTCTTTTGCAATCAGCCCCGGTCGTTACCATCGGCTTTTCCGATATAACGTCAAGGTTGTGTTCCAGTGCTTTTACAATGTAGTCAGCATGAGTATGATCCGCCCCAGCTACAATAACGGCATCCGGCTTCGTTTCCCGAATCATCTGTTCGAATTGATCCGGCATATATACAGGCAACCCGTTTAATACGGGAAACTTTTTGAAACAATTGGCAAAACGGCTCGGGTCCGCATCCAGCAGTCCTACAACCTCACAGTGAGCTTGGAATGTTTCCAGCATCGGCTTGATGAACATGCCATTGGCTCGCGTGCTGACTCCACATATAACGTATTTTTTTCTAGCCAAAATGCAGCCCTCCAATCTTATATTAAGTATACAAAGAGGTTGGATGCAGGGAATTAGTTAATACGATCTGATTATAGGTTGATTCTGCCGATTCGTGATGTGATGTCTTATAATACAGAAAAAAGGTACAGCTTCCTCAACTTTTCTTGAGGAACTGTACCTTTTTAGTATCAAGGGACCTTTTTCAGTGCCCTCCCAACAGTGTGGAGAGACTATTTATTTATAGTGAACGTGCTAACAGCGGTTTTATTCCCTGCCGTCACTGTAATCGTAAAGCTTGAGATATTAACTTTACTCAGATTTGCATCACTACCGCTTTTGGGTTTGAAGACAAGCTTGTAGCTATCATCCATATATAAGGTATCCTTATTCGCCTCTAATGTCCCCGCTTTATAGGTAATATTGGTAATTTGAAACTGTGTTGTTAATTGGCCCATGAATGGTGTTAAGTTTTCACTATTTTTAAATGTACCATCACTGACACTCCCTGTTGCCTTGTTAACGAAAGCATTTAGAAGGTCATCATTAACCGAGATGCTTTGAAGAAGTTTACTATCCCAAATGTATTTACCATTAATGTCGCTTGCTGCAATATTCGTGTTCTTCTTGTCTGTCGGCACCTTTAGCTCTCCGCCAAAAGATAAATCAGACGTCCATACAGTAAAGCTTGTTTTTAGAGCCTTCGCCCCCTTTGGGGTACTAAAAGTAATGATACCCGTGGTGGTTCCCGGATTTAATCCTACTAGTTTAGTTGTCGAAGTTTTACTTAGTGCTACAATATTCGGGTCAGCTATCTGCATACTTAGAATCGACACACCCGACACGGAAGTTTCTACGCCATCTTTGTTGTAAGCCTTAATACCCATAGTCTTAGTGAGTGCATCTCTATTAGCAAAGATGTCTGCCGCATCTTCTTGATCTGCCATCTTGCTATTTGGAGCAGTTTTCTTGTTCACCTTTAGACCCTGTTTAACTAAATATGCACCTACGGCAAATAAGCTTGTATCTCCATCAATAGCGTATGTCAAATCCTCATCAAGATCTGCCATCGTGTAAGACTTAAATCTATGCGTAATAGAATTCATTTCACTTTCAATTGCCCATTTCGAATAATCGGCTTGAGTAGAATCCGGCACTACTTTCAACAGTGTAGTTGTCAACTGATAGCTTCCCAGCTTTTTATCAGTTGCAGTTATCTTTATCCCCTTGCTGAAAACGTCTGAAACTTTAACACGTTTTGAAGGAGTAGCGTCAGTTAAGTTAACTAGTGACGCGGTTTGAGAATGTACTCCTGTAAATGCCCCTAAATCGCCGTCAGTTCTCTTGAGTTCATATCTCACCTGATATTTGGGACTATCTGCGATGACGTATTCTTCGTCGTATTGATCTTTTATCATGAATGTGGGTGTCACATTATTCTTTTGAACGAGCGTGTATATAAATGCAGGATCGTTAGCTAATTTGTCTAGCTTTTGTGGTACCCGTTCTTCCTTAAGCTCATAATCAGCTCTAGTAGTTTTGTTTACATCTGTAATAGTAACCTCAACAGACGCCTTCCCTGTTCCTGTTACCTCCAATATTCCAATGTTGCCTTTGGAAGGCCCGCTTTCCAGGTATTCCCCTAACTCGCCCGAAACCGATGACCCCAGCTTTAGGGCTCCGTGGCTGCGCGCTTTTAGCAATCCCGCTTTAAATAACTCCAACTTGCGATCATCAGATAAGAGAATTCCATCTGAATCTCTGACTTCCAATTCGATGACTTTATTCTTATCACTCCGTGCTAGTGTATTGGTATATTCTTTAATGGTAACACTCGCAGGTTGTTTAGGTGTAAAAACAGTAATCGGTTTCGTAGCTGACTCTCCAGAGCCTATCGCCATTATTTTAAATATAGAAGCCGTATCTTTCTTTATATCGGGGTAAGCCTTCAATTCCAGATCGATAAAACCATCGTCATCATAATCGACGAACACATAATTTTTATTCTTTTCGAACAACTGCTCTCCATCGTACAGGAATACCATTCCTCTGTTCAATTCATCAATATCATCCATGCGATTGCCATATTGATCGTATGCTGCGAATGCCAGATAGCCTACATCTCCAGGCATAAAGTATTTATTTTCATTTTTAAACTTCAAATCGCCCATCTCAATCTTAGAAACAACTACAGGATCTCCAACTGTAAATGTCTTGTTTACCGTCAAATTATTCGTTCTATCAAAGATGGAAATGTTGACCGGCATGTCTCTTTTTTCTTTACTCAAATCCAATTTGAATGCTTGCTTACCAGGAACATTTTGCGGGGTAGTTCTAGAGCCGCTCGAAACCTGGAAGTTATGGCTAGTTAGATCTGTTTCTTCCCCGTACTGATTCAACTGTTTAAAGTAAACGGTTACCTTGGATTGTGGAAGCACGTTTGTGCTATTAACAAACTCTATTGTTTTGAACTGCTCATCCTCTGCTGCAAACTCTGCTGTCTTCTTTTCAAAGCTATCGTCATCCAACCCTGATAACTCAATGGTGTAGTTCCCTTTTTTCAACTTTAGTTGAGTTGTAATCGTGGCTGTTTTATTATCCGCCGACCATTCTGTAACTCCATCGATAACGCCGCCATCTCTCTTCAATACTAGTTTAATCTGGTTGGACTTTACTGAATCAATCATTTTATTGATAGTAACGCTAGCTTTTCTAGCGCCAGCAGCTTTGGCCTCTACAATGGAAATTTTACTATTATCCTTAATTTCTGCATTGATTTTCTTAGCTTCGTATGCGGACTCGACTAGCATCCTGCGAGTAGCAAGACTATCTCCATGGTAATATCCATCTTCGGCAATTTTTTTGACCAACTTCAACTGCAATGCAAGCGTAACGAATCTAGATGCTCCCTTTTGTACATTGTCCAAATTCATGTAGCTTTGATCCGTGATAGGGGTAACCTTTCTTGCATCATTCGCCTTGCCTAGTCCATAAATCATAAATTTGGCAAGATCCTGCCTCGACACTGTATTAGTCGAGTCCATAGCCATACCATCTGTATTTGTAAGTCCCAATGACTCGAACGCCTCTATATATGCCGGAACTGTAAGCGCTTCACCTGATGCTTGTGATAAAGCAGCCTTGGCGACTTGAACGAATTCATCACGCGTGGTTGGGCTATTCGCACCAAACCAGCCATCCTTCTCTGGTCTAAGCGCCCCTGCTTTAATAAAGAAATTAAATTTTTCCTGCAAGTCTGGAGGAAGTGCTTTTAGATCATCATAAGCTTCTGATGTCTTAACCACTTTAGCTTCAGGGCTTGGGGTTTCAGACTTCTTATCAGCTGTTCCATCAGAACTGCTTGTCTCAGATTTCTTATCTGTAGAATTATTTGCTTCATCTGTGCTCGTGCTTGGTGCAGCCTCCTGCTTCTTCTCCGCAGCCGCTTCCGTGCTTGGAGCTCCCAACTGCTTGTCCGCATTAACTTCTTCGGCATGAGCAAATGGAACCATTACAGCTGATAGCAGAACGAATGATAGAAACATCGAGATACATTTTTTCATTAGAGACACCTTCTTTGGATTAGAGTAATAAAACGCTTACTTTTTACTTTGCTTACTTACTGACCCGCTTCTGCTTTATTTATGGTTGAGCCCTACATCCCCCTCTGCCTCAGAGCTTCCCTCTATATATCTAAAATATTACGAAATGATGAACAAAATATAGGGGATTTATTGCAGATTTATAGGCACAAATCCCCTTTCGTGTACCTTAGTAAGGAAAAGCTGCCGTCCCATAATGCTTAAACGACAGCCCTCCCTATTATTTACCAATAAAACTCTTTATCCAGCCTGCGATATTGTCCATCCCTCAATGGAGCTTTATCAAAAATTTGTCGGTTATTGTAAAACGGATGATGAATTCCCTCGGGACTTAAATGAATAACATCATCTCCACGCCACTTCGTGATAAATTCTTCTCCCATAGCTTTTTCGACCGTTTGACGATGGCTAAGCGGGAATGTTATGGTGATTTTCTCGCCCTCCCGAGCTTCTCCCAGCACGAGAAAACGCTGCTTCACCCAAATACTTGGATCACTTCCGGCCTGTGTAGTGACTGTACCCCCATGCTCGCGTTTAACCAACACTTTGGCATACCCAGCCCAGTCAGGAATGCGGATCAACAGTTTTGGAAGGTTCTGATGTATGTCCAGCTCCACTCGTCCCTCATGAGGAAGGTGACTGCTAACATCCAGCCAACGGGAACCACGATTTAATAAAAAATTAACACTAATTGTACCATGTTCTTCCGTAATCGTGTTGCTCCAGCCCATAAATAGTCCACGCGTACCCGATCCAATGCAGCAGGTTTGCAAATCGCTGGTATGTCCTCTGCCCCCGTTGACATCGCAGCAAAAGTCGTTAGGCGCCGAATACCCCGCAAATGCCCCCCGAGTCCTTTGAGCCACCTTGAAGAAGGATTTCAGGCCGACATCATCCTTGTCCTTGCTGTCTGAATCAACAACCCAGTCCAGATTAAGCAATTGAGACTCGGTTAAGTGGTTGCGCAAAAATCTCTCAACGACACTCCAGTATTCGGTGTATCCACTTTGTGCCAATGTGATTCCTGTAGATATAAGATCGACTAAAGAGCACGTCTCATGCTCGAACGCTTGGTCATGAATATCTCCAGGAGTCCAGCCGAACGAGGTGCACCAGGTTAAGGCCCAGTCATAGCTTTTTTTAACAAAATGAGTAATAGATGCATCCCTAGTAAATATAGCATAACGGGCTAGTGCATCAAGGGTTCCGATTCTTGTATGAAAATGTCCGCTTCGGTAGGCAAGCGCATCATTAAAGCTGCCATCTGGGTTAAATACACCACTGCGATGGACAATCATGGATGCGAAATATTGACATAATTCAAAGGCATCTGAATTTCCAGTCAGCTCATAATATTTCAATAGCGGCATAATCAAACGTCCGCTGAATGCAGCTGGATCCGGTGCAAGCCTCAATTGAACCGCATTAGCGGACGGCCAACCGTTTACTGTGTATTCAGATGCAGGGTAGTACCATACATCCCGTTCTTTGATCGCGATCCTTTTTAAAGCAGCAACGTGTTTGTCCGCAACATGTTTGATTTTCCTATCTCCAGTAGACATGTACCAAGAGGTAAGAGCTAAAATAACTGCACGCTGGTCAATTAAATTGGCTGTCGGCTCCCAGGGTGCCTTTGGATTTTTCAAACGATAGCTGAGTCCGTCCTCCTTAAAGAAGCCCAGAAAATTCTCCCGATATTTAGCCTCAATATCTCTGCCTTTTTCTTCACCGGTCATGTGTCTTGCCAATATCAAAGCATCGATTAAGCGGCCATGGCTGGAACCATAATCCCAATCCCCATGTGTAAGGTATGCAGGCTGCTCCATCAAATTGGCTCCGAAAAATGGAATATATCCATGATCCTCATCAGCCATTCCTATAATAGCATCGAGAACATGCCCTGCTCGTTCCTCTAAAAGTAATGTATCTGGAATTTGTTTTGTGTTAGTCTCATTCATTGTTTATAGTCTCCTTTTACTTAGTGTTCAGCTCGGGAGGAGGTAGCAGCACAATTTTGCCATCCTCCAGCGTAACTTGGATTTTGTTGGAATCCTTCATACCAATCGTCTCTAAATAGTTGGCAGGTATTTGCAGCCTGCCCGCTTGGTCAATTACGGCATATTCTACATGAGAATCTTCTTCCTGCTCTTCAACAAATGTGTTTATTTCAAGCAATTCTTGGTCATAAGATTTCCGCCGCAATATTTCTGACGAGGTCTTCCCATCCCTGATAGCGACCACACGATCTACCTTCTTAGCCAGCAGTGGATCATGCGTTACAATCACGATAGTTATCCCCAGGCTCTTTGTCAGCTGGCGAAACAGATCGAGTATTTGATTGGCCATTTTCGTATCAACAGAACCCGTCGGCTCATCCGCAAGCAGAAGCTTAGGGTGATTGGCCAGTGCTATAGCTATGGCCACACGCTGCTGCTCACCTCCTGACAGCTGGTTTAAACGATTCTTGAGGCGATGACTGAGGCCAACAGCCTCCAGCAGCTCCATTGCTCGTTCCCGCTTGCGCTGGCCTTTCAGTAAGATTGGCAATTCAACATTTTCTAAAGCCGTCAAATAAGGAATTAAATTTCGGCCGTTATTTTGCCAAACGAAGCCGACCGTTTCACGCTTGTATTTCACTAGTTCTTTTTCCGAAAGATTTAGTAAATCTTTGCCATCCACGGATAATTTCCCGGCCGATGGTCGATCCAGCCCGCCCAGCATATTAAGTAGGGTCGACTTCCCGCTGCCGCTGTTGCCTATAATAGCCATCAGTTCGCCTGACTCCACATGCAGGTCCAAGCCTTGAAGGGCAACAACCTCCAGGTCGGCAATTTTATAAATCTTTACCAAATTGTCGCAATGGATCATCTTAATCCTCCCCGAGCTTGACAGCCTGATGAATACGGATACGCGATACGATATAGCCGAGAATTACCAAACCTACCGAAATCATCATAGTGACAATCCAGTAAAGCCGCTCTTGATCACGGGCATCGAAAGTCACTTTAAAAGGCGGCACCTGTGTTTTCGGGTCGAAGGACATTTCAAATAAGGGCACAAACAATTGGCTAGTAATACTGCCCGTTCCAATTCCGATAAATATCGCTGCACCGGAGATTAGAACCTGCTCGCCTATCAGCATAAGAAGAAGCTGGAAGAAGGAAATCCCCATTGCACGCAAGATACCGAACTGCAGTGTACGAGCGGAGAGCGATAAAATCCAATAGAGCAGAAATCCAAAAAAACATATAAAGACGGATATAAGGAAACCTAATGTCATTACACCATTAATCGCCATCTGGAAGGGATCCTTTATCGCCTTGATCTGCTCTTGCTTGGCATCTCTTAAATCCTCAATATCATAGCCGTGTTCAGCGACAGCCTTATATACCAACTGACTGCTTGCATCCGGTTTAAGCTTCAGCCATACCTCATAAGGTTCTAACGCCATATTATTTTGGATATACGGCAGGTGGCCCACAATTAATTTTGGTTTATTAATTTTAGTTGTCGTTCCCTGCTTTGAAGTAACCGTCACTTTGTCACCCGTACCCGGGTTAGGATTCCAAGACGGCCAGTAATCAATAATACCGAATACAGTAAAGCGGGTACCTTCAATACCTGACCAGCCTACAGTAATGGTATCTCCTGATTTCAAGCTATACTCATCGGCCAACGATCTGGATATTAGAACAGCCGACGGATTAGATGCGATCAAATTTAAGTAATCAAAAAAATGATGTCCCATTAATCCAGGCCTCATCCATCCGGTCTGCCCGAATTCCTTAGTGTCGATTCCCATCAGCTCAACCTTATCTTCGGTCTTGCCTTTTTTAAAGGTAGCGTCTTTTTTTATAAAAACTTTGGCCGCATGCTCTACCCCGGGCAGCTGAGTAAAGGGGAGAAAAGACGGCTCTGTATATTGGGTTTTATGTTTGGCTTCTGTACTATCGGCTTGCTCCTCCTGAATTTCTAAACCGTCATCGCCAGTCAGCCCCGTTAAAATAGCGGGCGGAGCATCATTCTCCCAACGAATTTGCATCGTAATATCGGCCCCAGCCGAATAACGGATTTTATCACTTGTATTCTTGTTAATTGTACGCGTAGCACTAGCGCTGAATAATCCAGTGGCAATAGTAATAATTAGAAACACCATAATAAATTGGTATTGGATAGTAGAACGACTGACTTGAATTAATGTGAAATACAGGGCAGGGGACCACCACCGTCTGCCCGTTTTATAAACCAATCTCATGAACAAAGGATATAGACGAAGCACAAGCAGCCCCATGCCCAAAATAAAAAGAGCAGGTATCAAAAATAAAAGCGGGTCTACTCGTAAATCTCCAGATTTAAGACCTAACGATAGCAAATCTTTGATCCGTGTTTTATAGTTATACAGCCCGTACATAGCTATCCCGACCAAAATAACATCGATAAAATACTTATGCCAAAATGAGCTTTTGGACTGCCTGGCGGATTGCTGCTTATGCCCGATTATGGTTACCTTGGTCGCAAGAAATACAGGAATGAGTGTCATTACCAGAGAACTTGCAACTGCAATCAGCGCATACAGGAAAGCATCCTGATTCAGAGAAACATCCAGCTTAGCCCTCTGTACAAATTCAAGGAACCCACTGGAGGCTCCCAACACGCTAGTCAAATGCATCCCTAAGTATGGCCCCACAAAAAAAGCGATGACTCCAAGCACTAAACCCTCTGCCACATATCCTAAAATAATTTGCATTCGGCTTGCGCCTCTGCTTCGCAATACTGCTATCTCTGTCTTTTGACGTTCGGTAATGAGATTAGCTACCATATACAAATAAAAGCCGAGCATCAATACTACAGGTACATTCAACGACCAGAGCATGATCTTCAGATTGGCTTCTTTTACATAATAAGCACCGAGCGTTTGCAAGGCAGGAGCATTATAATTGTGGTTTTCATAGCGTTCGTCCATATGCTCATTAACCATAAAGTGGGTAGAGATGAAAGAGTTTATGGTCATTAAAGTCATCTTGGAATAGTCCAGCGCCAGATACCAATAGCTCGATTGAACATTTAATTTGGCATCGTTGATGAACTCTTTTTCAAACAAAGCAAAATCTACGAGGAAGCTATTTTTATAGCTGCTTGGAATGTTATACCAATAAACATCCGTATAGTCACTGCGGTCAAATACGCCTACCGGCTTAATTTGAATGGTTTCCTTGTTAATCTCGTCTCGAATGACGAACACAGTATCAATGACCATACCTAGTTCTGTCAGGGCTTCGGGGACTACGAGTGCTTCGTAAATCCCATTAACAGGTGATTTAGCAGGCATACGACCATCAATGAGGCGGATGTGTTCCTCGAAGTCTTCCAAAGCCGTTATATCAGCAGACCTCTGTCTGTTAATATCCACTTTATCTGGCTCTGCAGGACTAAGACCGTATCTTTGAGTCGATCTTTCCCTAACGTAATATTGCACCGGAACTCCAAATCGCTTCCCCGTCTTCTTCAAGAATTCATCGGTTTCGTTAACTTTAGTTTTTTTCTCTTTATCATCTGGATTTAAATTGACGGATAACCAATAAATACCTGGATATTGACTGCTGCTCGTTTGCAGCGCTTGAAGCTCCTGCACCAGTAATCTCTGTAAAATAGCGTTTGTGTAAATAGGCATACTGCTCGTGAGTGCAACGGATAGGACCAGACCGAATAGAAGGCTAAGCTCCAGCCATTTATTATTGATCATCTTGCGCAGGATCATGATAAATAATGCCAATGTCTAGGCCTCCTAGTTGTTCATAATTATTTTCTGTCCGTCACTTATGCCCTTGCGTATTTCAACTTCAGTTGCTGCAACAATTCCTTTCTCCACATCTATCTCCTTGCGGCTTTCCCCATCAAGCACTTGCACGTAGTCACGTCCCATATAACTTCTCAAGCCTGCCCTTGGGATCACAACTACATTGTCCCGTTTTTCCGTAACTACAGTAATATCCGCCTGAGATCCAATGGTTGCATCAGGGGGCGCATCCTTAACATCTATGACTAATGACTTGTTGTTTTTATCTTGTATGGTTTTATTGTCGCTCGGAGCAGCGGTAATTGGGGTTTGAACTACCTTTCCACTGTACATCTTATCCTTTATTTTCACAGCGACATCCATATTCACTTCCACCCCAGCCAGATCATTCTGGCTTGAGGCCGTATAGACCAGCTTTATTTGGCTGGGATCGGATAGGGTTACAATTTGTTTATAAGCAGATACCTCTTCTCCAGACTTCAGAGGTTCTACGAACGTCACAATGCCGTCGGATTGGGCAACGAGTCTGGAATTGGCTACTTGTGTTTGTAGCGCTTTCAATTGGAGCTGAGCACTTTCCATATCCAATACTTTCAAGCGTACAGCTGGATCTTCCGCACCCTTATCGGCTATTTCTTGCATAAACGAAATTTTGACCTTTTCTATAGCAATTTCCTGAAGTCGAATTTTCGTTTCCAGCTCACTTGTTTCTGTTGATGCAACTACATCTCCAGCCTTAACCTTATCTCCCAATTTGACATCAATAGATATTAGCTTGCCAGCAGGCGTCTTATAGTACAGGTAGTTCGTTTTATCCGAAACAAATGTAGCCACACCTGTAATTTGCTTGGCTATTGTAGAACGTTTTGCTTCGACAACATTTAGTGTTTCCTTGACTGGCTGAACAAGTGGCGGCTGCAGATCCTCTTCTTCAACTGGCAGCAAGGAACAGCCGGATAAAGTACCCGTGACGATACCAACTGCAGCTAGCAACAACAGCTTGCGCGAAAGCTTACTCGACAATTTGACCATCCTCCAATGCGTATACCTGATCGACTACACTCATAATCGCAGGATCATGTGTTGTTAGCATAATGGTCATACCCTCACGATGAACGAGATCCTTGAACACTTTCATAACTTGCATCCCCATCTTGCTATCGAGCTCAGCCGTTGGCTCATCTGCCAATATTAAAGAAGGCTTATGGGCAATTGCCCTTGCAATGGCAACCCGCTGCTGCTCGCCCCCTGACATTTCGAAGGGATGATGCTTCATCCTTGACTTCAAGCCCACCAAATCCAAGGCTCTTTCCGCATATTCCTTATGAAGCATTGGTTGAACGCCAGCAATACGCAAACCAAATTCCACATTCTCGTATGCGGTCATCAGTGGGACTAGTGCAAAGGATTGAAAAATTAGACCCATATGTATACGCCTCAATTCATTGCGCTTCTTTTCCGAATAATTGCTAATTTCCTCTCGATTGAAAAAAACTTTGCCTTCAGTAGGCTTATCCAGTGCACCCAGAATATTCAGCAGCGTTGTTTTTCCTGAGCCTGATCTCCCTTTTAGGGCCACAAGCCGGTTCGTTGAGATGGAGAGGTCAGCGCCTTTTAGCGCATGTACAGCAGCAGTACCTCGTCCGAACACCCTTGTAATCCCTACTGCTCTTACCAAAGGCTCGTTAGGGGACGGCTGATTCAGATTCGTCAAAGGTTTCACACTCCTAACGGTTTTCCAAAAGGAAAACTTGCTTCGTAAGCTTAAGATGAGCATTGCTTTTGCAAAACTAATTTTGAAAGCATACTCAGAGTTCTCTATGCATTATATTAATAACTCTACTATGAAAACGCTGTTATCGTTTAGGGCTTTTATTTCAACTTTATAGGTTGTTTGCTTCATTATTAACTTGCTTAACAAAGAAACTATGTAATTGTTGGATGCTCAGCATAAAAACATCCATCCTGCTGATCAGGATGGATGTTTTATTGTTTATACTCGATCGATTAGCTACCTGGCTTTTGAATAAGCCACATCGCTGTCGAATCCATTAATTTCCAAAATTCATCTGTGCCGGAATTTTTTATATCGGTTATAGTTCTCACACCATATAATGCAGTACGAGCCGTTATCGTTTCACCTAAAACATTCTTTGTGCCTTTCTCATAAGTAATGATAACCCCTTTACTTGGATCCCCAAACGCTGAGGCAACTATAACACCATCACTGCTCGGAATGCCAAATGAAACATATGTTGGATCTAAAAAGACTTCAACATCTCCTTTAAATCCCGAAGCAATCGGATGATCACTTTTTTGTATTGTCACCTTGGTTTGCTTAGGAATGTCAGTTTTTTCTGCAACGGTTGAAAAGTCTGCATCTCCAAATGAAATTGATTTGATGTATAGAACCGGTATATCGATTGTTTTCAGCTTCTTCTTAACATACTTAGAGTTGGTTGAAGCTCCGATAACGATGAGATCGTATCCAGCAGTAATGCTGGCATCGATTTTAGTACTAGAAATACGAGTAACTTCGAAACCCAATGCTTGCAAACGGGCCACTGCCGGTTTTTCATCATCGCTTAACTCAGGAGAGCTAGCTTTCTTTTGATCACTAGTAATAAGCACCTTCTTCCCTTTAGCAGATACTTGCCACTGGGAGTCCGTTTTCGCCGGAGTCGTTGGTGATGGTGTTGCTGGCGTTGTTCCCGTCGCAGGAGTCGTCGTTCCTGGTGTCGACGGTGTTGTCGTCCCTGGCGTAGCCGGAGTCGTAGGAGCTGCCGGATCTGTCTTGCCCGCCGAACCGAAAATTTTCTTCGCCTCATAACTTGCATTAGCGAGCATTTTCCGCGTAGCCGACGCCACACCGCCAAAGGTACCATCATCCTGTTTTGTCAAAATTTTCTTATCGAGTGTAAGCGACACGTAACCCTTCGCCCAATCATCTACCGTAGCATCTGTCGCCGGAGCAGCTTTTTTCGCAGCATCATCCAACCCAAGTCCCCGAACAAGGAAGGCAGCAAGCTCTTGACGTGAAACCACTCCGGACGGGTTATACGTTTTTCCTTCGGAATCATATCCGTTGGTAAGCCCTGCTTTTTTAAGAGCTTCAACATAAACAAATGACCAATGATCAGTGTTAACATCTGTAAACGATGCTTTGGCCAGCGTTTTATCCAGGGGCAAGGCAAAAATAATCGCCGCCACCTTCGCAAACTGGGCACGATCCATTTTGGCATCCAAACCAAATGTATCCTCCGACAATCCGCTAAACACGCCGCCACGAATCAATTCATCGAATTTGGCTTTCTCATCTTGCGGGAGATCCTTCAAATCTTTAAAATCAGCTACACTTTTTACCGCTGGAGTTT
This sequence comes from Paenibacillus sp. GCM10027630, assembly GCF_042676305.1. Classification (NCBI taxonomy): domain Bacteria; kingdom Bacillati; phylum Bacillota; class Bacilli; order Caryophanales; family Paenibacillaceae; genus Paenibacillus; species Paenibacillus sp. GCM10027630. The sequence goes on along the minus strand of NZ_JBHTGY010000010.1, from coordinate 111,495 downwards.
CCGGTGTCGTTGTCGCTGCAAAAGCAAATGGAAGAACAGTCAGGGTTAACAGCAGAAAGCATAATAGGGACGATAGTATTTTTTTCATTCTATGCACCTTCCTAAATTTAGTATTTTATAAGTGCTGGTTCGTTTACTTTTTTGCAGCCTTATCAAGCTGAACTATCGAAGCTTTCTTTGTTTCTATTCCTTTGGTCGATTGCTCCTCAATCATACGCAGCGCTGTTGCGGAATCCTTAGATTCTTTGAATATAAGCGGTGCGAATACATTTTGCATAGGTACGTCATACCAGAGCAAGCCGTCGGCTCTGGCTGCAGGAGGCATAGCCGTCTTGCCATGGAAGATGGCTTTCGTATTTTTGCCTCTCATATGCGGAAGGTTCTGTCCGAATGCCTGCACGACCGCACCCGACTCCATCGGCACAATTACACCTTCTTTAGCCAGCTCAACCTGATGCTCCTCTGAAAGCAGCGCCGCCATTACCTGAAAAGCCATATCCTTCTTCTTGGATTGCTTCGTGATATACATCGAATATACATTAGGTTGATATCTTGTATCTGGCACATCACTGAAAGAAGGAACCGGCACAATATCGAAGTTCAGGCTTTTATTCTGCTCCTGGAAAGATACAAGATGGTCAACCGTTGCAACAGCCATCGCGATATTGCCTTTCGAAGCGAAGGTTTCAACCGTATCGAATTGGTTGGCAGGAATATCATAAAAACGCCTTAAGTTGTCTACGGCTTTCCTCCATTCCGGGTTGTTCATGCTTGCTTTATCTTCTGTCTGGCTAAGCGGTGAGAGCGACAGTTGGTTATAGTTCATATAGTGACCAGGGTTTTGAGAGTATCCCTTGTACGTAATTTCACCTTCTACGCGAGTCAGCTTCTTAGCCTTCTCATAGGCCTCATCATACGTCATGCCATCCTTCGGATACTCGACACCAAATTTATCAAAAATATCCTTGTTATAAAAGAGCACGAAATCGTTATTATTGAAAGGAAGTCCATATATCTTCCCTTCCTTAGTCAGATTTCCCATCTGCGCCATCAAAGCCGGATTCAGCTTGCTTGTGTCAAAGTTGTACTTCTTGATCAAATCCCGAATGTCATACTGCAGATCATTATCGATGATCCACCTCTGTACATTCATCCGAGTGTTGTCGATGATAATATCGGGAATCGTACCTGCTGCGATCAAATCCTGATATTGCCTGCCGGGATTATCCCAGTGAACATGCTTGATGGTCGTATTCGGAAACTTTTTACGAATGAATTGACCGATTTGCTTATCAAAATATTCCTCTTTTGCGTAAAAAGGCGGGTTGACCGTGTATATGAATATTTCATTTTCAGGCGATGGATCAACCGATTTCTTTTCGACCGAAGCAACAGGATTTGACACAAGTCCCTGCTCGCAGCCCGCCAGCAAAAGGAGCGAAAAAGCGGCTAAAGCGTATTTTCTTAATTGTAAGCTCATTTCAAACCTCCACTTATTATCGTGTTGAAATTAGCCGTTTTGTAAAGTCCATAGAACCAGGTTATCTAACAGCTTCCAACCATCAGCCGTTGTATTTTCTTCCATTTGATTATTCAAATAGAAAAACGATATACGCGCCTTTACTGCATATCCATCATCCGCTTTCGTGCCTTTGTCGTAATAGTAGATGGTTGCTTTGCTTTTATCCCCTGGACCTGTTGCAATGATTTTGGCTTCCTTGCCAGGCAGCCCATAACCGATCCCCATTTTAGGACCGGTTTCTTTGTAAATGTCGACAGTACCGGATAAACCGCCAGCCACCTTATGGTTGCTGTCTACAATATCAATCGATTTGACATTAAAAATATTGGCGTTTTCTTCAATAGACGACAATCCGAGATAGTACATTCCGTGATTTTTCACATACACAGTCGGTATGGCTACATCCTTCATGACCCCATCCTTAACCATCTTGGAGTTCAACGTTTGACTAATATAAATAAGATCATAACCATTCGTTTTATCAGCGGTGAAGTTCTTATCAGGCATAATGGTAACTGTGAAACCAAGCGCCTTCAAACGATTTGAGACAACTACATCCTCTCCAGCCTTCTCCCTGCCGACAAGAAGAACCTTTTTCCCTTTGGCGGAAATTTCCTCCTGCTTTGGTGCAGATGCAGGAGCAGGCGCCGGAGCCGGGGCTGCCGGTTCGGCGGCTTTCGGCGCTTCCGCCGGAGCTTTCGCCTCAGCTGCTTTAGGCGCTTCGGCCGGAGCTTTGGACGCCTCCGCTGGTGCTTTCGTCTCCTCGGCCTTCGGCGCTTCGGCCGGCTTCGTCTCCCCAGCCTTCGGTGCTTCCGCCGGAGCCTTCGGATCCTCGGCCTTCGGTGCTTCCGCTGGTGCTTTCGGCTCCGCAGCCTTAGGTGCCTCAGCTTGCTTCGGAGGCGTTGTCACTTCAGGAGCCTTGGAAGTTGCATTTGGAGCAGGCTTATCTGTTGCTGCTGAGCAGCCAATGATGGATATTGCCATAAAAGCCGCAAAGAGCAGCATGAGCAAACGTTTCATCGAACTAATTCCCCCTGTCATCTAGCGATTTCATTCTAAAATCTGATAAAACAAACCTCCAGCACCACTTGTATGGCGCTTCTGGAGGTTTGTTTATTCATTCTTACAGTAAATCTTATTTCGATTTAGCGGCTTTTTCCGTTAAGATACCTTTGTTCGTTTGTTCCTCAATCATTCTTAGAGCCGTTGCCGAATCTTTGGATTCTCCAAAAATTAATGGAGCAAATACATTATGCAAAGGTACATCAACATGGGTCAGGCCATTAGCACGAGCTGCCGGAGGCATTGCATTTTTACTGTAGAAAATCGATTCCGTATGCTTACCCTGCATTTGCGGCAAGTTTTTACCGAACGCCTCTTGCACCTTCTGGCTTTCTAAAGGTCCGATGATGCCTTCCTTGGAGAAGTTTATTTGCATCTCTTCCGATAGAAGATAAGCTATGACCTGAAACGCCTTATCCTTCTTGGTCGATTGCTGTGCAATGTACGCCGCGTACATGTTAGGCTGGGCTTTCGTCTTGGGAACATCGGCGAAGGATGGCATTGCGGCGATATCGAAATTCAAGTTTTTATTTTGCTCATACCATTGAATAATTTTTTCGGACACATGCACACTCATCGCCATTTTTCCCTTAGGGAAATCATCAACGGAAGTAAACTGATTGGCCGGAATTTCATAGAAGCGTCTCAGGTTATCCACTTCTTTTTTCCAACCGTCTGTGCTTAATTGTGCTTTATCCTCCGTCAGGCTGAGTGGCGGCAATGAAAGCTGATTATACGTCATGTACAAACCTGGATGCTGCTGATAACCTTTATATGTGTTCTCGCCTTCCACACGAGTCAACTTCTTGGCCAGTTCATAAATCTCATCATAGGTCATGCCATCCTTCGGATAATCGACGCCAAATTTATCAAAGATGTCTTTGTTATAAAAAAGCACGAAATCGCTTAATTGGAAAGGCAAGCCATAAATTTTACCTTCAGGCGTCATATTTTTCATCTGTGCCATCGCAGCAGGATTCAATTTACTCGTATCGAAATTAAACTTTTTAATTAGCTCAGTCATATCATATTGAAGATCATTTTTCAAAATATATCTTTCATAGTTCATCCGGGCATTATCAATAATAATGTCGGGAATCGTACCGGCTGCAATTAAATCCTTATATTCTCTTCCTTTATCCCAATGGACATGCTTAATAGTGAGATCCGGAAACTTCTTTTTTAAATACTGGCCGACTTGCTTCTCCCAATTTTCTTCTTTAGCGTAAAAAGCAGGGTAAGAGGTGTAAATAAATATTTCATTATCCGGAGCTTTAGTCGTTTTACCGGGATCTGGATTTTTGTCCGTTGCAACAGGGTCGGCCGTACAGCCTACCATAACGGAGCATGCCAATGCGACCACCATTGATGTTTTGACCATTTTTTTCATATTCGGTTTGAAACCTCCCTTAATAGTTAACCAACCTATACGCAATACAAGCTTCTGCATCTCCCAAAAGCACTTTGTATGTAAGCGCTTGTAATTGATGACAAAAGTGAAATTTGATTGTCCAAGGCTAGTTATTCAAACTTACAAGATCATAGTTCTACTTTAATACGAACCTCGGTTATATTCATTGGGGGACTATTCCACTTTTATAGGTTGTTAATTGCATCTTTCCTTTATTGAAAACAGATTCCCTTAAAGGTTGCTATTTAGCTCCAGTCACCCATTGAACAGCAGAGCTGAACAGCTTCCAGCCATTGTCTGTCTGGTTAATCTCTTCGCCTCCAACTATATAAAAGTACACCTGACGGGCGGGAAGCGGCTCGTTATTCATAGTTTTGGCTCCCTTTTCGAAAGCACAAATCACCGCCCTTTGTTCATTATCCGGGGAAGAAGCAACAATGACCCCTTCGCTGCCGGGAACGATGAAGCCAATCTTGCCCTCCTGCTGGTAAACCTCCACGCTTCCCTGTAAACCCGCTGCGATAGGGTGGTTGGCGGCTTTTATCGCTATCGATTTTCCTGCAAAATCTCCATTATCCGTATCTGTTTCTTTGCCCGATAAATTCAGGTCTCCCATGTTTTGCGATTCCGCATAAATAACAGGCACCGGGGATGCTTTTAATTTATTGCCCACTTTATTCGAGTTCACAGTCGAGCTTACGAATACGAAGGTGTGACCCACAGCTTTCTCAGCTGTCAGATCTTTGTCCGACGATACATCAACCTGGAATCCCAGTGCTTTTATATGCTTGATAACAATACCATCTCCGCCATTTTCCCTGCCGACAAAAAGTGCTTTTCTGCTCTCATTCGGTACACTATTTGTTGACGAACATGCGGTTAAGGAAATCAGCAGCAGAACTGCAAGCAGAAAACTTGCCATACGAACCATGTCGCTCACCTCTCCTTATTTCGAGAGTTAATTTTTCCCGGTGGTCCACTGAACAGCTGCATCAAACAGCTTCCAGCCATCATCGCTCTGATTGATTTCTTCTCCGTTGAACATATAGAAATACAGCTCACGGGCCGCAACCGGATCGCCTTTTACATTCTTAACGCCCTTCTCATAGGCAAAAATAGTCGCCTTCTGATCCTCTTTGGGCACCGTAGCTATGACGATAGCTTCTTTGCCTGGGATGGCAAAGCCCATCTTCCCGTTCTCCTTGTATACGTCAACAGCGCCTGACAGCCCTGCTGCGAGCGGGTGTTGACTGTCCTTAATCTGAATGGTCTTCACTGTATTAGCTCCAACAAAAGCTCCAAAGGAATCAACATCGGTCATTCCTGTATCACTGGTGGATTGAGGCTCCGCATAAATAACAGGTATCGGTGTTTTTACAAATTTGTCGCCTATTTTACCGGAATTCACAGACTCACTTACAAAAATTAAAGTATGACCGTTGGCGCTCTCCGTTTTAAGCTCCTTATCGGCGATAACGGTAACCTCCATGCCATGCTTCTCCTTTAAACGCTTAATAACAAGCGCGTCTCCGCCACTGTCTTTTCCAACGAAAAGAACCTTTTTTCCATTGCTTTGGGTTTTGGAAGTATTCGAAGCCGGTTGATTCGCAAGCTTTTCTACATTCGCAGGCACTGTACTGCAAGCCATAAGGGTGAAAATCATCATTGCGGTCACTGTCAAACTCAGCAATCGTTTCATTGAAATAATCCCTCCTAAAATTAGTTTAACTCCTTACTTTTTACCACTAAGCGAAGCCCATTCAATTGCAGCATCGAACAGCTTCCAGCCATTATCGGTAAGCTTGATTTCTTCGCCGCTTGGCATGGAGAAAAATACTTGGCGTGCAGGCACAGCAGTGTTGGACATATTTTTGGCGCCCTTCTCATAGGCAAAAATAGCCGCCTTCTTATTGTCGCCGCTTGCAGGAATTTGAGCGATGATCGAAGCTTCCTTAGCCGGATAAAGCCCGTAACCTACTCGGCCATCTTCTTTATAGAGAGCAACCGTATCTTTTAACCCGGCGGCAATCGGATGCTTGCTATCTATAATTCGAACGGTTTTCACCCCATCATCCTGCCCGAATTTCTGAACACCCACCAACTCGGCATCGCTTGCTGCTTGCGTTTTGGCATACACAACGGGTATGGTAGAGCTCTTCAATTTAGGATCGATTTTGGAGGAGTTGACGGACTCGCTCACATAAATCACCCCATAGCCTTTAGCTTTCTCAACGGTAAAGTCGCTGTCTACAATATCCATAACCTGGTAGCCGAGCTTCTTCAAATGGCTGATAATAAACGGATCTCCGCTGCCCTCTTTCTTTCTGATTAACATAACCTTCTTGGCGTTGGCCTCCGAATATCCATCCGAAGCAACGCTTCCACTTGTAGATGACGAACATCCCATGATGGATATTATCATCACCATTACCGCCATAAGACCCAGTAATCGTCTCATTGTAAGGAGCCTCCATTCTTTTTGCATCGATTCAAGGAATCTGACCGATGAAAGCAAATTCATCATTCATCGGACAAACGCCTTACACTCTCCTACTCCACCAAGCCCGTTCTTTCAACACCTTCAATGAACCAGCGCTGCGTGAACGTATACAACAGCATAGGCGGGATAATCATTAAAAATGTTGTCGCCATGCGAATTGCTTCGTCCGTGACAGACGGCCCGAACTGCTCAGCCTGCTGTCTCAACGCCGTAGCGATTCGTGAGATCCCCATGGACAATGGAGCGGTTTCGATATCAGCCAAATACATGCTTGGCAAATAGAAATCATTCCAGGTCCAGACGAAGGAGAACAAGAACACCACGAGAATAGCTGGTTTAGCAAGCGGCATCATGACTTTATAAAAGATTTTGAACACATTGGCCCCATCAATTCGGGCTGCCTCCTCAAGCTCCTTAGGCTGTGTGGAGAAAAATTGCCGATAAATAATAACGAACAGAGCTCCCTTCAAGCCGAGACCAAAAAATGCCGGAACAATGATCGGGTAAATCGTATTTAACAGCCCCAGCTCCCGTGCGTAAATAATGTTCGGCAAAATCGTAACCTGCATCGGGACAATGAATGTCAGCAGCAGGAAAAAGAACAGCAGTCCTTTGAAAGGAATTTTCAGCCTGGCAAAAGCATAGCCGGTCACAGCGCAGGAAAGAGTCTGCAATGTAGCGACAGATAAGGCCATTATGAAGGTTAGGCTTAGCGCCTTCGGATATTTCAGCCATTCCCACGCCTCCTGGAGGTTACCGAAGTAGACAACTCTCGGAAACCAGTTAACGGATGGATCGAGCAAATCGCTGGAATTTTTGACCATAGTAGTCACCATATGCAGCACTGGCTTCAAATAAATATAGGCGGTATCAAGCAAAATCAAGTAAATAAACAATTTGAACAGCAAACCTTTATCCGCTTCGCGACCTAAGATGAGAAATCTCGCCTTCTTGAGCCAGAGCAGGATCGAAAGCTCCTGCTTGTCTTTCAATTTCAAACCAATCATAGCTTCACCCCTACAAAAAGTTATGTCTTATTTCCAACCTGTCAAACATATGCTTCTGCCTATTAGCTGGTTTGTCTTTGCGATCTGGTAGCTCTATGGAAAACAATGAAGATGATGGCCAGGAAGAAGCTGATAATGAGAAAATAGATCCAGATTAGCGCACTGTACTGTCCATACTCGCTGTCTCTGACCCTTTGCAAAATAGGATTTGTCGGAAAAGTGAACAGATCGACTACCGTATAAATTAAGTTCAGGAAAATAAACGGAGTCATGGCCGGAAGCGTAATTTTCCAAAAGGTTTCCCACGGTCCTGCACCATCGATCCGCGCCGCCTCATAAGCTGAATTCGATATCGTCTGTCTTCCGCCGAGGAAGATTAAGATTTGTACCCCGGAATACCAAAGGATCAATACGAAGGAGTCGAGAATCCCAACCAACGGTCCGGACCAAGTCGCCGAGAGATTGGCCTTAATAAGCCCCGAAACATTGTATTTGGACATAAACCCGAGATCGCCTTCCCCCTGTGTCAAAAATTCCTTAACAACCTCACCGGTCGAAAGAATGACGGGAAGAAAGAATACGGCGCGAAAAAAGGTACGGCCAGCAAAATTTTGATTCAGTATAATCGCAATCATCAATGCAAAAAGCACGATAATCGGAATCATAAACAAAGCCTGCCTTAGAAATGGTAATAAATCATTGTACAAAATGCTTCCATTTTCAAACAGGATATATTGGTAATGAGTCCATCCCACATATTGAGTCGTCGTTCTTGTTGCCGTAATGGTTACCTTCTGAAAGCTCATAAACAAGGAATAGCCTATAGGGAAGGCCATGAATATGAGAAATCCAATAAACCATGGCGCTATGAAAATCATTCCTTCGAGGTACTCGGAGAAGGACGAACGAAGCCTTATATTTCTTTTCATCATTTAGCCGCTCCTCCCTGGATAACAATGAAGCTTTGTGCAGGCACATCCAGACCCTCGTCACGGTACGGCTCCAGATTATAATTGACTACAATGCGCTTTCCATTGGCATAGGTCGTTTCCTTTACATTATCCGCCAACGTTTTATGATTGCTGATGAATTGGCTTTGCACATCGCCGAGCGCATCGTTATATTGCTTATACTGTTCTGCCGCGAATGATACCCAATTCGGAAAGTAAGTATTATAATAGCGAATTCCATAGGCATTCACATAATCTTTGGTTTCGGCCCTGGTGAATATGAACGAGGGAACAGCGCCGTATTCGATATCGCGTAAAAAGTCCTTCACATCCTCCTGCCGATTGTTCGCATATTCAGAGGAATAAGTGATTAAGCCATGGGCTGCGATCTGGGCGAACGGCACTGCTTCATCCGTGAACAGATCATAGGAATGATCATAAATCATCGTTTGAATGTGATTAATATAAGGCAAAGCGTAGAAATTAGAGCTTTTCCCTTGTACACCGCCGAGCTCTTCCTTAATATTTTTCAATATTCGTTCCTGCGTATTTCTCGCTTCATTTCTAGGAGAGCCATAGCTCGTGTTATAGTCGCTGAACAACCGCTGTCCCGTCCGGTTAACGGCCAGTCCGTCAACACCCATTTCTTTATACAACTTTAAATCCTTCTTCACCGATGCTTCGTTAAATTTCTCGCTAACCATCGGTACCCTTGAATTGTTGTACAGCAAGCCAAGGGTTATATTGCGTCCTGCCAAATTGGTCATTGCATGAAACTTCCCGTCGAAGCCGCCGCCCCCTGTGTTGTTCGCTGCATACTCCGTGTCCAAATAGACGCGGAACTTCGAGCGATGCGCATGATCAATGAACGCTTTCATCCCGCTGTTTCCACCGATGCTTGAATCAACGGGCAATGTCTTACCAAAGGAGCTGTAGCCGCCATCCTGCCAACCCATATAAGTGAGCGACATATTTTTTACCCCTTTGTTCTCCAGAGAAGTAATCATTTGCGTGGCATCGCTTGTGTTCGTTAAGTTTAAATAGCGGTCGCTTACTACCCCCTTCTCCTGATCTCCGCCAATAATATCAACATGCATAGGCAGGTTCGGCTCGGCAGCAGGCAGCTGCTTTAACCCCTTCTCACTCATTAAGTAATCCCGATAAGTTTGAGCCATTCCTACATAATCCGCTTTCTTATTATCCAAAAGATAGTAGCGCACAACACGGTCGCTGCCGAACAGCTCATCCTTGTTATAGGCGACAAATCCCCATTCATCCGGAGAATTCCGGCTTGTAAACTGAAGAAAGCTCGCGCGGAAATTCATTTGTGCGGTGACCCAGTTATAGTTGCTCAGGACTCCTGAAGGAGAGGCGACGATTTCAGCATACTCCTCACCTTTATCCAGCACGGCCACGAAAGCCTTGGAGTCCGCCTTCATACCGAATACCGGCATCATAATGCGGTTCCGGTTGTTGTTCATGCCTCCGAAGGCATTATCCTGTCCATACACGCTTTCATCATACAGCTTGTTCACATTCAACTGGTTTTCTTTGAACCGTATCAACGCCCCGGCCCCATCCGGTATGAGCATATACCCATCCTGCCCAGCAGAATAATCCGCCCCGAGGAATGGAAACAGCCTCACCCATATAAGTCCCATGTTGGATTCTTTAATGCCCTCGCGCACGATTTTGGTCTCAACATAATTATTCTCTACTTTAACCTGTACGGGAATCGTAAATCCGGATGCAGGCAGCTCATAGATTAGAGAGAATCCTCCGGGAATCATTTGAACATCCTTCACGCGCCCGCCTTCTGCGGCAAAGTTCGTTTCCTTCGCTTGCAGAATCGTTTTCGAAAAATCTACATACTGAACCATGAGCGGTGAGCTCAAATGCTTCTTCCAATTCTCCGAAATCGTTTCCTGGCTCCAATATTGCGGATTCGGGTACGAACGGTACACGTTGCCATTCCTTTTATCTTCCACAATAAAATGTCCTGTTTTCTCATCCATATTTAATCGGAGAGCATCGCTTTCCGCCACTTTTTTAAAATCGCTCTCTTGAGGCAACTGAGCTGGAACGCCTTTCGCGGCTCCTGAATCATTCTGTGCCGGTGCGAAGGTACGTTCCTTTTGATCCGCCTTGAATTCGAACTTCGCTTGGGTGACGAATAGCAGGACAACGGCCAAGAGTAAGACGGTAACGTAGGTTACAGGTTTATTCAGCTTGTTTATCCATATCATCTTAAAATCAACTCCTGGCCCATTTCATAAAATAAGGATATCAAATCGTTAGTCAAACCGGCCGTAACAAAGATTAGTACACCGATGACGAGCATCGTGCACAAGGTAAGAAGAATGTTCAATGCGGTCTCGCCTACGCTGTAATTATGAATGCATTGAATTTTCCAGAACATAAGCAAGCCAATCCAAACCATCATTCCATTGGCCACAAAGCTGTACATGGATGACTCGTTTAACGTCATGAAGTTAGAAATAACAGCTAACGGAATGCCAACGACTATATAAGGAACCAATGCATAAGCGCTGCCGATAAAAATATCTCTAAACCGTCCCTCACCACGATAGATCGAGCTCACCAGGTAGTTGGAAATGATCCAGGCAAGCCATACAATGAAAAACTGCGTGAAGATCGAGTAAATATCGATGGAGGTCGCTGCATTAAAAGAAAAACTAGTGACGATATCCTTAACCAATAAAGCTCCATATACGGCAAGCAAAATGAGCACGGCACTAAGGTAGCTTCCTTTACCCTCATAGCGTACCGCCACAAACCCATCCAGCGGATGCTTCAAAGTGTAAATAGCATGCCGGAAATTAGCTATAAACTGAGCTTTTGACTTTTGATTCCGATTGCGCAGGCGACTGCGAAACGCGCTCTTGCTAGTCAGCTTATCAAGCACAAACCATAAAATTCCTCCGAATAAAAGGATGCTCGCTATCCAGGAGAAATTCATTTGGAACCATTGCATCCGGATTTGCCAATAGGCGTTGGAATAGCCTTGCTGATCCCCCGCTTCTTTAAACAACCTTCTAGCGTCCTCATACTGCTCTTTTTTGAAAGCTGATTTGGCTAAACCAAGAATAGCGGGCGTGAACTGCGCATTCATGCGAAGTACATCCTGCCAAGGCTTTTCCCCAGCCTCATAATAACCGGCAAGGGTTTGCTGATTCGCTTGATCCACCTTTTGCCCAAACTCCGATAAGCGGAATACTTGGACAATATTTTCCTGATCGTCAAGAACGAATAATTCATTCCTTGAGTTCACATCCAGGGCGACCGGGCTTTTCAGCAAGCCAACCTGTGAGGAGCCTACGGCTGAGGGACCTCCCCAGAAATATAAAAGATTGCCTGAAGCATCATAATTGCTAATATATTTAAACTGCTGGTCCACCACGATCATATTACCGTTCTGGTCAACCGCTATATCGATCAGCTGAGGAATACTTGCACCGGTTTTACTAAGACCCGGCTGAGCATCGATAGCACGGTATTCGCCGAATGATTTCTGGGAGCTGCGAAGCAGATTATCCCCCTTAATATTCAACTTCTTTAGTTGGTCAATCTTGGCCGTTCCGCCAGTGACCGTGTAAATATAACCATTTTTATCCGTGGCGACACTGTTTATCGTTTCCGGTCTTTTTGCTACTTCATTGGCATACATTTCCTTCGTGTATAATCCTCGTTTTAATGCATCCAGCGGAGAAAGCGCCGTTTTGTTAGCCCCGAAGAAGCCCTGAAACTTGCCGTTCGGGTCAAGCAGCATCAATCCCTCGTATCCGCCGCGGATCGCGATGTACAGGAAGTCGCGCTCATCCACCATCACTTTGCCTGGCTCGAAAACGAATGTATCGGCGATAAATCGAGACTCCGGCCGCTTAAACTCCTTTAGCAGCTTGCCGTTTTTATCCAACTGGAGCACTCGCTTGTTGCCTGTGTCCGCAATATAAATATCTCCGTCCTTGGTCACAAAGACGCCTTCTGGCTTGGAAAGCGGGCTTTCCGGTAACGTAATATACCTAAGCAGCTTGCCTTTTTCATTCATATGGACAATCCGGTTATTACCTGAATCGGCAATATAAATCTCATTGTTCTTATCCACGAATATATCCTTCGGATTTTTCATGGATGATTTCATTTTCACTTGGGGTTTAGCCGGATCCGGTACATATAAATCCTGACCAATAACACCGATCGGATAATAAGCCGGTTGAAGCCAAATCAGGTTGCCATAGCTGTCTTTGGTAAAAGTAGAATATTTAACTGCAGCGTCAACAGTTCCAGGCAGCAGCAGTGCAGTACACAAGATGAGCAAAGCAAGGAACTGCTTCCACCCGTATCTTATTTTCATGCTCGAACCTCCGTTTCTACATTCAATCGGTACAATTTGATTGGGTCGAACAATCCGTATGGAAGCAATCGATACTCCGGTGTGTAATCGCTGCCCGTTTTGCGGAACGATGCCCAGCTTGTTGTTGAAGGCTCACCGGACCGATGATGGAACGGACCCAGCATATTACGAGGGCTTCCCATCACTTCGATATCTATCCGATTCTCTCCATCTTGAAGATGCTCTGCCAGATCAAGGAGATTAGCAGCCCTCCAAGGCACATGCCCTGCCAGATGGCCGTTAACCTTGACTTCCACCATAACCGCAGAATAGCCTTGAAGCTCCAGTAAAGTCCGAGTTTTCGCTTCAGCTGCGTTCTGCCCCGGCAGGTTGAAATGGTAAATCATGCTGCCGCAATAATGGAAATAACCTTGCGTACACCAATCGCCTAATTCCAGCGTCTCTTGCTCCGCTACAATCTTCCTGTCGAGATCCACCCCGAAGTCACCAATGATATATATATCCTCTACTTCCATTCGATTATGGTAGCTGCAGGATAAAACCAGTTCATTACGTCCTTCCATTAATCCAGGGAGCGGAATTTTATCGAACGACCGGTCGAGAAACCATCCATCCGGTTGATTAAGTACAGCAGCACCATTCATTGTTATTTCATAGTATTCTGCAGATTCCACTACCAGATGAACCTGCTCCTGTGGCAATGCAGCAATATGGAAAGAGAATTTCAGCTGCACAGGAGCGCCATTCCCCGGATGCGGCTTGTTAATCCACTTGTATCGCTGCTCAAGACCGTTTCCATACACCTGTCTCATACCCAGAACATCTCGAATCTCTTTTTGTGCCAGCCACACATCAACTTCTTCAGACCAGTCCTGCTCATTAAGCCGATAAGAGCAGGTGTCAAGAGTCAGCACATTGGGCATAGTGCGGGTAAATCCGCTGACCGTTTCCAACTCCAGCATGGACTCGCAGTCTTCAACAGTATTTGGACCGATTCCTTCGATAATCTCGATTGATCCGGTCATCGAATCGTTCTCGCATATCGAAGCTTTATTCTTATCCAGTATGTATAATCTCGATTCTGCCGGTCCAAATTCTGCAGCGAAGTGTACATAACCATCGTTTACGGCTGCTGCAACTGGCTGCGTACTGCCAGTCAGCGCTGCCCACTCTTCCAGGCATCCGCTGCCTTCCATCTTTATTTGAACCCGATGCGAGCCTTTACGATCATTGTTTACGACAAATAACGTACGGCAATCGTCCATCTCCCTAAGCATATATAGAAACTCGGGAGCTTCCTCCTTAGAGCCGGCATGGGTTACACTAACTCTCCGAGGCGATATATGAAGCAAAGCCCCTATCGTTTCTTGAGCGTCTTGAGCTTGTGTAAGGTTAGGATGCTCATAGAGCCGAGATAGCAGATCTGTCGGCCTGCCTTCAAGCATGGATGCTCTCTCTCCAACGGCGATTATTTTCCCTCCTGCATCCAGGAAATCGAGCAGCAGCCGATAGGTGCTATGCAGCATCGTCTTAATTGGCGGAATCACTACGACACTATATGCAACGAGGTTTACAGCCAGCTTACTTCCCTGTATCGCTCCCGTTTCCGCCATGATCGTCTCATCGCCGAGATCATAATCGTAATGTCCCTTAAGCAGCTCGCCGAGAAAAGCGTTGAATTCATGTCCGAATGTATTCGTAGCCGAGACATCCCTGTCCTTGCCCCTGGCCGGAAAGCCATAAGGTCCTGTACCGACCATACTCCACGCTGTGGAGGAGGGGTGCAGCACGAGAATATCCCGGACCGGGGTTCCCTCCGTCAAGACGGCCGATAGTCTGGCAAAATAATCTTCAACTACATAATTGTATTTCCACCAGCTTGTATTGTAGCTGAACACAGGAGGGTAATCCCGCTTCCGGCATCCTTTAATCGAGTAGAGCGCTAGATGCTGCGATCTCATATTAACTCCGAGTACATATTGGAAATCGCCAATCCATCTTTGCCCTTCGAACGTAAAGCCCCAGCCCGTACAGCCGTACGTTTCCGTAAGCACGAACTTTCTTCCGTATTGATTCGCTACGCTTGTGCATTGCTTCACCGTGATATATTCATTTGTTTGCTCATTCAGCATATCGATACCGGGAACCTGCTGAAAACGATAATTGGGCATAACAGCCCCACATACGCGGGTAGCTGTGCCCATATTGTTTTCCCATAAGTAATGGCCTGTAAAAGCGATTCCGTTGTCATCGCACCAATCGCCGAGCTGCTTGGAGTACGCTTCACTGAATCTTTCCGTGATCGTCCTCCAGTAATCATGGCGGGCTTGTGAGGAGTACTCCCCATTGAAGTACATGTAGGGGACGATATCCAGAAGATCGTAGCCCCTTCTTTCTTGGAAAAACGACGGGAATGTCCATGTCCATGGAATCCAGCCCCGTCCTTCTGTAAACCTGCAATGACGGTCATGAATGCTCGGTTCATCAGTGAACACACCACGGATAGTTGTGCCAAACTGCTCTCCAACCTCTTGCTTGTAGGCTTCATAGGTGGTATCGATAAACGTCCGCACCGTATCCGGATTCAAATTATCTGGCGGTGCTTCGTTGTTAAACCATTCGCTGTATTCCGACACCTCCACTCGAAAAACGAGCAGTACTTCATCTTTTTCCAACTTAGGGGCTTCGTTAATTGGCAGACGTTCACAGCGAATCAGACTTCTCTCATCGATGATTGCCTTAAACAAAGCAGCAGCATCCGCTATATTCCACGAATCCCCTGGATGGCATACCTCCATCGTCAACCCTTTGGCTCTATTGGCATCCCCGCCACTAGCCTGCACGAGCCCTCCTGCAAAGCCGGACGGCCAGCGGTCCTCATCATACAGCCATGCCTGCATACCAAGCCGTTCAGCGGTTTGTACAGCTGTCCGAACGTAATCCATCCATTCTCGGCCCATGTAATCGGTTTCCAAACCGTCTCGGGAATGGATGAAAAAACCGCCCATTCCCTGCTCCTTCATCTGTTCGATTTGCCGCACCAGCTCTTCCTCTTGCAGGTCATCATTCCATGCCCAGAATGGAGCCGACCTATATTCAACCGATGGCTGTTCGAATTTACTGCGCAGCTGCTCGCTTCCGCTCATGAGCAATCGCCTCCTTCTGAGAACCTGCCTGACAACATCTGCCGGTTCTCTTATATTTACTTCTTAAGAATCATGACCTGCTTCGGCTGGAGCTCTATTTCGCCTTGTACGTTAGCACCGCTTAGAAGCTCCAACTGCTTGTGCTCGCCAACAGGTAGCGTTTGAACCTGATCGCTGTGATTCAGCAAGAAGGTGAAGCGAACACCATCTTTCTCACGTTGGGTTACCTCCACTCCAGCTGGAGCCTTCATCAACGGATAGATGCCTGCGTGATTGCATAACGCCTTCAGCCAATGCCGTTTAAATTCAGCGCTGGGATCGGTGGCTGCATACCAAGCTTCCCCCTTACCGTACCTGTGGCGTGTCAAAGCAGGAGCCCCGCTGTAATAATCGCTGCCAAATACAGCTACGGCTTCTGCTCCCTCCAGATGAACAACCTCGCAGGCCAGCCTGCATTCGCAGAATTCTTGTTCCTGTAATTGCCCTAATGGCTGCTGCATGATCATTTGGTTCGTCTGATTCGGAAACATGGCATCGATCTCTTCCACCCAGATCCCGAGAAGCCTGCGAAGCTCTCCTGGATAGCCGCCCGGAATAACCTTATCGTTCGTATCTACAATCCCGCTGTAAAAACCGGTCACGAACGTGCCGCCACTCTCCACGTAACGTTCCAGCTTCTCGGCGTGTCCGGGCTTGGTCATATACAAGAAAGGCGCCAGTACCAAATCATAGGAGCTTAAGTCCGTATCCACATGGATCAGATCGACCTGGATCTGGTTGTCATACAAGGCGTCATAATAGCTTTGAATTTGATCCAAATATTTAAAATGAACCGAAGGCCCTCCACCGAGCTCGACTGCCCACCAATTGTCCCAGTCAAACAAAATGCCAACCTTGCTTGCTACACGCGAATCCAGCATTTGATCACCTAGCTGCTGCAGCTCCTTGCCGAGCTCTGCGCATTCCCTGAACACTCGCGTATGCTCGTGACCCGCATGGTCGATAACGGCTCCATGGAATTTCTCATAAGCGCCGAGCGAGCGACGAAGCTGAAAGAACATAACCGATTCTGCACCGCGGGCTATCGCTTGATAGCTTCTAAGCCTCATCACACCGGGGCGCTTCGTAGGGTTAACCGTTTTCCAGTTAATAACGCCTGGACTTTGCTCCATCAGCATGAAAGGAGCTCCGTTCTTCAAGCTGCGCATCAGATCATATCTCATGGCCATATAGCTTTCCGGGGTATGATTCTCGATATAAATATCAAGTGCCGCAATGTCCAGGTAAGGCGCCCATTTGAAATAATCAAGCGGCTTGTAGGTCCCATTGCCTTGAAAATTGGTCGTTACGATTGCATCCGGTATGATCTGTTTTATCGCATTGTATTCAATTAGATAGCTGTCCAGCCAGCTGTCGGAATTAAACCGGAAGAAATCAAGCGTAATTCCTTGAAAAGCGGTCTGATCGGAGTTGCCGCCAGATAAGCCTTCAGTTAGCGCACTTGGCAGAACGATTTCTTCCCAGTCATAGAAGGTGTGACCCCAAAACTTGGTGTACCAAGCCTGGTTCAGCTGTTCTATCGTGCCGTACCGCTTTCTTAGCCAATCCCGAAATGCTCTCTCGCAATTATCGCAAAAGCAGCGGTTTCCTATCTCATTGTTAACGTGCCAGAGCAGCAAAGCAGGATGATCCTTATAGCGCTCCGCAAGCTTTCTGGCCATTAATCCGCCATAGTGGCGAAAGGTAGGACTGTTCGGACAGGAGTTATGCCTCCGTCCGAATTTCCTCCTCTTCCCGTCCGAGGTCACGGTTAGTACATCCGGATATTTCCTTGCCATCCATGCCGGATGTGCTGCAGTGCTGGTGCCCATGCATACGCGTACACCATTCTCCTGAAGCTTGTTCATCACTTCATCGAGCCATTCGAAGTTATAGGTATCTTCATCCGGCTGATTCAAGGCCCAAGCGAACACATTAATAGTAGCTATGTCAATTCCACCCAGCTGAAACAGCCGCATGTCTTCATTCCAAATGTCCTTAGGAAACTGCTCCGGATTATAATCGCCGCCGAACATCATCTTTGGAAATTTACGGCTGATCATATGCCTACCTCCTGCTTCCTTATTGAAGTCTTCAGCACCGGCTCATTTACATTCGAAGCCTCAGCAATTGTCTCCAGCTGCTGTCTGCTTAATTTCATAGGCGAATTATCCCTTGTAGAGAATGGCTTCAACCGCAGTGAAAACGTAGTATCTTGCGGATTCAACAAATATTTATCAAGTGGTGGAGCTTCCCCACAGCTATAATTTCCTATTGGAGCTTGGGCGTAATCCATATTTATGAAGGTTTCAGCCTGCCGCTGCAAATCGTACGTATGCTTCGCTTTCGTTAAATTTTCAGTCGAATAATGGCTCACACCTACATCCAGCCTTGGCATACCGCCAATGAATAATCCTGTTCCGAGCTTATTAGTCACAGATGCCCAACGGGTATCCGTCTTATTGCCATTTTCCTGCGGCATAATATACGGAACGAATTGGTCCTGCACGGAACCGCTGTATACCCCGAGCCGCCCGCTCTCTTTCCGGTCGATGTAACATTCGTGAGGCCCTAACCCGAACCATGAGAATTGATCGAATCCACCAGGCATCGTCATCTGCAAGCCCAGCCGAGGCAGCGGAGGCAAGCCCTCTCTCGGTACAACACGAGTGGTGATAAGAACATCACCGGAGCCATAAACCGTATAGGTCATCCAGGTTGTAAAGGCATTCCCCAAGGCAGCTGCTCCAATTGTTGACTTGATCAGCACTTGGACAGCAGAACGATGATAAGGATGGACTGAAAATTGATGCATGCGATGATTCAGCCGGTCATAACCAAACGTCTTCCATTCCTTGGATTGGCGATTGTCATTATCGATCGTTGCCCGCCACAGCTGAACCTTAGGGCCACTAGCCAAAAGCGGTACGCCGTTATAATCGAAAGAGGTCATAACCCCTCTGCTTTTATCAAAGCTAATAGAGAAATCATTTCCGTAAAGGTGAACCCCTGTATTCGTTTCAACAGTTTGGATCCTGGGCATAGAATCCAGACTTACAGCTCTCCCGGCAATCTTCCGTTCCGCAACAGCCAGCGGCAGGTCGGCCCAAGCAATCTCAAAGCCTCGCGGAGCCCAGCTTACCGCTTCACGTAAGGTGAAACGGATATGCAGCCAGCACTCTCCTTGAAGTCGGGCTAATTCCTTCGTCCAAGGAATCGTAACAACAGCACGATCACCAGCCGGCACATCCAGCTCAGGCAGTATCCCTTGCTCTACAATCTCCCCATCGCATATAAGCGACCAAGAAGCTTCCAAATGCTTCAAGGTTCTGAAATCATAGCGGTTACAAATGGTCACAGCCCCGGACTGTATATCGTTAAGCTCTATTACGACCGGTTGAATGACCTTTTTTAACTCCATAATCGAAGCTTTAACTGTACGGTCCGGGAACAGCAATCCATCTATGCAGAAATGTCCGCTATTCGGATGATCGTTGAAATCCCCTCCATAGGCATACCATTCCTCGCCTGACTCCAGCTTCTGCACAATACCGTGATCCGTCCACTCCCAGATCAAACCACCCAGCAGCCGCTTATATTTATAAATAGCATCCCAGTAATCCTTCAGATTGCCTACGGAATTTCCCATAGCATGCCCGAATTCGCACATCAGGTAGGGCCGGGGATCAGCCTTCTCCCCTTCTTCGATCAAGGCTTCCAGGGACGGATACATCGAACTGACGACATCAACGACCGGTGCGTCTTTAGCGCGTTCATAATGGATCGGACGAGTTGGGTCGGCCTTGCGCACCCATTCAGCCATCGCATCATGATTAGGCCCATAGCCCGATTCATTTCCGAGTGACCAAATAATGACGGATGGGTGGTTCTTATCCCTTTCCACCATGCGAACCGCACGGTCAAGGAATGCCTGCCTCCACTCGGGCTGCTCAGCCAGATAGCTCTCATTTTCGATAAAATGGCAGCCGTGGGTTTCCAAATCCGCTTCATCAATAACATACAATCCATACCGATCGCATAAATCGAGCCAACGTGTATCATTCGGATAATGGGATAAGCGTACAGTATTCATATTGTGCTGCTTCATCAAAAGAACATCCTCGACCATCGACTCGTAAGGTGTCGTAAACCCGAGCTCCGGATGGAACTCATTGCGGTTAACTCCCTTCAAGATAACGGATTTTCCGTTGACAAAAAGCTGCCCATCCCGGATCGCGATATCCCGAAAGCCTACCGTCACACTTCCAACCTCAAGCACATTCCCTTGCTCATCCTCAAGGCTTACAACGAGCGCATATAAATTAGGCTCCTCGGCCGACCATTGACGTGGATTCATAACGGGAATATCCATACTTAGCGTCTGTTCCTCATTGGAATTAAGCTGAATGCCCCTTCCGACTGCGCTTTCATAAACCGTTTGCCGCTCATCATCCAGTAACATCAGCTTTACTAGATGCGGCCGAGCTTGAGCAGAATCAGCATAGTTTCGCACATGAATCTTGACCCCAAGCTCGGCATCCTGATGATCTTCGCTAAACCGTGTTTGTACCGCAATATCCCGAATATGGACATCCGGCGTTGCTTTCACATAAACATCCTTAAATATGCCGCTTAACCGCCATTTATCCTGATCCTCCAGATAGGTTCCATCGCTCCATTGGTATACTTGAACAGCAATCGTATTCTCTCCAGGCTGCAGCAGCGAGGTCACTCTGAATTCAGAATGCAGATGACTGCCCTGTCCGTACCCTGCAAATTGCCCGTTAATCCAAACGTGAAAAGCCGAGTCGACCCCTTCAAATACAAGAAACACTTGGCGGTTATCCCAGGAATGAGGCAGGCCAAAGCTTCTACGATAGCAGCCTACCGGATTATCATTAGGTACATAAGGCGGATCAATGGGAAAAGGATAATAGCTGCTGGAATAATGAGGGCGGCCATATCCGTGCATCTGCCAATTGCCGGGAACCGGTATCGTATTCCAGTCGTTTACCGCATAAGAAGCTTCATAAAAATTCGCAGGAGCCTTATCAGGGCTATCCGCGTAACAAAATTTCCAATTGCCGTTCAACGACTGGAAAAAAGGGGATGCTGCCCTTTCATTGTCCAGAGCCGTCTCCATATCCTCATACGAAATAAATCCGGCATGCGGCGGCTCTGTATGCCGTCCTAATACCTCTATATTTTCCCAATCCGGAATTGTCCTGCTGTTCACGTGGTTTGTCCCCCCCTCTTGATCCATCATTCTATTTCCTCCTGAAAGCGCAGGGCATTATGCAAAATAGTGGCTATAACCCAAGACGGATTCCACTTGTTGCTATGCCCTCGGTGATGCCACCGGGTTTGAAAGAAGCCTTCTCCCTGCTCACCAACAACGGTGAAGCTCCAATCGCCCGGCTCCCTGCATATTCCCTGCCCCATAGCATCGAATGATAGTTGGCCTATACGCTCATATTGCCGCTTGCCCGCTAACCTGCCGAACTTCCATAACTCATAAGTCGGGAAGAACACATCCAAATGATGGTTCTGCACACTGACCGTGGGCCATCCTATAGCGTTAAAATCGACTTCCTCGAACTTCGAGCCCTTATCATAAGCAGGCTTCCACATATATACAAAGGTAAGCAGCCAGTCTGCCGATAGCTCAGCCCATTCCCCATACTGCTGTTTACTTGTCAATATAAACAGCTCATATGCCGCCAGGAAGAAATACATCCCCGCTTCCTTATCCTCGCATTTGGCATCCAGCGTAGAACGGGCAAATGGCCGTTCGAACGTCTCGGCATGCAGCTCATAGTAACGCTGCATCGCAGCTTCAGCCGCTGCCAAATACAATTCATCTCCCAGCACCCGGTAAGCTTTAACAAGAGCAATTAAGCACGGAACCCCCGCTGCAGTAATCATCTCGTCAGCCGGAGTGCCGTCCATTAGCCATGCTGCCGGAAAGATGCCAGAAGACAAGACGCCCGACACATAGAAATCGGCGGACTCGCGAATGGCTTCGATCCAGGAGGCAGGAATATCTCTGCCCTGATCCCGGAATAAAAGTACAATTTCAGCTAAATCAGCTATCGTCTCTCCGATAGCCCTGCTCGCAATGACAGACTGCTTATTCAAGCTGAAGTCATCCCATTGTCCATCTTCGATACGGTAAGAGCTCCGTCGTATACCTGGAAGATCCGTACGGCTCGCCCCCAAATAGAAGTCAACAGCCTGCTTGCAGCGGGAAATTCTCTCCTCTTCCCCTTGAGTAAACCCTTGACGGGCATCACACCAGGCCAGCTTCAAGCATTGTCCCGTCCATCCATACATATAATGGAGCGGACGCTTGGACGCATTGCCGAATGAATTGGAATCGCTGAATTTTACATATCCGGCTGCTCCCTCTTCATTCGTCCTCCATCGGTCATCCATCGCGTTTGTTTTGAGCTTAATGATTTCTTCCAGGGAAAGCGGCTTGGAGCCCTCCAGTTGGAATAGGTCCAATCCTTTGCGAACGATTTCGCGGAAGCCTCTGCCCGGAGTGGAAATCGTCCCCCAGTCCAGCGTGTATTCCTTTGCCAATGTGAATCCGGGCATAAAGTCTAAATACCCGCCGCTATACGGCTCTGATTTACTTTTTCCCATATAGCAAATATCCTTGTCGCCATTAAACATCAACACTCCGCTCATAACCGCAAGTACGGATCCGTTATCCTCCTGAATCGCTCCGAGAGAACCATAATGAACGGTTCCATCCAAACCTTCCACATAAGCAGGTATCGAAAACAAAGATAAATATCGGGACTCACCGGCCTCCTTCCACTCTATATTCACGCAAGGAATCGGGAGCCGATGCTCTTCGACGATAACCCCTTTATGCTCGCCTGTGCCAAGCCTTGGAACAAGACGCTGCGGGTCGGAGGAAGGATTGTTATTATAAATCACACCGGGAATCGTTATGATTTCCTTCTCCCGCTTAGGCAAGCTGAATTGTATTCCAGCTGCGACATCATGCAAGGTCTGATCCGTCGTGTTTGTCCAAGCAACATGCAATTTGAGCGCATCCTGTTCATCGAATAACAGCTCCATTGAGAAGCTCAGCGCTCCAAGAGTTCCGCTGATTTGAATCATCCTGTTACTCGTATGGTTCGTATCGTTATTAACCCCTCCATCATCCGGGGAAGAAACTTGCACATTCTGAAGTCCCGCAAGATCGGAACGCCAAGACTTTCCGGAGGAATAAACCAACATATCATTCAAAACCCCCGAATAATAGGGAGTTTCCTTGCCTTCACTGAGTAGCGCCAGTTGGAGTCCCGCGTCACTAACCTTTAACTCAGCGCGTTGTTGCTTGGTTCTGCTAGCAATGGCGTACAAGTGCATTCATTGTCGCCTCCTTTTTCCCCTAGTATCGAGATCAAGAAACGATCCAATGTAGGATTAAAGCCCAATCTGCCTGATAGAGGCAGGCAGGAGAAGAAGATCCGACCCTTTCCAAGCTTTTTCGAGCCTACCAAAGGCAGCTTGCGCTTCCCGTTCAGCTCACCATTCGCGTGATAGGCAAATGCAATTGGCTCGATTCCATTACCTTGCAAATGGCAGTTGGAAATGCCCTCTATTCGGTCATTGGGCAAGTGATATAAATAAGATAGATCATCCGGCTTCATCCAGCTTAGCAGCGGATTATCCGTGTCCACAGCAAGCGTGTAAATCTCACGCAGCTTGGACGTCTGAACCGTTGTTTCCCCAATATCCCACGGCTCCGAATCGAAACGATTTAGAATAAATAAAGCGGTAGCACCGTTGCGTATCTTTTCAAGAGTAGAGGTTCGATGACGAATAAATAATTCTCTGGATGAAACAACTAGCGTCCCGGCCTGCTTCATTGATTCGTCGTAAGGCTCTCCGTCCACTTCCAGAAGCGAACCAAGCAGCTCGGATTCCGCATCCATGTAGATAACTTTATCCGGTTTCTCATTATTTGCCTTAACAAATGTTTCGAAAGTAAATCGTTCCGTGCTTATAACCTCTCCAGCTTCATTCAATAAGCAGGCATCCACATGCAGGCTCTGTCTATCCTGAACCATAGGTACGGAGAAACGGATCGTCCCCGCATACCGCGAGGTTGCCGCCGAAAGCGAACCGGTAATTTCAAAATTGCCGTAATCCCGATTATCATCACGAAGCGTGGCGACAACACGGCAATTCTCATATTCCTTAGCCGTATCATTCAGCAGCCAAGCTTCTATCTCCATCGTTTCCCCGACATATACTTTCCACCTGTCCCCTCTTAAATGAATGCGAACCGGCTCCAAACAATGCTTATAGGTAAAGTAAGCTGGCTTCGGTATCCGGTCAGCCCCGACGAGAGCCTTCATCCAGCCGGAGGGCCATGCATCAATCAGGAGATGAATAGCTGTGGAAACTACCCGATCCGCCCTTCTGCGCCAAGCATCGGTCATCAGCTTGGTCGCCAAGCATTGATGCTTCTGACTGGCTTCAATCCAGCTGTGAATCGTTTGCTGCTCGGTGTACCAATCCCCATGGTGAGCATAGGTTTGCGCTCCGTTGATGCGGTTTGGCATCCATGCATCCGATTCATTGTCCGGAAGCCACTCCCCAGGATAGCGGCTTATCATCAGCTCGTAGTTGTCCAAGCCTTCCGTTCCGTATTCACCGCAACCGGCCTTCCACTCCTCCCTGATCGGAGGAAGAAAGCCTTTGTACATTTTTCCAACCGATATGCCATTGTTCGTATACCACATGTTATAGCAATGAAAATCAGGCAGCCCTTCGCGTGTCGGCGGATTGTAATCCCCATCTGCATTTTTGACTACCCGATCTGGATTTTCGACAAAAATCGCCTGTCTCGCTGCGACAAAAAAAGCTTCTAGCTCGTTACGGTGTAAATGTCTGTGTCCCTTGCGCCGTTTCTCCGTTCGCGACGGTTCATTAATCAGAGAAACAATTACCGAGGATGGATGACTGCGAATCAGTCGCTCCATGTCCCCAGCCTGCTTGATTCCTTCAATGAATTGATTGCGACGGATGAATCCGAATGTGGGCAGATCACATTGATGCATCATGCCCAGCATATCGAAATAATCGTATATCTCCTCTTGAACAGGCCGTTGAGTAATCCGATAAAAATTCATGTGAGCCAGCTTCGCTATCAAAATGTCATCGATCAGCTGGTCAAAGTCATTCCTCATTACACATTGCTGCAAATGCCCCATCTCATTGGCGCCCCGTAAAATAATCGGCTCATTATTGAGATAAAGCGTACCTTTTGGCGTATTCTCCTCATCCATATGAAACTTTCTCATACCGAAATTGCGATCCACAATATCCAGGCATTCTGACAAATTATTTACGCCTACACGTGCCACATATAAGAAAGGCGCTTCCGGTTCCCACAGCTTGAACTCCGGAAAATCAACCTTATAGCGATAATAATTGACTCCCGGTCCGGCATAGGACACATGGAACGACATGGGTCGAATTCCTGGCCCAATAAAATTCCTCGGCATGACTTCGAGATTGAGCTCGAAATTCTCCAGCAGCCGGTTTGTTGTATTGACCACATCGACCCATACTTCTACGAAGTCTTCATCAATGTTCGGCCGAACGAACACATCCTGAATAAATAAGGGCTGCCGCTCTTCCAAATAGACACTGTTATAGATGCCGGCTCCCGGTGGGCAATGATTCCAGCCGCTGTAGGGATCATCCCAGCCGGGACCTGTAGCCGCATACATTTTATCCCCATCCAGCTTGGTGCCGCCTACCCCCATCATCGAGTAATCATTGCTGACTTCTATGACAAGCGTGTTATTCTCCTGTAAAAAATCAGTAACATCGAATTCAAACGGAGCAAAGAACCCTTCATGACTGCCGATACACTTGCGATTTAAATATACGCTAGCTTTGTAATCGACCCCTTTAAATACGAGGTATACTCTCTTTCCATCTGGAATGGAGGCATAGGTGAATTCGTTCCGGTAAAATCCGGTCCATTTCCCATTCTCACCCGTTGGTCCCCGAAAATCAGGTACGGTTACCGATTCCCAATCACCCTCCCCTTCCAATACACGTGTAAAATTGGCATCCTCTTGGGAATGATAGCGGAATTGAAATTGCTTGCAATGCTGCCGCTTGCGGCTCAAAGCAGGAGCAGGCGTTAAATTAGCCATGAACGGGCGGTATTTCTCACGCAGCAGCGCCAGATCTTCGTGAAAAAGGGCCATTTGTGCCTCGTATGGAAGCAGTGCGGCATTACCCGCTTTTTCCGATCCCGGAGTAAAATATTGTTTATCGTAAGCTGCAGGAGGAATCTCTCGCAGTTCGTCTTTATTTCCCGGATGCTCACGAAACGCGATTTCCGCGAACGGATCTTGATGCCTAGTTTGCTCCAATTAAATGCCCTCCTGTACCATAAAGTTCAAACTCAAGGGTGAAGCCTCGACTGTCCTTGGGTGACATTCTTACTTCTGTTGTGCCGAAACGCTGCATCCAGCAGCTGTCTTTTCCCAAGAATGGCTCCACAGCCTCCCTGACCCGATCCTCCAAAAAGTCATGAGTCACGATCCACAGGCCACGGCCCCTTTTTCCACTCGATAGCCATTCCTTCGGAAGGCTTGCAGGCAGCAGCCAATCAGCGATTACAACTACACTTCCATCATTTGCTCTTTGAATGACCGCCGCTAACGTATCTGATGAAAGAGTGGATCCCCCCGCCACAATTAATTTGGGCTGGCCCAGTTGTTCCGCACTGACTTGCTCGTCATATACGAGAACATTATTAACGGGATAAAACAAAGGATGTATTCGATTCTCATCCTTACAAGGATAGCCGTTTGCCAGAGGAAATTGTTCAAGCGGTACTTCCCGCTTCAATTCATGTCTTGGGAAGCTATAGCCCGGTATATGCATGCAACTGCCATGGGCAGGTATCGTTCCTCGACTGAGAAGATGCCAAATTTGAAAAACGCTTTGTGAAGCGGCTGAACCGACCAGCTCCGAGCTGCCAAATAGTCTTTCATTCTGCCCGTAGTTGCTGTCGTCCGAATGAATGATCACAATGTCCGGATCAGCCTGTGAATGGTCCCAGGTCAATGGATGCTCGGGTACAAATTGGCCCGTAAACTGTCTCCATACCTCTCCGAATTCCGTTTTTTCGAATCCGCTGCCCGTATGCTTCAGAAGAACATCGATATTTTCGGTAAACAAATGGGTTGGCCCCATCAAATAACCGAGCTTCAAGGCTGATTCAAATTCTTGCGGAGAGTGACCTGGAAATCCGTGGAACCTTGTAAACCATTCTCCGGTATCGGGTCCCCACAAATCAGCGCATACCCACATCGCTCTTCCATACTGCTTAGCTGCGCCCAATGCGGTAGATAGCTGCAGCGATTGGAATGATTCCTTCATAATTTTCGGACACAGGTCCATACCTGCTTTGGCCAAAGTATGGAACTGGGTCGGAAACACTTGCTCCGAAATCAAAGGTATGGACACATTGTTTAATTCAGCCTTCATTAAGACGCTTCGAACATGTTCAACGCGTAAATGAACCGCTTGCTCTACCTTATTGCGCGCTGCTTCCAATCGAAGCCCTTCTGTGCTCCCCCAATGGGGAAACCATCCGTCTTTGCGATATTGCCCGGCATTAATTTGCAAATGCTCGGGCTCGTCGTACAACAAACCGATACAGCGTCCGATGTGTCCAGCCTCGACGATCATTTCATCTGGCACGTCATAACGGTTCGTTCCTTCCACCCAAGGCCCGTTTATATTGCCATATTCATTGCCCAGACAAATATCCAATCCTGCACGAGCAACGTCTTCCAATACCGATGAATCCCCTTCGAGTCCTGGAATCACATGGTGCACGTAAAAGTCTGCGTTTAGCTCCTTCAATATGTTGAGAAAAGCAGCCGGTTCAGGCTTCGGGTCCTGGGAAGGACAAACACTTCCTGTTCCTGTACGCATTACGAGGTCTGAAGCATCCCCTGCCCATGAATCCTGCCAGGCAACGACTGGCCCCTGAATGCCTAATCTAGGTTTATGCGCCATAACTGTCCTTCACTTCCCTGCCTGTCTTTGCGTTCTCAAACGCTTGCTGAATCAGCTCTACACAATCCGTTATTTCCTCCGGCTTGGCATGCTCCAGAATTAACGGCACCTCCGGCATACAGCTGGCAAGATAGGCTGCGTATACATCCCAATTGGCCTGTCCTGCTCCCACTCGCGGGGTTGTAAAGCCCTCCTCGTTGTATAGAGAATCCTTTGCATGCGCAATCGGACTATATGGACCTATATGCTTAAAAACATGAGCCATGGCTTCTTCCTGCTTACTTAGATCCTCTGGCGTGAAGTAATTGAACGGGTCCATGATGATTCCCAAGCCTTCGCTGCCAAGCTGCTCGATGAGACTAGCCGCTTGCTCCACAGTTGCAAGTACATTGAGGGCGAAGCCTTCCACCAGAAGAACGGCTCCGTTCTTTACCGCACGGTTGCGCAACCGGTCAACGATGGAGAGCAGCTGCTCCCATGCTTCAGGAGAGCGGTTTCCTTCATAGTCGCGCCAGGCATTGGTCGGGTGAAGGCTGCCCGTTTCCGTAGCGATATACCTTGTTCCGTAAGCCGAACATAGGTCTATCATCTTCTCAAGCTGCGCAAGCTTATCTTCCCGTTTAGCGAGATTGGGATTCAGCAGGTTCGTATACCCGGATAAACCTATAATAGAAATGCCCTTATTTTCGAAAATAGTACGAAGCTTCTCAATACGAACCGGTGAAAAGGGTTCATCATCCATGATCTGAAACTTTTGCTTCGGATCCAACTGCATATACGTCAGACCGTGCTTGCAAGCGTTTTCGGCTATATCCTCAGCAGACCAGCCCATATATACGTAGCTCATAAATCCAAGCTTATTCATTACTTATCGCATCCTTTCAGCACATCTGCTCTCTCCACCACGCAGCCTTCTTCACTTGATGAGACCATGGCTGCAGTCATTGCTATGGTTTGCAGGTTATCTTCAGGCGTAACCGGCGGGAGTGTGCCTTGGTCAATAGAAGTAATGAACGCCAGCATCGAGCCCGCGAATGCATCGGGAAACCAGCTTCCCTTGAGCTGAATCTCATGTACGACATTTTTATGCTTGTTTAATGCCATATACAGTGTATCCTGTGTGCACCACACGCTTCCTTCTGTGCCATCCACCCACCAGGTGTTGCTGTGAGAGCGGTTTGCTTTGGCAATATTATTGAAATGCAGGCTTGCCATCAATGGATTGCGCCCGCCCTTCGGGCCAAACTCAACGTTCGCTGAGTAGATCAGCGGATCTATCGCATTTTGCTGAGGCAGCTGGGCAGTTGTGCAATGTACCCTGGACCATTCCTGCTGCGGATTAGGGTTAAAGTAACGGCATAAGTCCACATAATGAATACCGTGATCCACGATGTTAAAGTTTTTCATATTCGTCCACCATCGGCCCGCTTGATCCTGAAATGAACGCATATCATGGTGAATGCTGTAGATGTCGCCGATCAGATCCTGCTCCAGCACCAGCTTTAGCGCTTTATGCGCAGGAGCCCAACGGGCCTGCTGGTTCACTCCAAGCGTAATGCCAAGCCGATTCGCCTCAGATCCTAGCAGCTTGGCGTGATCCAGACTAAGCGCGAGCGGCTTCTGGCATAAAACCGGCCGTGGTGCTTTGCCGATCAGCTTGAGTACTTCCAGCCTTGGCTCGGGATGGATAGCCAAATCGATAACCGCGACATCCTCTCTCTCGAGCAGCTCATTAACATCCGTTGTCCAAAACGGAATATTGAATCTTTCCGCTGTAGCACGCGCCGCCTCCTCGCTAACATCGCAGCAAGCAGCAATTTTTAATCCGTATTTCGTATAAGCAGGTAGATGTGCAGTATTGGCTATGCTTCCGCAGCCAATCATACCGATTCCATATTTGTTCACATCACTGATGTGCTGTTTTCTCGGCAAATAATGTTCAGGTCTAATAAATTCCATATTCTCACCTCTCTGATTTCTAGATTACACCAGCACAAAAAATCATGTATAGGTTGTTCATGCTTTTTTAAGGGATTATTGAACCACATTGCGGAAGCAGCGAACAGGCCATCGTTTCCGATGGCCTGTTCGCTGCTTCCAGTGTACTATTTAGATTGTTTCAGCCATTTTTGTATCTGCGCTTTGTGATACCTTGTTAGCCTGAAGCACATAGGTATGGCCTTCAATAACTTCAAACTCGGTCAAATAACCGGCAGCTGAAGTTTCGACTTGTTTCCCGTCCGACTCCACATAGAGAGGGAGCTGAGGCTGCCTGCAAGACACACGGCATAGCTGGGTTTTGGTAGCTCGGATGACACAACGGAGCAGTTGTCCTTCCTCCCACTCCATATCGACCTCATACCCTCCACGGGCGCGAAACCCGCTGAATTTGCCTGTTTTCCATTCCCTTGGCAAAGCTGGAAGCAAGGTGAGCTCTCCACGGTGCGACTGGAGCAGCATCTCTGCAATACCTGCTGTTCCTCCGAAGTTTCCATCAATCTGAAACGGGGGATGATTGTCAAATAAATTGGGCAGTGTTGAGAGCGTCAGCAGCAATCGAAGATGCTCGTAAGCATGCTCTCCTTCCTCCAGACGCGCGAAGAAATTAATAATCCAGGCACGGCTCCAGCCCGTATGCCCGCCTCCATTCTCCAGCCTGCGCTCTAACGTCCGCTTGGCCGCCTCGGCCCATTCCGGAGTGTGGCGCACATGAATGATTTCCCCCGGATGGAGGGCGAACAAGTGAGAAATGTGGCGATGACCCGGATGAACCTCATCCCAATCCTCCACCCACTCCTGCAGCTGCCCGTGCTTCCCGATTTGTGGTTTAGGCAGCTTCTTCAGAACATGCTCCCATTTCTCACGCAAAGGCTCATCCTTATACAAAATCTCGGATGCATCCATGCAAGCCCGCATAAGCGTGTATACGATTTGCGTATCCATTGAAGCCCCAATGCTCAGACAACCCACGCTGCCATCCGGGCCGATAAATTTATTTTCCGGAGAAGGGGATGGACCTGTAATAAGACGCCCCTGCTTATCCTCGAACAAGTAGTCCAAGAAAAATTCCGCCGCTTCCTTCATCACAGGATAAGCTTTATCCCGCAGAAATTTTTCATCCAATCCAAACCGGTAATGCTCCCATAAGTGCAAAGACAACCAGGCAGCCCCCATCGGCCATATCGATCCCGGCATAAAGTTCCCTTCAATCTGGGTCGCTCCCCACATGTCGGTATTGTGATGGGCGACAAATCCTCCACACCCATACACCCTTTGTGCCGTTTTTCTGCCATTCGGCCTCATACGCTCTATCAAATCAAATAGCGGTTCATGGCATTCGGGCAAATTGCATACTTCTGCGTGCCAATAATTCATCTCGGTATTAATGTTGATCGTATATTTGGATTCCCACGGAGGGGTGAAGCTCTCATTCCAGATCCCCTGCAAATTGGCGGGATTCGAACCTGGACGTGAGCTTGCCATTAGCAGATAACGTCCATACTGGAAATATAAAGCGACCAGCTTTGGATCAGCCTCGCCATCCTTGAAGCGCTGAAGCCGAACGTCTGTGGCCGGGTAAGCGGTTTCACCATCATCTTTAGCCAATTCCAGCTTCACTCGTTGAAACTTGCTCCGATGATCCGACACATGATCCTGCTTAACCCGCTCATACCCTTTGCTTGCAGCATAATTCAACTGCCTGATACATTCCGCTTGCGGATCCGAATGCCGGAAGGTTGTCGCCGCAGAAAGATAGAGAGTGATCGCTTCCGCTTGACGAATGGTCAGAAAATCACCGATAACACTGACCGAACCGCCCTCTGAAACGGCCTTTACCGCCGTGCAGAACGTAACGCCATTTTTACCGCATTCCCCGCTCATGGCCACTGTATCTGATGAAATCTTCTTCGTCCCTTCGTCAAATGGCCTCCGGCTCAAATTTAATCGAATATTTAATTTCGCCGGACGATCGCATGTAAGGCGAACTACAATGACCTGATCAACCGCACTGCTGAATACTTCCCTTTCATGCAAAATATCGTTAAGGCAGTAGCTGACATGGGCAATGCCCTCTTGAATGTCCAAGTCTCTGTAATAGTTGGAAATCATCTTTTTCTCGCCATCATGGTATAAATGCATTTCACCGAGTGGTTGATACGGATGCAATGATTTAGGTATCGACATTAAACCCATTTGTGCCAGCTCTTCGGCTTCAATCTGCTTGCCCTTCATTAGCAAATGACGTACTTCCTGAAAATATTTGGCTCCATCCGGATTGTCCCCGTCAACAGGTCCGCCATACCATACGGAATCTTCGTTCAGTTGTATTCTTTCCGTGTTTACTTTCCCGAAAACCATCGCGCCCAACCGTCCATTACCGATTGGCATAGCTTCCGTCCACGATCTCGCAGGCTTCTCGTACCATAACTTTGAGCTTCCAATTGATTTACGCACTTGCTCCATGAAAGATCTCTCCCTTGATTCAGCTATTTTTTATGAGCAGCCTGACACCTTTCGAATTCTTAACGCATGATAAAGCTTTCCTGGAAGATTGATTCGAAACCGTCCCTCCAACAATTGTGTTAAAGGGGCAATCGTCATGTTCCAGGTGTCAATCACATCTGCTTGATATTTTCCTTCCGGTAACGCAAATTCGCGAAATGCAAACCGATGAGGGCCAAAATACTGCAAATAGTATTCCCCTCTAACTTCCAGGGTAGCGGCATCAAGCCTGTCGCTGCTGTAGGTCATATGATGCGGAGCATCCTCCAGAATACTCTGCATAAATTCAATCCGCTGGACGCTTTGTCCTCGAAGCTCGCCGCCATGCAATTGCCATAGCAGCTCATCATCCCCCAAATAGGTTTCTCCATGGGTCACATAGCCGCCCCGCAGATGCCCCTCCCATATTCGGCACACAAGCTCCTCCGGAGTCAAGCTGCCTAAGCGGGTATCCAGATTTCCTTCGCAGCCGCATTCTTCGACAATAACAGGCTTGGCATATTGCTTAGTATAGTCCGAGGCAACTCTTACATCCGTATGTTTAATGCTTACATGAGTTATCCACGGGGCTCCGAAGTCATAGCCTCTATGCGGGCTAAGAATAGTAAGTAAATGAGAGCCATAATCGTATTCTTTAATTATTCGGGCTAATCGGTTCCAGTCCTTTTTTGACCCATTATGCTGATTCTCGTCGGGCTCATTAACGAACGACCACCAAATATTGCGATAAGCCCCAAGCCGTGCAATAACATAACGCAGGTATCGCTCCTCCTCTTCGGGAGAAAGCCTATTGATACCTTCCATTCCTCCATCCTCGGAATGAAACAGCATAAGCTCAGCTTGAATACCTAAGACTGCGAGCTCCTGTATTCTCTCTTCCAGATGTGAGAAGTAAGTCCTATTAAGTAAATCCGCCGTTGGACTAACGTTCATACGGACTTTATTGAACGGGGAGTTGCCAAGTGAACAAAGCGTTAGCTCCTGTACCTGTTCGCTTTGCTGATGCCAGTTATAACAGTTCGTACCGATCGGAATGTAAGGTGTCCCGTCCACATATTGAAAATGTGTATGATCTTTTATCTCAATAGGCCCATGATTATCAGGAGAAGCCTCTGTACATATAAATTCTCCTATGAGTCCATCCAGTTTCGAATGATTGCTTGATGTTCTATATTTCCAAACGCCTTCATGCCCTGGCATATACCTGATGCAGAACTGCCCATTTCCATCGTAAAAGCCTTCCGCTTCAGCTGTGTGCAGCTGATGTTCAAATTGGGCGGAAAGCTGGATGTCGGAAAAAGAATTTTCCGCACAGGATTCATCCGCATTCAGCATTAATTCGTAGATGCCCCAACGTTCGACCTTGTTGGTTAAGTTCAGCTCCATCTCCTCCTTCTAGAGCAAATGTTGATGTTCATGCCTTCACAATACGTAATGCCATATAAGGTTTTCCCGGAAGCTGCACCTTAATTAATCCGCCAGTTACATTTTCCAGAGGAGTAATTGCCATGTTCCAGGTATCTATAAGCTCAATCCGATACGAACTATTTTCAGGTAGCTCCAAATATTTATAGGCATGCTGATGACGGCCGAAATAGTACAGCCAATAGCTTCCATCCTGACTAGCCCTTATCCAGTCCGCTGGACCTTCTTCCATGATTTTACGCAAAAAAGCAATTCTATCGATACATTCTCCATACAATCTGCCTCCGGTAGATATCCAGGCCCGCGTCTCACGGTCGATAAAGGATTCACCGTGTCCTACGCTTCCTCCTCGGGACATAGCTTCCCAGAAACGGTGTGTCATCTCCTCGCCGGAAATATTGCCCCATCGTCTGGAGCTATTACCTTCATAGGAAATTTCATCTATCACAACAGGCTTCCGGCATGTTTCCCGCCAGCTTGATGTCAGCTCAGCATCCCAATGCTGGATGCTCTGATGAGTGATCCATGGCTTTGAGAAATCGTATAGCGACGAAGATTTGTACATCTTGGTTCCGTTATGTATGGAGCGAAGATGCTGGTAAGGGTCAATACGTTGTACAAATTGAAGCAGCCTGTCCCAATCGTCAACTGTTTTGTATTTATTAAAATCGAATTCATTGGAAAGCGACCACCATACATGTCTATAGGAGCCAAGCCTCGCGATGACATATTGCAGATAATAACAATCCGTCTCAAAGTCCATGCTGTCGAAACCCCAATAGCCTTTGTCATAAGGATGAAACAGCACGATGTCCGCCTCAATGCCCAGCTGCATCAAATCATCCAGCCTTCTCTCCAAATGCCTGAAGAAGGAAGGATTAAATCTAGATTTGTCCACATCCTCCGGGCAGGTTCCCGCAAATACTAATGCCGGGGGATTCATATCATGAGTGGGCAGCAAACACATTCTGATTTTGTTGAAGGGGGCCTGCTTGAGCGTCTTCAGGGTCAGCTCCTCAAGACTCTCATCTTCATTGTGAGTCCAATGATAGCAGGTCGTACCGAATGGGATATACGGCTTGCCGTCTTCGTAGGCGAATCCATAATCATCCTTGACCCTCACAGGACCGTGATTATCCGCAGTCGGCTCTATACAGACGAATTCACCTGTATGACCATCCATCTCCTGGCAGCTGCTCTCAGTTGTATAACGCCAGGCTCCCAACTGGTCAGGCATAAATCTCAACCGATAGATGCCCTCCCCATCGTAAAAACCGTTCACCTTGACCATTCTGTTCTTATATTGAAAATGGGCGGTGAGCCGCGTGTCTTGGAAGGGATTCCCCTCAGAGGGTCCCTTCAAAACAAGCTCAAACCTACCCCATCTTTCCACCTTGCGCCCGTTGTATTTCATAGTCACGGCTACGCTTCTCACTCCTTTACAACGAAGCTGTCGTTATTTGATTCCCGAATGCGCCATCGTAGCTATAACTTTGCTCTGAAACATGAGGAACATGATCATATTGGGCAGAAACAGGAGCATTGCCGCAGCTGCTGCTGCACCTTGACGCGCTACGTTATTGGCCATACCGGATGTTAAAGTATGTATATAGAACGGGAACGTCTTCATTTCCTCATCCTGCATAAACAAGGTGGAGGTTTCCGTATTCGTCCATGCACCCTGGAAAGCAATAATAGCGATGGTTGCTATAGCCGGCATAATCATAGGAATTACGATTCTTAGAAACAGCGTATGCTCCCTGGCACCGTCCATTTTAGCCGAATCCAGTAATTCATCAGGAAGCTGATCGATAAATTGCTTCATAAGAAACACACCAGTCGGTACGGCGACTAGGGGTAAAACATGTCCGAAGTAAGTGTTCATAATGCCCAGCTTACTGACGACTAAATAACGCGGTATGTCTACGGTTTCCGGTACAAAAACCAGCGTCAAAAGAATTGTTGCGAACAAAAGCTTATGCCCCGGAAATTTATGCTTCGAAATCGGGTAAGCACACATCGCGCTAACAATCGTGATAAGGAACACACCCAGCCCGGTCACAACTATACTGTTGAACATATAACGTGTAACCGGAATCGCCGTACCTTTTGTAATAGCGAGCAGTTCCAGAAAGTTTTGAATGGAGGGATGCCTTACAAAAATATTCGGCGGATACACGAACAGCTCCTGATACGGCTTGAATGCATGGTTTAAAATATAAACGATCGGCAGAAGCATAAAAATACTGAGCGCAATAAGAAGCACCGCCGAAACCTTCTCAAAGGTACTTAAACGTCTTAACCTTGAGCGTTTCCGCCACAGAGTGACCTTTCGAATCGTCCCTGCCATAGTCATTTATTCGCCCTCCTTAGTGCCAAACAGCTTATTGGCAAACTTGTTGGCAAAGAAAACAATCAACAGGAGGATGACGGATAACGCGGTTGCATACCCTAGCTCAAACCGCTTAAAGCCATAGTCGTCAATCTGGCTTACAATCATATGACCCGCATACTGCGGAGTTGGATTCATTCCGGATAACGCCGCCCCAATCCCACTGGATTGGATCGCTCCGACAATTGCCATAACAGCGCCAAACAGCATTTGCGGCTTTGTTGAAGGGATAGTAATATACCAGATTTCCTCCAGCCGGCTCCGAATACCATCCAGCCTTCCTGCTTCATACAGCTCAGGATTGACATTCAGAATACCTGCGAGCATAGCAAGAAAACCAATACCCATACTTTTCCACAGCGTGACGACAATCATCGAATTCATCAAATGCTCTTTGCTGGTAGCCCATAATACCGGTTCGCTGATCAATCCAAGGTTTAGCAAAAAGCTGTTTAAATAACCAAGCCTGTCACTGGAGAGCAGCGGTGTCCAAATAATACTCATGGCAACCAGCCCGGCCAGCGATGGGGTGTATAAAGCAAGTGTAAACCATTTACGGTAA
This sequence comes from Paenibacillus sp. GCM10027630, assembly GCF_042676305.1. NCBI lineage: Bacteria > Bacillati > Bacillota > Bacilli > Caryophanales > Paenibacillaceae > Paenibacillus > Paenibacillus sp. GCM10027630. Next base: position 74,523 of record NZ_JBHTGY010000010.1, on the reverse strand, counting down.
ATGCCAGGCAGGATCGAGATGAGCCAAGCCAGCATAAACGCGCAAATGTAGCCACCCGGACCGATAATTAACGCAAAGGAAATCGTATTCGGAAGCGCGTATTTAATGAGTATCAAATCCTGGGACAACATATAACGGAAATTATCCCAGCCAATAAAACGAGGAGCTTCAAGCGCATTATAATACATAAAGCTAAGAACAATAGCGCAAAGAACAGGAATCAATATAAATACAATGAAACAGATCATAAAAGGCGCTATAAACAAATAGGAAGCGCGAAAAGCCCAAAGCTTCAGAAAAAAATCGCTTACTTTACTTCTTGACTTACTCGTGGAAGTATGTGCTCTGCGAAGCGCGTGCACCTCATTGTTTAACATACTTATCCACCCCTTCCCAAGGCTTCGTTATAGTCGGCAGATTCAGCGACCGGACAACATTGCCATCACCATCGACAAATCGGAATTCTTGCATTTTCCTTTTAACTTCCCGGTCAATTTCCGTTATTGCCATCTCAAGCGAGGTTCGGTAATTCATACCATCGACTACAGTCCGATTCCAGGCATTGAGTATTTCGCGTTCCATATAGTAGCTTCCCGGCACATTCGGAATTTCTCTGAACCATCTCCATTGCTCCAGGATGGCTTTTAAATCATCGTTTTTCCATGGAAGCTTTACAAATGCTTCGATATTGGCCGTGTTCCAACGGAACGTCAAACCATTGAGCGTTTCCAAATCGGTGCCGTACCGCTCCTGTGTTTCAGCGGAAGTCCACCATTTCAGAAACTCCCAGCTCTCATTGGCTTTCTTGGTTTGTTTAAAAATAGCTGAAGATTGCATGCCTCCGCCAATCCAACGCGCAACCGTCCCATCCTCCTGCTTAACGCCTGGAACAGGAGCCACACCCCACCAGCCGTTCAATTCAGGAGCTGCCACTGTCAGCTGGAGATACGTGTTCAAATCAGCTACACCAATCGGAATAGTCCCGTCACGGAAATGCTGGAAGAAGTTTTCTACCCGCTGGTCAATGGCGTATTTATTTTGCAAATCGGTCCATTTTTTAAATGCGTCAAATCCCTTTTCAGAGCCCAGCCCTGATTTCGAGCCGTCCTTCACTATATAGTCCGCACCATTTTGCTGGAAGAACGCATTATGCTCAATAGTAGAAAAGTTCATCCCATTTTGCTGAAGTACAGGAAGCATCCGGTATAAATCATCCCAGGTATCGGGAACCTGCAAACCCAGGCTTTGCAAAATATCTTTACGGTAATAGAGGACTTGATACGATTGCGTTTCCGGTACCCCGTAATAACCCCCATTATAGTAGAAAGGAGTCCACGAGCCCGGAGCGAAGCGTTTAAAAAAGGTGTCGAAATCAGAAAATTGCTTCAAATCATAAATGCCGTTACGGATCGCGTAATCAAATGGCAGATCCTGCGGTAAGCCCAATGCAACGTCCGGGGCAATACCTGCAGCGTTCATCAATAAGAGCAGCTTATCATCCGGCAAAAGATTAATTTTTACCTTAATTCCAGTTTGGGAGGTGAAGCTCTCATCCGTTAAGCTCTGCAGCAAATTGACATAATCCCGCCCTCTGTACATCCAAACATTAAGCACCTTGTCGTCCATTTGGCTCAGTCTTTCTTTGGACTTGAAGGAGTTGAAAAAGGTTACAATGGAGCCTTTGAATTTCTCGAACAGCGTTGCTTCCATCTTGGGAAAAGCTTTATCAATTGGCGCTACATAAATTTGATCCAATTGAAGAGGCTGAAAGCTGAGCTGCTTGTTCAAATCGGCCACCTTGCCTTGAAGTGTAAACAACCGACTAGCCTGATATGGAATTTCATCGGGATCCTTTAATAAGCTTTCGATATCCTTTCCAATCGTTACCATACCTTGGGAAACTGCATCCGGACGCCCGTTTACTTCTTCAAGGCTTACCCGGGTTGAATCCAGCTTATCCCTGACAGCTTTTAACTTATCGGTAAAACCGGGGAGATCCTTATTAAGATTCCAGGTCCTATTCTTATCATCCACACCGCCGGTCATCGTCTTCAATTCCCCTGACAGCTTGAACAGTCCATCCACTATGTTTTCCAATTTCAACGAAATCGGTTTCATAGGTGCCTGCGTGACTCGCATCGACAGGGTATTCGTACCCTTTTGCAAATAAAACTCGTACGGCTTATTCTGATCGTCAACCAGTGTAATCCCTTTCCAGCCTGTCGCATATAAAAAACGGTACTGCTTCAGTTCGGCAAAGGGGACCTTTCCATTGATCATAATGGTCCGAAAGGAGGAGCGATTAGACGTGAACGCTTGCTGCGACCGCATCGCAATTTTATAGTAGCCGCTCTCCGGCGCCTCGAAGCTCCAGCTGACCTCCTGGTTGCCCGATGACCAGCGCTCGCCTTCCAACGTGTTATAAGTAATTTTGCCAAGCTCATACGGCTTCGTAGCAATATCATTATCATAAGCCAGCTGTATGGATGAATCACTCTTCCACTGCACCTGCTCGGCTTCGATTGTGATAGGTTCTGCCTGAATAGGGGCGGCTCCTGAAGGCTGACGGCTTCTTACCGTCTTATAATCCTCCGTTACAGCAGGTGCTTTGAACGTGATCGATTCGATAGCCATCGGATCGCTTCCTGCCAAACGGAGCTTATGCCTTCCCGGGGTTAAATACCATAGCAGTGGATCTATGTAGGCGCCTGACAAATCCCGAAGCTCCCATGACAGCCATCCCGATATATCCTCGGACATCGGGCGAATTTCATCGCCTCTGTCATCCTTGCGAATGGGGAAAATGTCCTTCCAATGCCTGTACAGCTCTATAGACTTGGACTCCAGGAAAGCATTCGTGCCATCGATAGAAAGATTAAGCGCGATTGGCTTCCTGCTTTTCGTACCCGTAAAGGGATGATACGACATTTCAATGCTGTATAAGCCGCCTTGTGCGACATCCACCTCGTATTCAATCCATTCATCTCTTACAGCTCCCCAGATCAGTACATTGTCTTTCCCTTTGTACGACCCTGTGGAAATATTCGCATCCGCCGACCTTCCAGCAGTCTTCGAGCCTGGAATTGTAATCTTGCCTGTATGTGCAGACACAACCCCCTGCTGCTTCCATTGTTCCATTACCTCAACATAATAGGGATCCGAAGATTTGGACACATTCACCTCGTTACCTGTACCCGCTGACTTGGTGTTTGCATCCGACGAACTGCTTTTGTCTGCCGCTAAACCAGGAAAAGCGGGGCTAAGTACGAAGACGAGTGCCAGTATGGAAGCCATCCATACCCTAGTTCGCAATAACGCCTTCAACTCCATCCCTCCGCTATACAATTAATACAAAAGATTCTCTTTTGTGTCTTTATCGAAAAAGAGCGCTTTGTGCATATCGATGGTAAGCGTCAGCTTCTCATCATCAACAAACTGATGATCCGAGCGGGCCCGAACAATAAATAAATTAGGTGCCCCGATATCCATATACAAATACATGTCCGCGCCCATCAATTCGCCTATCCTCTGAGTTCCTTCTATTTGCGTATGACGCTTCTCCTGATAAACGGTTGGGTCCAGATGAATGTTCTCACTGCGTATGCCTAACACGACAGTTCGATTGATCTTTTTCTTCTCCGTCAAAATCTTCGACTGGTTCTCTGGAATGGTTAAGTAATAACGGTTAGTATGGAATTCCAGCAGCCCGCCTGAGCCTTCCAGCAGCTTTCCTTCCAATAAATTAATTGGAGGAGCACCAATAAAGCCTGCGACAAACATATTTCTGGGATTGTTATAAATCATCCGGGGCGTATCCACCTGTTGAATGATGCCGTCCTTCATAACAACGATGCGATGCCCCATTGTCATGGCTTCAACCTGATCATGCGTCACATAAACCATAGTTACTCCAAGCTGCTTATGCAGCTTAATAATCTCTGTCCTCATCTGCACTCTCAGCTTCGCATCCAGATTGGATAAGGGCTCATCCATCAGGAAGACGGAAGGGTTCCGGACAATAGCACGACCGAGGGCAACACGCTGCCTTTGACCGCCGGAGAGCTGCTTCGGCTTTCTTTCGAGATACGGCTCAATTTCCAATGTGCGGGAAGTTTTTTTGACAGCCTGATCGATTTCATGTTTAGGGATTTTACGAAGCCTCAAGCCGAACGCAATATTCTCATAGACACTCATGTTCGGGTATAACGCATAGTTCTGAAACACCATTGCGATATCCCGATCCTTAGGCGGCAAATGATTGACCAGCTTATCTCCAATATAAAGCTCTCCCGAAGTAATATCCTCCAGCCCTGCTATCATTCGAAGTGTAGTCGATTTTCCACAGCCGGATGGACCTACCATGACGAGGAACTCTCCATCAAAAATCTCAAGATGAAAATCCTTTACAACGTACCCCTTTTCTTTACCGTAACGCTTTTCTACGTGATTCAAAAGAATGCGCCCCATTATGGCACCTCCATATTTAAATACATATTGATCCATCATGAGAACGGTTTCATTTAAAAGCCGCTAATGATGCAAACTGCCTCCGGAACTAGCTATTTATCCGAATTCGCTTGGCTTTGTCTCATTATACATCCCCGCACATAATAGATTATAGGTGATGTTTACTTACTCTATAGGGTAATCATACTTTCAGCTTATTCGCTAACCAATCGTATGACCTGCGTCCTGAAACCTCATGTTTCCCCGGAAAAAGATCCACTTCAAACCGCTCAATAGCATCCTCAGCTTCATATATTTCATTAAGCACGCGGACAGCTTCCCTTACAGATTGAATGGGGAATAGAGGGTCATGGATACCCGACTCCACAAAAAGCCCTCTTGGAGCGATAAGCCCGATTAGCTCCGGAAGATCAGCTTCCGGTAGAATGGACGGCAAATAATTATCAATGCAATGATTCATCGAAAGCAAGCTTCCTCTAAAAGTGCTTGTATACGCACAAATAACAGCAGCCTGGATACGCTCATCCAACGCCGAGCCCAGAGAAGCCAGTAATCCGCCTCCCGAAAAGCCCATGCTGCCTATACGATCCGTATCTACATCCTCCCGAGTCGCCAAATAGTCCAGTGCCCTTCCAGCTTCGAAAAGTCGCAGCCCAGCCACTGTTCTGCCATATAGCAGAAGTCTGGAGGATAATGAAGAGCATGAGCTTGATTTTCTCGGATCCTTGGCGCTATCTGCCAACATTCTTCGGTCGCCAAAGCCAAGGATTTCCGGTGCGATAGCTATCATGCCTCTTTGCACAAGCTGTACGGCAAAATGCTGATGGATCCCCGGCTGTGCGTCATCGATCGTTCCATCCGGCTGTAAGCCTGCAATTTCTCTGCTTCCGTATCCATGTCCATGCCAGGCAAGTACAGCCGGAGCCCTTCCCTTGAGCTGCTTAGGAATAAGCACATAGGCCGGAACCCGGAGCTTGTCAACTGTTGAATATTCAACGCGCTCCTCGATGTAGGTATCCCTCTCTATCCTGTGGAGCAGAGTTGGCCTCAAATCGACTGCTTGCTCCGGGAACGGCCCCAAGCTTTCCAGCAGCTTGGTTCGCACTCCGATTTTCCTTTCATTCCAGGGAATCGAAGGCGCTTGGGCGTAATGTTCATCTAAACTATCATATAAATGGTCTAAGTAATCATCCGGACACCACATCCTATCAACCTCCTTAATGTACAACCAAACAAAAAAGAGCTGTCCGATACAGATGATCAGCTCCTTGAGATCAGAATGAAGTGGCTTTATCTTCAAACTCCTGAAAATTTTGCCGATATTGCCGAGGCGTTATTCCCGTCTTTTTACGAAACAGCGCATGAAAAAATTTCATATCCAAATACCCTACTTGATTAGCAATTTGATAAATAGGAATATCGGTAGATTTTAAAAGCTCGCAGCATTTTTGAATCCGTACGTTCTGTAAATACTGGGTGAAGGTCAGGCCGGTTGTCTTCTTAAACAGACGTTGGAAGTGACTCGCGCTTAAGTAAAAATAATCAGCTACATGCTGGACGGTAATATTCTGCGTGTAATTATATTTGATATAATGTACAACCTCATCGAGCTTACTAAAAACAGCAGGCTCCGCCTCATTCTTCAATTCAAAACGCTGCAGCAGCACCATGGTTTGGACAACCATAGCTATCAACAAGGTTTCGAATCCGACATTTCGCTTCAAGTATTCACTGTACATATTCAGGATCATTACGGAAAACGTATCGTGTTTATCTTGAAAATGGAGCCATCGCTCCGAGCATTGGGCCGGATTATAAATGATATTATAGGTGTGAGAATCTTTCTGCAGCAGATGCTTCCAATCATCCAGAAGCTCCATACGAAAGATGCAGTTGTATATAACGAGTGTTTTATCCTGCTTGGGAGATGACGGCCGATAAACATGTGATGTTCCTATCGGAATCACAAACAGATCACCCTGTTTAATCGGAATCACTTGATCTTCAATGTAGTGATATCCGCAGCCCTCACCCACATAATTGATTTCAATGAAATCATGAGTATGCTGAGCTGTTGTAAACGATTCCAATTCGCGATTTAAGAATATATTCATATTCTCATCAAAGAATAATTCACCACTTAAATGTTTAATTCTGTCACGCAAGACCATCACCTCACTTATAATTCTAGTGCTTCGCCAAAGAGGGAGCCAGGATCCAAGAACCTTGCAGCCTGAAAGCCCCCTTAGACGAATTGCTTTTTAATACTCCCTAACCCAGCCTTCTTCCGTAATGCAAACATATTTGATTGCTTTGCGCAGATACGAAAAGGCGATATGCAGCTTACCATCACTTGTTGAAATAATGGAAGGGTACGAATAGCCGATCTCGCTATCCTTATATTCCAAATCTGCCATTTGAACGTTTCTGTAATAAGGCCAAGTACGTCCTTCATCTTCAGAAATAGCTAGCGTGAGCGGCGTACGCAGCGTTTTCTTGCGAAATTCGCCCTTCCGCTGAACCCAGCGGAACTGGTCTCTTTCTAAAGAGGAATTGTTATATACCAAGGCCAAATGGCCATTGTGAAGCTTGGTCATCTGAATCGAGGAATTGTTATTCGGCAATTCACTTCTCACAGGCACGGTCCAGGTTTTACCGTTATCATCGGAAACGCTTGTATAGACCCGATCGGCCTGCCGGCTGCGAAATACCGCAAATAGCGTACCATCGCTCCGTTCCACAACGCTCATTTGAACCCTGTGAATACTATCCTGTACTTCGTATTGCTTCCACGACTTGCCTTCGTCCTCGCTGATTTGCACAACGCTGTAATGTCCATCCAGTTTGCAATAGTACGCCGGAAGCACCCAATGACCGTTTCCCAGCACGAGCAGAGGCTGTCTGAGAAAGATTCCCGTTCCGTCGAACAGCACCTCGGATGGCCCCCAAGTCAACCCGCGATCTTCAGAAATACGGACAACAACCCGCGAGGTTTTCTGATTATGAGGCTCATTGGATGTGTGAAACAACCATAGTTTGCCGTCTGCTGCTTGGAATAACAACGGATTTTGTTCCGATCGTTCCGGATCATTAGACAGCTGCACTGGAATACTCCATTGCTCCGAGCCGGCAGCCAATCGGGACATTACTACATTCGTGTCGGGATTCCCCTCTCCGCTGCCCGTAAACCAGACGCACAACAAATCTCCATTGTCGAGCTCCAATAAATTAGCCGCATGACTGTCATTCGGATGAAGTATAGGGAGAAATGCTTCCCTTATATTCGGATTCATCTCTGATTGCGAGACGATTCCATTAAAACGACTCATTAGTTCCCCTCCTGATCTTTACCCAGCAAAATTATTGTCAGTTGGAACGCAATTGCGCCCAAGGTATTTCAGTTCTGCATAACTTTTCATTCTGATAAGCAAGCTTACCCTGCACATATAAGCAGTAGCCTGCTTCCAAACCGATGTTATCAGTTGACTGGGTGGGATTTCTGTAAGTGATTCGAAGCTCTGCACCTTGCACGTTTATGCGATCCAAGCAAAAATAATCTAGCCCTAAATCGATCGGATCCAAAACAATGTAATCCTTCTCAATGGACAAACCAGCCACATGGGAAATTATCAGATCTATATAATAAGAGTGGTTGTATTCCTGTTCATCACTTAAGGGCTCTCCCGTTTCACTGTTATAATGCTCTACGAGACCAGGCTGCGATAAATCTCTGTTAAAAAAATGAAGGAAGGAATATTCCCGTAAAAAATGAGCGAATTGGCTGTCGAATTGGTGATCTCTCCGTTTGCTTTCCCTTGCAAGCGAATCAAGAGCAATCGAATTCGTATAAGGCCAAGTCGGGCCGTCCCATACGCAGCCATTACGGCCTTTAACAAAGTGGCCCATCCAGCCTCCATCCTTGGAATAAGCCGGACAATCTATAGAAACCGATGGGAATGGGCTCTTCGTATTGAATTCCTGTTCATTCAACAGATGCTCAATCATTCCATTAAAACGATCATCTATAATCTCTGCCCAACCTGGATAGATCCCGACTATGTTTTTAACGAATGCTTTTTCATCGGTTTGATAATGCAGATCGTAAAAATATTGTGAGGATTCATCCCACATTTTTTCAAGAATATCCTGCTTTATTTGATCAGCCTGCTGATAGTATGTATCCGCTTCCGGATCCCCTGCAGCTTCACCTAATTTGGCTATAGCCAATGTGTTCAAGTAGTGGTAGACAGCACGATCAACCCTTTTTAGATGGGTATAGGTTTGCTTATCCTTCGGATTTCTCGGGAAATCATGGAAGTACCAGTAGCTAGGCTGATATTCCTTTCCCGTCCGAGTGTGCTTATGCTCGATCATTAAGTGATCGGATTCATTACCGTGAACCTGAGTCCATGCGGCAACATTCTGTTTCATAAAGGGAAGTAATTCTGCTGCGAATTGAACGTTGCGATGCACCAAATATAACTGATAGGCTGCCCAGCAGGAGAAGTTGGCGAAGGAATGCATAATGGTATCCACGGTCAAGCAGCGGAACATACCATCCTCACCAAGGGCTTCCTTCATATTGTGCAGAGCGCCTTCGCAAAATTTCGGATCATGATGCCATCTGGCATCCATAATATGCAGCGGAACGGAAAGATTAATCAGCTTGCTGAATTCCCACCCTCCCTTGCTGAAGGGCTTCTTGCTTTTTTTATGAGATCTTCCTTCATAGAAAAGGGGCTGAGACAAATATCCATACTGTGGATCTGCCGCATTATGCCTTAATAAAAACCAGCGGTAGAGCCATGTTTTATTCAATACAGGATCACTGCTATCAAATTTAGGCGCTTTATCAAACCAGCTTTGATACTCATTTTGCTGGACTTCCAGCACTTGATCTACAGTTAAACCGCTTTCAACATAAGAGCAAGCCCGTTCCGATAACAGCTCCCGGCTATCCAGTTCGTTAATTCCATACGCAGCAGATATAATAATCTGTTTGGATTCACCAGGCTGCAACCGCATCCCCGTAAATAAAGCAGGATCACTAGCAGCGACCACACCCTCAACATCAAAGCTGTAATGTTCGATTTCAAAGCAGCCGTGCAGTTGATTTCCGTTACGCTCCGAGAATAAATCCTCATACGTTTCCAATGTCAGCACTAACTCTTTATCGCTATGATTCACCCAGGTTTGGCAAGAAACCGCGCAATCATTCCATGCGATGAACTTCTTTTCAACTAAAGATACCCGCCTGTCCTTATATTCCATGAGCAGGTGACTTGGACACCATTCGGTCCTGCACGGTTCAAAGCTTCGCACCAGATTGGCCGTTATTTTAAACAAGAGTGGAATATTAACTTTATGTATAAAATCAAACCGACCGGAAAAACCCGGCTCAGGGTCCAGATAATCGGCCCACAATCGAGCACCTGTAGAACCGAGCAAAAAAGCTCCAGGCTTGGTGCGCAGCATCTTTCTTCCCGCTCGTAATTCATCATCTAATCGACTATCAACTAGCATGATTTACCCTCCATCTCGGCTTCGTATGGTGGTGTATATAACCTTCAGACGTATTATACAACACTGCATTGTAAAATTGTGGGTGTTTATCAACTCATTGTATAGGGCGATCATACCCAAACCATTTGGTTAGTTTATGGAAGGCTATCCGTTCCCTTTTCCAAGTATACGTAATATATAAATCATCCCCATCCGCTATTATGGCCGGATACGAATATTGCTTTTCGCCTTGATCCAGCAGTATTTCATTTTCCCAGGTAAAGCCGTTGTCATTAGAAAATCGGATCACAAGAGGAGTTCTCGGCCCCTTATGCTTCCCTTCCTCCAATTGTGTAGGGTTATAGACCAGAGCAAGCATCCCGTCACCCAGCTTCACGAGGTCAATACCGCTATTATTATTAGGCAATTCAGTGGGATAGGCTGAACACCATTTTTTCCCCCCATCTACAGAATCGCTGCGGTAAATGAACCCTTCCGTACTCCGGAGGAGCATATGCAATATGCCTGGCTCCGATTCCCATAGGGTCGGCTGAATAATCCCCTGGCCCTTTAAGCCCTTCAAGCTGCTGCGGTCTATGGGAACTGTTTCACTGCGGGTCCAGGTTGCTCCTCCATCCGATGAAAGGTCAACAAACGCATCCCACGCAGGTTCCAGGGAGGCCGGAGCAGCGATGGTTCCGTTATGCAGAACTATCGGTTTATTTTTCACGGGACCTCTGCCGCCTCGATCCCCTTCCACTAACGGTGCCGGGACTGTCCATGAACGCCCGTTGTCCGCGGATTGAATGACCAGCGTTTCCCAATTCTCAATATCATTTCCAACCTTGTAATATAAGAAGAGGATGCCATCAGGTCTCCTGAATAGAACCGGATTCCAATGAGGTACATTCTCTTGATCGGCTACCTTAATGGGCTTAGACCATCCATCATTCCCTCTGTGCGAAATCCAGATGGCAACATCTCCAGCCTTCTCCTTCGTCCCGCCGAACCACGCTGCAATAACTTCTCCCCCTGGAAGAAGCTCCAATGTGGAGGCATGACAGCTGAGAAACGGCCTCTCTTCCTCGAATATGAATTCACTTACAGCATGAATATAGTTCATTCTTAATGTTCTCCTTGCGTTTGTGATGAAGCCTGCAATCGTAATCTCTCTTCAGCTTCATAGCAATCTTTGAACTCCGGTAAAGAGATGATTTCGAAACATTGTCCGGCACGGGTTTCAAATGTAATAAACCTCCGTCCCTCCGCAGCCGGAAGAATAATATGCCCATCCAGCAGCACTTGTATAGGCTGTTCTGACCATAGACTGCATATCTTGCCGGCATTCGACCTAATGAAAGCTCGTGACAGCATCCCATTGTCCCAAGCCATATCTACCTCAAAGCCTCCACGGGCTCTAAGTCCCTTAACAGCTCCATGGCTCCACTCGGAAGGCAGCGCCGGCAAGAGTCGAATTATGCCTGCATGGCTTTGCAAAAGCATCTCAACCATGCCCGACATCCCGCCAAAATTTCCATCTATTTGGAAAATATTCTGCTTTACCTTCGGATGCCGGTGAGCATTCATCATGTTCGGATGAAGCCCTGCCAGCAAAGCATGCAGGAAGCGGCTTGCTTCCTCGGGCTCGCCCAGCCTTGCCCAGAAGTTCACGGTCCAGGCGCAGCTCCAGCCTGTATGCGCACCCCCATGGGCTAAACGCCGTTCAAGCGTTGACCTGCATGCTTGCGCCAGCCCCGGCTCTCCGTGCAATGTTACGTGATCCAACGGATGAAGTGCGATCAAATGCCCGATGTGACGATGACCCGGTTCCTGCTCTTCAAAATCCTCATCCCATTCCTGCAGCTGTCCGAAGGAGCCTATACGCAAAGGGGGAAGTCGCAGAAGAGCATTCTGGAGCTGCTCTCTTAATGCAGAGTCCAGCTGTAAAAGCTGACCTGCTTCTATGCAGTGTGTAAATAAATCCCTGATCAGCAACAAATCCATTGTCGAAGCTTTCGTCACGCTGCTAGACTGTCCATCCGGTGTGATAAAGAAATTTTCCGGCGAGGTGGACGGGCATGTAACTAGATGGCCATCCGGGCCCTCGACGAGCCAGTCGATGCAGAAAAGGGCAGCTTCCTTAATGGCTGGAAACGCTCGCCTAAGAAACGCTTCATCCTGGCTGAAAGCATAATGCTCCCACAAATGCTGGCATAGCCATGCTCCCGCCATCGGCCAGAATGCCCAGCTGGGCGAGCCTCCAACGGGCGTTGCCGTACGCCATATGTCGATATTGTGATGCGCGGTCCAGCCCCGGCACCGATAATGGACTGCCGCCACCTTCCGCCCAGTGATTCTTAATCCCTCGATCAGCTCAAACAGCGGCTCGTGGCATTCAGCAAGATTGCCCGCCTCCGCAGGCCAATAGTTCATCTCGATATTAATGTTGGTCGTCCAACTGCTGCACCATGGAGGCTGCATCTTGTCGTTCCATATCCCCTGTAGATTCGCCGGCTGCGAACCGGGGCGGGAGCTGGAAATGAGTAAATATCTCGCATACTGGAAAAATAATACAGATAATCCATAATCACTGTCTCCGTTTCGAACAGCTTTGATTCGCTCATCCGTAGGGAGACTGCTCTTATCCTCACCGCCCAACTCAAGCTCGACTCTACCGAATAGAGCCGAATAATCGTCCTTGTGGCGTTCCTTCAACCGTTCGTATCCTTGCTGATTTGCTGCCCTAAGCCATGTGCTGCACAGCTCGGATGGATTTTTACCCGATGTGGCCGGATTTTTATCGAACCCGTTGTAGCTAGTTGCTGCGCTTAAGATCAAGGTGACCTCACCCTTGCCGCTGACCGTTATACGTCCTCCGTTGACCTCTACCTTGCCATGATTAGCCGATGCCTGCAATTGAATTTCAAAGCTCATTCCTGTTCCATCCCCATATTGCACAGGCTCCGAGGATTTCACCGTATTGGGAAGAACATGAGCAGGCGCTCGGCCACCAAGTGTTATAGAGTTTCCTGACAAACGGCGAACCGAATATTGCAGCGGACTATGCAGTATAGCGGTAAAGCTGGTCTTGTTTTCGCTATTCAAACGTATGACCATAACTTGATCTACTGCAGAGACGAATATTTCTCTCGTACATAACTCACCATCCATACGGTAGCTCACCCGCACCATACCTTCATCCAAATCCAGTTCCCTTCGGTATTCAGATATCTCGCCAGCCGTATCGAAAATAAGCTCTACATCGCCTAGCGGCATGTAGGATTCAATATCAGGTCCTTCCATGTATTGTTCAATGATGGCTTCCGCTTCCGTATACTTTCTCGAAAATATGAATTCGCGCGCAGAGTCTAAATGACGTTCCGCATCGAAACGAATGGTTTCCCGGGGTTCCCCCGACCAGAGTGTATCTTCGTTCAAAACGATACGTTCACGGTCTGCTCCCCCATACACCATCCCCCCTAACCGGCCGTTGCCGACAGGAAGAGCTTCAAACCAGCTGCGAGCAGGCTGTTTGTACCAAAGTGTCAGTTTCTTGCCGGGCATAAACTCCCCCTCCTCGTTTACCTTTGCTGCTGATTATTGCGCTATTCGTACAACCAATCCAAAGTATCGACGCCATCGTTCTTATGCTCCACATCACGCGGCCGCATAACTTGATCTATAGGGACTATGCCGAGAATCAAGTAGGCTCCTCTGCCAAAGTCTAACGTATGGCGTCCCGCTTCATAATTAAAAGCGTGCACATTTACAGAAGGATAAGCATACAAGCGGAGTCCCTTACGCAGAACCGGAGCGTATCCGCCCATATCGTCCGCATGCGTATTTTCTTCCAGGCTTGGAGCTTGAAGCCACTGCTGATCTTTATTATTGAAATACCCAATCAGTACTTGTGAAGGCTGCTCCAGCTCAATATCAAGTGCGATCCCTTTCAACCCTGCTTCCATTTGTCCAAAGCGGATTCCCGTCAAACCATTCAGTTCTTCCGCACAGCTGACGATATGAATGTCTCCGTCCGTGAATACATGAGTCCCTTTCTCCACACGGAACAGCTCTGCATCGTCAGACAGCAGCTTAAAATGTACTTCCCGGTAAGGAACAATTGGTTCCTTCAAGTTCTGGAGTGCCTCCGGCAGTGTACCTGCTTTCAATTCCTCCAGATGCAGCTTGAATTGGTTTAGCTCCGTTTCATAGATCGGCAAGCATTGCTTCCAATGTCCGAATTCAAGACCGTTGCGAACAGGAACCTTTCGTTGAGGGGTCTGCATGCTATTAGCGAACAGATAGGTCTGCTCGGTTATACGGGTCAGCTCCCGATAGCTTTCCAAGCCAGTTTCCAAATGCATGGCTGCTTGCTCCAGCAAGTCAAGCCCATTGAAAAACTCCCCATGGACCGTATGCTTATAGGTCAATATGAGCATAGCGGCCTGAACCTTCTGCACATACACCTCGACCATATGCTGGAGTGCATACATATCGCTCGCCAAACGCTGAAATTCGTCCAGATTGCTTGTTACCGAACATTGCGCACGTTCAATTGCCCGTACAGCATCCGCTGCATGACGCTTTGCATCCGCTATAATTTCCGGCGGTGTTTCTCCGATATGTGCTTCGCCCGCCAGCTCTCTTGTTATATAGTCCTCCAAACGTTCGCCCTGAGGCGCCTGCGATTCCCATAAATCCGCCCATGGCATATGACGGTCAGGGTTCGTCAGCTGACTCATCGTCATTCCCAGGCTCATCGTCTGGCGGTTGCCCTCCGTAATGCCAAATCTGCGCAGCAGCTTAGGTGCACATTCCCCTGAGGCATCATACGCATCAAGTATAGCTTCGCCCGCCTCAAGACTGCCGTATCTTTGCCCCAGTACTCCAATCCAGTATTGTCTTTCTGCTTGCGGATCACGATCGGGATTCCAGGCATATCGAAACCAGGAGGCGAACCAAATCCAGTCACGGTCCAATTGTCTCAGTCTTGGCTCAACTTTATCGGGTGCAAAGGGCCAATCCCAGAAAAAGAGCGGGTACAGGTGCAGCCCGTTTGCTTTGAGCCGGTATTTGGCAGCCTGCATGCTTTTCTGGATAAAGGATGGCGACCCATAACGAAAGGGCTCCAGGTTAGCAAGGATGTGCACATTGACGATATGTACAGTTTTCATGGAGCCAAGGCGATTATGAATGTCCTTCCATTTGCCCCGCGGCGTGTAGGTCGTCAGTGATTCACCGTTATATTTGGCTTCCGTAAATAAGTTGGGATAAAGCGGCAGCGCCGCTTCGATAACCTTTTGCGGTTCAATGGCGTGGGAGCGTAAAATAATTGGCGGCTTCTCTTTAACGTTCAGATCCTTCAGCCCTTCGAGCACACCGGCTATAATCGTTTCGTTAAACCATTCCACGCCGTAAATTTGCCCTTGCAGCGCTTCCCCAAGGCACACCATGAGCCCTACGTTCGGAAACGATTGGACAAATGCGGAAATGGACTTCTTATAATAATCGCTGGTTAATGGCAGCGGCTTAGGTTGATGCAGCTTCAAGCCATGTTTCTCCGCAAACGGCAGAGGAATATGAATGTTATAAAATTTGAGCACAACCCATATGCCGCGTTTATCCGCCTCTTCCGTCAACCAGCGGAAGGTCTCCACATTCAGAGCAAACTCCTCTTCCGTAACCTCGAGCGCTTCGGGATAATCCTCCAATCGAACCAAAGAAGAGAACGGATGACCGGTCCATAAATAAAAAATATTGCAGCGCTGCTCCAACATCATATCAAGGAAATCCAGCCATAAGCCACGATCATAAAACCATGGAAATCGGCCAGGCGTCAACGGGTACTCATAGGTTTGGCGCGGCGGCTCAACTGTTGTTTTCTGCAGGCCAATTGCCGGCCCCCTCAGGGCAAATCGTGGCGCATCCCCATAAGCGATATCCTCCGGCAGCAGCCCCGCAGTGCGAATACGCTCAGCAAGTTCCAAACAGCCGTATAATACCCCCGAGTCGTTACCGCCGGAAACAGCAACCATATTTCCTGGGCACGAGACTGCATAGAAGCCTTCACCCTCCGGGGTTTCCGTGTGGTACAGCAGAACATCACGTTCTTCCAATTGCTGAAGAAATTGAGATTCACTGCGGTTCCCGACAAACAGCTTTCTTCCAGCTATCGACCGATAGCTATCCCATGTCCAGGATACCGCTTCTTCGAATACATCGTATCCAGAATCCTGCAGTGCTTGTTTGAGCAGCTGGATTCCCATATTCACCCGCGGGGCGGGATTGTGATCATAAGCAAGTGTAATGCTTTTCATAATTGCATAATCCTCCTGACCAGATTTAGGAGTCTATTCAGATGAAAGCAAGCTCGTGAATATCTATCCATCATATTGGTTATTACAGAAAAGGGATGCTACTCCACCGCTACTCTACCCCACAAAGTGAAGATTATGCGTTGGAGAGGATTCCGAATACTTTGCGGGGACCCCGGGAAATTTAAGTTGTCTATAATATAGCTTGCGGTAACAACTTAATTTCAAAGGCGGCCGTAAACTTTCCGTACCATTCCCTTATCCCTCCATAACCATATGAATAAATATTCACGAAAATCTATCGTCCCATAGACTCTTAAGTTCATTTATTTTAAAAACAATTCAATTACCGGAACGGTCACATTCGGCTTCTTAACAGGCAAAGACAAAACAAGTGTATTCTCATCCCTGCCTTCCTTGAAGGCTCCGTTATCTATACCACTTGCCACAAATCCTTGCTTGAACCTGATTTCGGAAGCATCGTTCAGCAACTGGGCATATTCGACCTTGCCCGCCAAGCCGTGAAGCTGAATATTTTTGAATGGCCAGCTGTACACATGCACGTACATACGATTTGTTTGCGGATTATACGTCAAACGGCAATCTTGAGGGCATTCCAAGGCATCAGGCGCCTGCGTGCATCCATAAATCGAGCGGCTATGCCGTTTCATCCATTCGCCTATCCCTTTTAACCTGTCTATGGCCCGTTCATCAAACTCACCACGACCGGTAGGACCAACGTTCAACAGCAGATTCCCCCCGCGGCTCACAGCATCTATCAGCATTTTGACTAAGACGTCCACGCTTTTCCATGTTTCCTCTTCTCGATGGTAGCCCCATGAACCGCTGAAGGTATGACAGGTTTCCCATACGACGCGCTTGCCGTTCACCTGAACCCACTTGGTAGGCATGTACTGCTCCGGCGTTGTTATATCTCCCCCTACCTGGAGGCGATCATTCAGTAAAATGCCCGGCTGCCTAGAACGGATCAAACGAATTAATTCTTCACTGCCCCAATCCTCCTTGCCTTTACCAGGCAATCCATTCTCCGAAGGGAATGAAAAATCATAAAACATCAGGTCTATTTTGCCAAACTCCGTCATTAGCTCTTTCGTTTGACCGTATAAATAATCGCGATAAATTGAGAAATCCAGTTCTTTGCTTGCAGCTATAAATTCCGGATCAAGACGGAGCGGATGCTTGGTATCAACGGTATAGTGCGGATGATGCCAGTCAATCAAGGAATAGTACAATCCGACCTTCATATCCCTGCTTCTAAATGCATCAATCATCGGTCTCAGAACGTCGCGCCCAGCAGGCGACTTGCTCGCTTTGTAATCGGTAAGCTTGCTATCCCACAAGCAAAAGCCTTCATGATGTTTGGTCGTTACCACGAAATATTTCATGCCTGCATCGGCCGCTAGCTGCGCCCACAGCTCAGGGTCATATAAATCCGGATCAAACCGGTTGAAATATTTGCTGCTATACTTCTCCCCGCTTAATTTCTCCCGTGACTGCAGCCATTCATGTCTGGCAGCCAATGAATATAGTCCCCAATGGATAAACAAACCGAAACGGTCATTAGTAAACCATTCACTATTTCCTTCCGTCGGCTCAACCTCAAATGTCATTCGAATATGCTCCTTTATAAATCCATTTCACTACTCATGGGTACAAGTTTAAAGGAAGTTTGCATATCGTTTATAGGTCGAATTTATCCTTTCTATAGGCGACACTTGCATTTTTAGTGAAATAACGAATGGTGATATTGAGCCCTTACTCAATTGTTGAAGCGGATAAGCACAACCCAAGATGACCCGGTCATAGATGTTCATTACTTGGTCATGTAAAATGCAGGAGCTAAGACTCTTTTGGTTCCACTAGGCTATTGCCCATAATTAAGAGGGCTGAGGGGTTCTCTAATCTGGATCGAATTTTGTTAAATACTTGAAGAGGAGTTGTCTTATGGGTGCGAAGTTAATAAAAATTGCTTCTGTTTATTTTGTTGTAGGTGTGTTTTTTGGCATGTTTATGTCCATCACGCACCAATTTCAATTCGCTTCTGTACATGCCCATATCAATTTGGTTGGCTGGGTTTCACTTGCATTAGCGGGATTTGTGTACCATGTATTCCCGAAGGCTGCCACTTCCATACTGGGGAAAATCCATTTCTGGCTGCACAATATCGGATTGCCGATAATGATGATCGGGCTTGTGTTCCTTCTTAATGGAGTGGACGCCGCGGAGCCTGTAGTTGCGATGGGTGGGACTTTGACCGCTATTGCTGTAGTCCTGTTTACCATTAACGTGTTAAGGAATGTCAGTGAAGCCAAAGATCAAAACATGACCCCTAACAAAACAGCATCCATGTAAAACCCAGACCTGTTTAGCCAAAAAAAGAACCTTAATCCCCGTTTTACAATGGTGATTAAGGTTCTTTTTTTACAATTTGTGGAACTTTTAGATTGTCTGAATCTATTCTTTTGTGGCAGCTATCAACTTATGAAATCTGTTTATTTCTTTATTGCTTTTAAAATGACGGTTACAGCTTCAGCGCGTGTTGCATTTGCTTTTGGTTTGAATGTTCCATTTGCGTACCCATTCACAGTACCATTGGCTGCTGCAGCGTCCACTTCCAGTTTGGCCCACTCTGAAATGTCCGAGCTGTCTGTAAATTTGGTTCCGCTCGTTATCATTGGCAGCTTAGCCGCGCGGACAACCATTGCAGCCATCTGTTCACGGGTAATCAAATCATCTGGTCCAAAAGAATTATCACTAAAGCCCGAGATGATTTCATAGGCCGCGGCGGTTTCAATTGACTTTTTAGCCCAATGATTAGCGGTATCCGCGAATATCTTCCCACTCTTTTCCTTAAGGCCTAAAGCCTTTACCATTGCTGCTGCAAATTCGGCACGGGTGATATTTCTTTCAGGTCCGAACGTTCCGTTAGGATATCCATCAATTGCGCCTGCCTTAATTAGTTCAAGAATACTATTCTCTGCCCAATGGCCTTTAATATCCGTTAGATCCAAAGAAGCAGGTATAGTTGGTGTTGATGTTGAAGCGTCTTGAATGTTAGTTGAGAAAACAGCGAATTTTGTAAAATGATTTACAGAACCGGTTATGACAGCATTCACGATATCCACTTGCGGACTATCCAATGAAGTCCATTTCCGTTCTGTTTCATTGAACCAATAAATTGACAATTTTGACTTTTCAGTGTCAACCTTCGTCTTATCGAAAGGCAAGCTGATCGAAATAGCTTTGGTAAATGGATTCTCTTTGTCCTTCTTAATTTCAAAGATATCACTCACCAGCTTGAGGGTTGCATCTGTAGCTAGGTCGGCCGTATTAGTTACTTTCTCTACGGTCACTTTAATGTCGGAATTGATTGCATCTGCCGGAATGACGATCTTAACACCATTATTAATAATGGTTCCGCCAACAGCTGCAGAAATCATATCCGTGTTGGCAGCCGATGCTCCCCCACGATGTGAGCCGCTGCTTGAAGTCGGTTGAGACTCGGTATAACTAACAAATTTGGTGAAATGCTTCGTCCAAATTACCAGGTCGTTGCCTACATCGATTTTCGCCTCTCCACCAGCCGAAAGTTTACTGTCAGCCTCTTCTTGAGTATCCGCTGTTAGCGTGTTAGTAATTGGTGCGATGACTCCGTCTCTAACAAATCCAGCTAATTTTCCTGCTTGGTTAGGTATTGACAGCCTTACAGCTTTGTCAAAAGTTAATGTTAGCTCCGGTACACCGACCTCGATTACCGCACTTACAATTCCGTTGGTTGCTGCAACACTATTGTTTGACAGAACCTCTGGCAGCTTAATTGTTCCATCCCAAGCGGCAGGAGCGGAAATAGTTACTCCGGAAGGCAGGGAGACGCTAACCTCGCCTATTGAAGTTGTTTCCTTCGCTTCCACCAAAGGCATAGTAGCTTGTTTAGTATCTCCTACTGTAGTAGGTGTGACTTGTACTTTGGCATTAGTCACCCCTGATGGAATGATTAAACTTACTGGCTCTGTTGTTACTTGCACTGGCGTATTGGTTACTGTTATAGAAACCGCTCTTGTAATCAGCAAGGTGTACATTTTTCGTGCTGTTCCGTCTTTTGCTGTTACTTTTACCGTAATTGTGTTTAAGCCTTCAGACAGATTGATTTCTTTACTGCTCGCCTTATACCCGTTAATTTCCAGGATTGCGGTTGAATCGTCTGCGGCTGCCGTAACGGTTACGCTGCTTACGTTATTTCCCACACTCAGCGTATATTCCGATTTATCCTTTGAAAAATTAATCGTTGCACCGCTTAATTGCAGCGACTTTAAGTTAACGTTTGTAGTCGCCGGTACAATGACTGCAAGACTGGCTGTGTCCGCTGTCGTGTTGTCCGAGGTTCTCGTGATTGTAAACACGAGGTTTACGCTCGTTTCGGTCACTTGCGGCACAATAGTACCATTCGTTGCTATCACTTCCGGATGGCTCGATGTTTGGATCGCAATTGTATAGCCCGTCGGTACGCTTGGCAGCGTTATGCTTGTCGCGTCTTTCGCCGGTGCTGCTACGGCTGTGATCTCTGCCGCTACCTCTGCTGCTGTTCGCGCAGTTGGTGTTTTCGCCGGTACGATAACTGCAAGACTGGCCGTGTCCGCTGTTGTGTTATCCGAGATTCTCGTGATTGTAAACACGAGGTTTACGCTCGTCTCTGTCAATTGCGGCACAATAGTACCATTCGTTGCTATCACTTCTGGATGGCTCGATGTTTTGATTGCAATTGTATAGCCCGTCGGTACGCTTGGCAGCGTTATGCTTGTCGCGTCTTTCGCCGGTGCTGCTACGGCTGTGATCTCTGCCGCTACTTCTGCTGCTGTTCGCGCAGTTGGTGTTTTCGCCGGTACGATCACTGCAAGACTGGCCGTGTCCGCTGTTGTGTTGTCCGAGCTTCTCGTAATTGTAAACACGAGGTTTACGCTCGTCTCCGTCCCTTGCGGCACAATAGTTCCATTCGTTGCTATCACTTCCGGATGGCTCGATGTTTGGATCGCAATTGTATAGCCCGCCGGTACGCTTGGCAGCGTTATGCTTGTCGCGTCTTTCGCCGGTGCTACTACAGCTGTGATCTCTGCCGCTACTTCTGCTGCTGTTCGCGCAGTTGGTGTTTTCGCCGGTACGATAACTGTAAGACTGGCTGTGTCCGCTGTCGTGTTGTCCGAAGTTCTCGTGATTGTAAACACGAGGTTTACGCTCGTCTCTGTCAATTGCGGCACAATAGTACCATTCGTTGCTATCACTTCCGGACGACTCGATGTTTGGATCGCAATTGTATAGCCCGTCGGTACGCTTGGCAGCGTTATGCTTGTCGCGTCTTTCGCCGGTGCAGCTACAACTGTGATCTCTGCCGCTACTTCTGCTGCTGTTCGGCCAGCGAGCGATAATGCTTTTAGCTCCCTCGTATCTCTCACCCGAACACGTTTGCCATCGGCATATTTACCAGTAAGACCAACCGCTTCAAGCGTATCTCCCTTTTGGAGCTTCGGAATAGGTCCGGTTTGATTGATAATATATCCGTCCGCATAAACCAGGGCAGCTCCTGAACCATCGTTAATAATATAAGAGTTACCATCCGGTATCTCTGTGACCTTACCTGTCACTTTAACTAATTGGCCCTGATTAGCTTCAGCATATGCCTCTAGTGTGCTGACGGCTTTAGGGACAATTGGAGCACCAGGAGATGTGTTGAGTTTAACAATACTGTTTGCAAACTTATCAAACTCCAGCTCTGTATTATTCTCGAATATTTTAATATGCCCGTATACCCGAACGCTGTCTCCAACTTCAAGACTTCCAGCCGGCACTTCGTTAAATGCCATGATACCGCCAGTTTCATCCTGAACATAAACGGCGTCATAGAACGCTGTGGTCGTTACTTTACCTTGAATTATTGCTTCCGTACCCTCAGGCTTTGTACGAGCCTCGCCAATAGGGAGCACCTTGGATTCAAGGTGAGCTAGCCAATTGATTGCGTTAAGTGCAAAAGGATCGTTCCCCTTCGGATTGTACGTTTGATCCATTTGTTTATCATTGAAAATATTCATCCCTGTAACGATTATCCGACTATTCCCAATTGTTTCTGAAGCGATTAATGGTATTGCCGTTCCACCGGTTATTGAATCCAGGGGCGGACCGTTTTTCCCATTAGCCGTAAATACATTGTAAGGAACCGCATCGGACTTAACACTTGGCGTATCCTGGAATGTAGATTCGTTCCCTCTTACGAGAACCGTTACGGAGCTGCTGTCCTTAAGTGCAACTTTATTTCCTGCCCCGCCAGTTCCGGCCAAGCTTGCTCCGCTGTAATATTCAATCGTTGGAACAAAATCCGTTAAATTGTTATTTACCGGTGTCGGATGCAGCCGCACGGAGAAATTAGATGTCAAAGGAGTGCCCCAGAAGTTTCCTTCCTTTGTTTCATCAAATACGCCGTCATTATTTACTTGAATACTGGAGCCTATTCCAGACAATAGACTGTTTGCATTTTGATTGGAGCCGCCAAAATTACTTTTTTCAGTCAGCAATAGCGACCCGCCGTTAGAGATAAACTTATTAATTGTTGAAACTTCATTCGTCGTGTAGGCAGAAGCAGGATGAGTAACCATCAATACGTTCACGTTGCTTAATACTTGATCCGTGATCGGTGCCGTATTTTCAAGTACTGTATACCCTTGCTTTCTCATCATAACCGTAAATAATTTCAAATTATCTTTATACGAACCGGCATCTAATGTAGTATTCTCATTTTGATGGGTAGCGTCGATTAGTATGATTTTACCTAGTGGCGCTTTAATCGTAAATTGCTGTTCAAATTTATTGTTCCCAAGATCATGCCCGTCTTTGGCCTCAAGCACGATAATAACTTTATGGTCTCCAACGACCGGATTTGACCACTTCACACTCGCTGAGCCAGAAGTGTTGGCCGGAAGCGAATCAATCGTTGCATCTCCTATGAAATGCTGGGAATCGATGCTGTCGTAATAAAAATGAGCAACTAGATTACTTACATTAATGCTTCCTTGATTACTGATTCCTGCTTTTAAGTCGGCAGGAAGTCCACCAATAATGGCTCCTTCGGTTGCATCAACATTGCTTACTTGTACAGCTAGATCTTGGTTTGGAGACCAGATTGGTGAAGAATAGATGCGATCTCCGTCTTTTTGTGTAACTCTAACAACAAACCATTGCTGACCGCCCAAAACGGTAAAGCTCGGTTTCCAATTAAACGATGTAGAATCGGAGGTTGGAATATAGCTGTCTACGACTCTTCCACCATTCGTGATCAACTCAACCTTCGAGATATTATCATTGGAGGTTGTTTTCAGATAGCTGTATTTGGGATCTGAGGAAGCTTCCAATACAGGGTCACTGCCGGTTATATTAAACTCCAATGTTTTGGTATCCACCGTTGAACCCATATAATAGCCGCTTGCCAAAACATCCAGCTTGAAATTAGGATCTTCGGACATGTATACACGCATTTTTCTCATTGCATCAAGAAGGGATTCCTGACTAAGGTCATTAGCTACAATCACAGTACGATTTTTGGTTTGTCCCCAGGTTGCATCATGGTTGTCCTCGCCGTAAGTAGGAGCAACGTGCCAGCCTAAGTCAAGCGCATTAAAAAACTTATCCTGAGCATTCGCATACGAGTATTTGCCTGAACCATTACCTACTTCAAGCATTGTGAACAGCTTGTCCACTTTTTTATCGTAGGGAATAAAGTTTGCAAATGCATTTGCAGACATCGCAGGATGATTGAATTGAGCAACGATGTTGTCATATGTCAAAACCCAGCTGTAATAATTTTTGAGATCCTGGTAGGTTCCGCCTTCTTCTACGCGATCAATAAAATTACTTGTTCCAAACACATTGGAATGGCCCCATGTTGTTGAAGTCATTTCAAATGCCGGAAAGACTACAAAGCTTCCGTTTTTCGTATAGCGATTGGCCAAATCTTTAGTTAGCTGCCAATTCGCTCCGCCTGAACGCTCTTTCATTCCGTTATGATCTACGGAATCTTTACCTACAAGACTTGAATCAATGTCATGGGAATGGTCGGAAAAGGCAAACCAGTCATATTGATATTTCTCCGCTGCCTTTAAGGCGTCTTCAGGTGCACCATCCGCATCATGCGAAATATTAGTATGATTATGGGTCGTTCCCCTGTAATGATTGCCTCCGATAAATCTTTGCAGTACTTCAAAGCTCCAGGAATAAGCGGATAAATTACCAAGCTTATCTTTAGCTGAGACAGCAACTGTATGAACGCCTACAGATAGATCATTGTCTGAGGTCAAAGCTAACTTGATATCTTTTTCAGATATGGCCGCTTTTGAAGTGAAATCATTGCCATCGATTTTTATGCTGACTGATGACGTGTTTACCCCGTTAGGATCATCTAAAGCTATAGAAATAACAGGGTGGCCTGTATCAACGCTTTCACCATTTGCAGGTGATGCATTCGTATATGCAGGACCGTCTTTGTCTTCTACAACATCAATGCTGATCGGATTGTTAAAGTCACCGGAAGATAGTGTCTTTCCGTTCCCCTTTGCTTCGATGTAATATAACAATTTACCAGCTGGCACACTTGCTTGCGGTATTTTACCATTGTAGCTCTTACCGTCTGCCGAGCTCATAATAATCGGGTTAAAAGTCGAGTCTGCCGTCCCTTTATAATACAATGTAACGGAATCCGCATTTTTAGCAGCGGCAGTAAAGGAAACATCTATTCCGATATAAGCTTTGACTAGCGGAGTATGTGTGAACTGCAGCTCCCCTTTTACATCGGAAGCCGACCTTGGAAGCACATAATATCCACTTTTAAAAGGAGAACTGTTTTTGGATTGACCCACGATACCTGTAAAGGCATAGGTTCCTCCTTGTTCAATTGCTCCATTACTTACATCAATGCCGGAAGTCCCTAATATACGTACAATGGATAAATTTCCTGCATCATCGGTGATGGAAATGTCATAATCCGGACCGGATGAAGGTATATTCGTTACTGTTCCTGAGATCGTGACCAGCTTGCCTTCCAATGGTTCTGCTGTTGCATAGCTATTCATCGAATTCAAGCTGATTAATTGAGGAGCAGGAGTTTGATCCGGACCTACATGAGTAATTGTTGTCGGAACAAATCGGGTTGTCCCGGCAGTAAATACAACATGCCCGTCAATTTTAAATTTGTTGCCAGCCTGAATAGCGGTCACTGGAGCTTTACCGTCAATAATGTTGATACCGCCGGTTGCGTCTTGAATATAGAAATGGGTCTTCTCGGCTCCAAGTGCGTTATTGTTCGAAGTCGCAACTCCTTCAATGGTCGCAGCATAGCCCAGATTTAATGGAAAGCCGTTCACATCATTGATGCGTAATTGATCAATAGGTGTAACCCCGTTTGGATATCCCGTTACATTGACTCGGGAATATTTGCTTTCAACAGGGGTCGGCTCAGTCGAATCCGTATGAGTTACATAAATCGACTGATTGTTGCCGGGATTAGAGAAACTCAATGAGAACGATCCGTTGGCAGCTGCCGTAGCTTGTTGAACGGATGAAACGGTTTCCCCATTATACAAATACACTTTTACTGTAGCAGATGCCGGAACGGCATTCGCTGCGCCTGAGACGGACGCGGTCCCACTAGCTTGTGTAAAGGTAATTAAGGTTGAATCCGGTGAAGTCATGAATTTAGAGTTATGAATAATAACTTCATCCGGCTGGGATGGGCTGGAAGGAGCATTCATTACGAAATCCTTGGACGGGTCTTTCGTAAACCATCCGTTGCCTAAACCAAACGCAATTCTTGGATCGGAGCCTGTATTGGTTCTACGCAGCAGGGTCCCGCCTCCGATGCCCGTGTTAAAAAATGGAGTGCCCCAGTGATCTGTTTTCGTGGCGAAGCTGGTGTTAGTCCCATTACCAAAAGCCACAATATCAATCGCTTTGGAATCATCTTGGCTGCTTAAACCGGTAATAGAATTAGCAAGGGCAAAAATGCCTCCCGTAGAACCACTCGGATTAATAGTGGTCGTTAGATCCGCTGTTACGGGAAGATTTGCACCTGTTCCCCCCGTACTTCCTGCTACAAGAAAATATCCATGAGCCTTGATCGTACCATTCAGTTTACTACCTGCTCCAAAGTTCGTTCCAGTTGCTGAGGTATAAATGAGAGCCCATTCATTGTTAAAATTAATATCCTGATTTGTTGTATTGTACAGCTCAAAAAACTTCGTTTTGTAGAATGCGCCGCCATTGCCACCATTAACATAAAGCTGGCTTATTACAACGTCTCCCGGGGAATAAGATGCGCCGGGAATGGATACATTAACCGTTGTTTTATCGCTTTCTATTTTACCGGTTTCCTTGGAGGTTACGTATACGGCATTTTTGCCTCCAGGGTTCGTAATGGTTAGATTAAACGAGCCGTTCGCAGTCGCAGCCGTCGTGCCGGCCACTGTATTGTCATCGAAATAAACGCTAATCTGGGCATTATTCGCAGCAGCTCCGGCGGACCCAGTCACCGATGTTGATTTTGTAAATGCGATTTTGCTTGCATCCGGCTTCAATGTTTTTTGAATGGATACAGTCACTTTATCGCTTTCGTCATTGCCGCTTGCCGTCGCTGATACTAATACGGATGTGCTGTGAGCCGTATTGCCGATCGTCAAATTGAATGAACCGTCACTCAGTGCATTCGTTGTTCCTGCAAGCGTATTGTCCGGTAAATAAACTTTAACAGCAGCAAGCCCATATACGGCTCCCGCAGCACCTTTTAGCGTCGTGTAGTCATCAAATAAAGTAATTTTGCTTGCATCTGGATTATTCGTTTTTGGAATCGCTCCAAAATCAACAGATACTTTACTGCTTTCGGTTTTCCCGCTCTCCAGAGAAGTTATATAAACTTTACGCTCTGAATTGGGATTATTAATTGTGATATTAAAAGCACCGTTTGTGTCTGCTGCTCCGGTACCTGCTACGGAATTATCGGCAAGATAAACCTTCACATTAGCTCCGCCATAAACAGCTCCACTAACGCTCGAAACGTTCGTCAACGTATTAAAAGAGATTTTATTCGCATTAGGGGCAGCACTTTGGCTTTGGCCCAATTTCACGCCATTAATAACGATGCCGGCGATTCTGCTGTTGCCTCCACTCCCAGTTGCGGTACCGCTGCTAATAGGATTAGTTGTATAATTTAGCCAGCGAATAAAGACAGTGGGCTTATCATTCACTTCAATAGGCAATGCAAGATTGTCCGGACCCGCTGTAATCGTAGCTGTATTTACATACGACCCGTTAGGAACATCATAGAATGTAGTACCATCTGTACTGTATTGAATTTTAAAATCCTTCGGAGCTGTTCCAGTGCCATAATGCTTGGAGGTCAGAGTTAGCTCGGAGTAACCCTTAGTACTGAGCTGCGCTTGCCAATAGCCTCCGACTGTTTGCCAGCCGCTAGTGTAAACTGTTGCGTCCGAAGCCGTGTAACTAACTCCCCGCGCCCCGCTTACCGTAAACAATGCATTCGTTAAGTTAGCATTGGTTCCGCTGGTCGCAGCGATTGCCACAGGGTTCGTAGCTGCTGCTGAAAAGGTCCACCCCGCAACAATCTCTGGAGCAGCAAATACCTTTTGAACTCCAGCATTCGGTAAAATCATCGTTACCAACATCATTACAATCAACGCAAGACTATACCATCTTTTATTTTTATTAATAAGACCAAACATTCTGCGCACACCTCCTGTTAGCATAAAAAAAAAAAAGGATGCAATCATTCCATCCATTTGAATCCAAACCCTGTTAACAACGTCCAACAACTTATTTGTATACTTCATTCGTTCTATTGAATATAAGCCACGATTTCCCCCCTAGACTTCTAAGCCTGTCCTGATGTCAATTCTGCTGCTGTTCCCTTTCTATAAAGTAATGACAATGACTGCTTGACAACTATAACAGCCTTTTGTAAATAGAATGTTTTCACAAAGTTAAGTTTTCTTTAATAAACCACTTTTCAATTACTTCTTTTTTGTAACGGTAAAGCTTCCTTTGAAATCTCCTGTACCCAGCATAAATTCATATTTTCCAGGCTGTGGATTATCCAGAAGAAATGAATTTTTTCCTTCCTTTAATGGCGCATCAATTTTTAAATCCTTAGAAACCAGCTTAAAGCCGTTACCTGCGTTTGAGCTTACATTAAAAATGACCTTGATCATTGTATTTGCTTTAAAATCAATATTTTTAGGATTGAAACCAGAAGCTGTCACATCGATTGTCGCTACTTGAAGATCGTTTTCCTCGTCCATTGAGGTAACTTGGCTTTGTATTTGGCCTATTTGCCCCATTGCGATTTTGCTTTTATTCAATAGGACGCCCCCAACCATCACGAAAACTACTGAAGCAAGAAGAATGGTTTGAATATAGGGATATCGTTTGACAGCAGGCGTAGGAGGAGCTTTCTTGAGCTGCCCCTTATTTATTTGGTAATCAAATACTCTTAACAGCAAGTAAATACAAACGATATATCCCAGATCAGTAATAATAATGACGTTGCCTGATATGAATATCATACTGCCAAGAACAATGCCGATGAGTGTACCCAAAAATCCTGACAATATCCCGTTGATCACATCAAGCATATGGAACGGTTTACCTGCAAGAAATCCAATCGTAAGGGCAAACAAACCACTAATAACAACACTTAAGGTGATCTGATATTCTAGCGTTTGAACAGTCAGGATACCAAGAAAAGCACTGGAGACGGCAACCATCGCCATTGAACTCAGCTTTCCGGCTGAGCCTGCAATCAATCCCTTGTAACGATGAATACGAGCAATGAAATATCCGGTGATAAGAAGAACGATCAATAAGCTTCCGATGCTAAGCAGCATGGCAAACACCTCTTTATTCGTTACGCGAACGTTATAGTTTTGAAGCAAAATTCCAGTCGGGGTAAACGTAAGGAACACTCGGTTCAGCTGCGGGTTGGACTTTTTCGACTATGAGTTTTATTACAGGCTGTCCGTTGTATACGGTTTTTCCTATTTTTCCAGTAATAGTGACCCATGAATCATTAGCTAGAGCATTCGAGTCGGACGACTCCGCTATAATTCCATATGGGGATATATCGGCTATACAATGAGTCATGCCCATTCTGCCTACAATAAATTGATTGCCAGGTAATCCAGCTTCCCGATATACAAAACCTTTTATTAGAATCTCTTTATTCTGAAAGTTGTCAGCAAAGGAATTTAATGCATGGAGCTTTTCAATAAACCACTCATCCTTCATTTCAATCGATTGCTGCTTGTACAGCATCATGCCTAATCTGGCATAATCCCGATCGTATACATTAGCTTTAAATAACTGCTTCAATGCAGGATCTTCATTACCGCCCAGCTCAACGAGTTCTCCTGATGCTTGGATGGTCCGAACGGCATAGCCGCCTAAATTCATTCCCTTTTTATCGACCAAGGAGCTGGCTGTCGCTTTATTGGGCAAGCATGACCCAAGCACAAGCGGAATGATAAATAACCCGTAGATAACAACATTTTTCCATAAGGATCCATCCATTCCATGAGCATGATGATGCCCGAAAGCAAGCTCCTGAGAATCGTCCGGCACCTGATGATCGTGACCGCATGAACAGGGGATAGCTTGCTGTTTCAGAGAAAGGAAGGCAATATAAAATTGAAAACCAGCAGTAATAAAAAGTGCCGCATCCGCTAATTTCACATAAATGACAAGCTGCGGAACGATAAACTGAAGAATATCACCCGAAATTAATAAATAGGCGATATAAACTGCAAAACCTGTCAAAATCGCCGCTCTTAAAAAATAATGAACATTGGCAGAGCTGATTTTTACGTTCACAAATTCACCTTCCCTTGTATGGCTTATAAGCCTTTAATTCAACATCCAATGAAGCGCTAATGTACTTGCAAAAACCAATACAAATACAAGAGCGAAGAGTATGACCACGAATTTTGTTCTAAAAACCGCCAGCATCATAAGAAGGCTTTTCAAATTAAGCATGGGGCCGAACACCATAAATCCGACCAGAGAGCTGTTGGAAAATGTCGTCTGGAATGATTGCGCAACGAAAGCGTCCGCTGTCGAACAAAGCGATAAAATAAACCCGAGTCCCATCATTATTAAATTGGAGCTTGCCACGTTATTTCCCATTGATGCCAGTCCATTTTGTGAAATGAATATTTGCAGCAGCCCAACTAATATGGAACCGAATACTAAATATTTGCCCATCTGAAAAAATTCGCTTATGGAATGGCTCATAACCTCTAAAAGCTTATTACCTGACGAATGGCTGTGTATCTCATGGGTATGTTGATGCACGGAATGCCCGCTGCTGCTATTTCCCCCGTCTTGTCCAGAATTCTTATGCAGCGTTTCCTTCAATTGATTCGGATTTACAAACCGATAAATAATAAGGCCAACGACTAATGCTACAACAATTGCTACCCCCATACGGCTGTAAGCAACTACCGGCTGATTGCGAAAAGCTGTTAAGGTCGACAAAAAAACGATGGGGTTTAAAATCGGCCCTACCAATATAAAGGTGGACGCAACGTATAGCGGCATCCCTTTTTTAATTAGATTACGAATCGCAGGAACCATGCCGCATTCACAAATAGGAAAAATAATCCCCAGCATACCTGCAGTTACAATCCCTAGAAACGGGTTTCTGGGAATCAATCTCCTGATGGTTTGTTCCGATACAAATACCTGAAGCAGAGCCGAAACAAATACTCCGATTAAAATAAAAGGCATGGCCTCGATAATAATACTGATCAGCATCATTTTAAACACTTGCAGCTTGGGATTACTTAGTACAAACCCTAAATCTTTGGCTGAAAACAGGTACAACATCAACACAATAATTAAACATATAACTACCAACAGATTGCTGTTCGATTTTACAGGTATATTCTTTGCTGTTGTGCTTCGCAAGGTGTTCGCCTTCTTCTATGTTATTATTCTTTCAGCCAACCAAATTCCGCCTAAAATAAAGGCAACTGAGGATAATGCGATAACAACTCCCCGGGAATGCCTCCAATGTTGGATACGGGCAAGTATAGGTAAGCATACTACGACTATCAAAAGCTGCACGGCTTCGATCCCGATGTTGAAGCTGAATAAATCGACTGCCAGCTGGTTGGTAGGAATATCCATCTCCTTGAGAATATCGGCAAAGCCCATCCCGTGAATCAAACCGAACAGGAATGTCAGCACCCACCGGTTATTAATGTTTTTGCGGAAAATGTTTTCGACAGCGACGTAGCATATGCTGAACGCAATCGCAGGCTCCACAAACTGGGGAGACACATTAAGCCAGCCTACAACGGATAATGTCAACGTCAAACTATGAGCTACAGTAAAGGCGGTTATAATTCCTGCAAATTTCTTGAAGCTTTGTCTGGCGATAAGCAGCGCTAGCAAAAATAATAAATGGTCATAGCCTGTCAAAATGTGATTGATGCCAAGCTCAAAAAACGATAGCCAGCCTGCGGTCATATTGGTTGTATTCGCTGCCGCATCCTGCTGATCAGTTTCAGCATTAGTATTTACCTGTGTCTTAAGGCTATCTTGAGACAACCCGGCATACGCGCTTTCTGACATCATCATGGACCAAGATCGGTTTTTACCGGATAAGGCCGAAGTACTTTTCTGCGCTCCATAATTAATAGTTAGCAGATTAACGTAATTGGTTTTTAAGTCGTTTGCATATAATTGATCAGTAAGAGATATCCCCTGTGAAGCCGATACAGCTGGATAGACGACACTTAGTGTAACCTGTGTTCCTTCCCCTTGACGATTAAGCGTTATATTATTCACTTTCAACCATGTCTGAGGCTCACCATTTATTTTTAAAGTAACGTTCTCTTTAATTACCGATTCAATCCGGTTCTTTACCGCGTTAAATTCTTCAGCCTCCAGCATTCCGTTTCTATTAGCATCGCCGTCAGTTAACTCGATAACCGACAGTTCATCGATTACATAAATCATTTCCGTTTGAGATTTTGTAAAATTTAAAGTCGTGTAGCTCGCGCTGTATGCGTGGGCCTGCACCGTCCGGCTGCTTGAAAAGAGCATTATTACACAGCAAATTAACAAAAAGTAAAAAATGACATTCAATCTTCCCAATAATGATGAAGCTTTGCTTGATCCTGCTTTTAGTCTAAACATAGATGTCCCTCCCGTTTACTCTTCCAAGAATACTAGTTTAGTATAACGACCAATTGTAAAAACAAAGATGCTGCATGATTAAGATAATGTAAACGTCCCTATATATTTCTGACATGTCGCAAGCCAATAATAATTTTGCATACAAAAAAAAGCCCGACCCCTCCATAAATGGAAAAGTCAGACATCGTCTATCCAAGCACTAATATCATTCAAACATGGAGTACGGGTTTGCGGACAGGCGGGAGAAGTTCAAATCCGAAGATACATCCGCATGATCAAGCAGTTCCAGCGCTAGCTCGTGGTAGGAATATGCGTCCGCTTCCCTGTTCATAAGCAGCAGCAGAGCGATCATCTTGGAGTGCAGCCGTACCAGTACAGGCAGCTCGGAGAGTGCATATTTTTCACGAATACATCTGCAAGTCTCGTAGCCCGAAAGTCCAGGCATCATGACATCCAGTATGACGAGCCCGATCCGGCTGCGACCGTTATCCAACATGTCCAGCGCTTCCTTGCCGCTAGCCGCAATGAGCACCTCGTAAGGCTCATCTGCCAATGCCGCTTTAACCACCCGCAGATTAACCGGATCGTCATCAATGGCCAGGATTGCTTGCCCTGGCTTGCCGCCACCGGCAGGAGGAAATGCTGCGACAGCTTCTTGTAGACCAGTCGGAAGACGTACTTCCGTGGATACGTCCACAGCTACAGTCTGCCGGAGTTCAGCTCCCTTCCATCCTCTCCCATCACTAATGGGAATCGTAAACGTAAAGACGGAACCATTGCCAACTTCCGACGAAACTGAGATTTGTCCTCCATGAAGCTCAACCAGGTACCTTGTAATCCCAAGTCCAAGCCCTGCTCCTCCATATTCCCTGGCTACGGAAGTACCTGCTTGCTCGAACGCTTGAAAGATTATGTCCAGTTTATCCGCTGAAATCCCAATACCTGTATCGGCAACGGCAATATGCAGCATACCCGCTTCTGCCTTAGCCGATACAGTGACTTGGCCTTCAGGTGTAAATTTGATAGCGTTGCCGATAAGGTTATACATAATCTGAAGCAAACGGCTCTCGTCTGCAAGCGCGTATGGTAACTTTTCCGGCCAATCCAGCCGAAGCATCACGGGCTTCTCCCCGATATAGTGCCGGAACACCTCCTGCTGAGCTGACACGAGCGAGCGGATATCAACAGGCTTCAATTGCAGTTGAATGCCTCTGTTCTTCAAACGGGACAAGTCCAGAATATCGTTGATCAAGTTAGACATGCGGCGGGCCACCGACGTAACAACCTCCAGCTGCTCCTTCTGGACTTCATTCAGCGAACCTGCCTTTCCTTCGGACAAAGCCAAGGTAAGATTCAGAATACCGTGCAGCGGCGTCTTCAGCTCATGCGAGGTATTGGCTAGAAATTCGTCTTTCATTCGATTCATGGCTATCAATTCGCCCGACATTATTCCAATGGTATGATAGGCATTGGTGAACCGTCGGGCAAGCTCCAACGCTTCAATAAAGACAAGAAGAATAAAACCGTAGGATACGAGCTGCATATCGATCCAAATAATTCGGCCATCACTGTATAGAATATCGTGAACGGCCGTGGTAACGAATACAAGCCAACCGGTCAGCTGAAGCAGCGCCCCGCTTCTTCCGCGCCATAAGGCCACAGAAAATCCGTAAAGAATGTAACCCAAACTGAACAACGAAACGACTTTGAAATACCCGATTAAGCTGGTATACAATTCGGTTGGTAGAAGCAGTACAGTTCCTATAAAACCACTGCCAATCCAGACTAGCGGCTTAATAAAGCTGCTTTTAAAATCCTTCGGATATAACTGCCTCACGAACAACAATGCCATTGTAACCCCGCCGTAGTAGGTGAGATACTCCAACAGAATAATGAGCCTGATTTCTGCGGCAGGGTAGACATGGACCAGGTAGATACCACCCACAACCCATTGACGGATTGCTCCCAATAGGCAGCAAATGCCGAAATACAAAGTCGACCGTTCCTCGTGGCGCAGCAAATAAACCGCAATTTGATACAAGCCGAGCAGCGCACAGCCGCCAAATACCGCCATGTCGAGAATCCAATTGCGCTCCTTCATGTCCAGCATGTTTCGCTCGGAACCCAAAGCTAGACTATACCAGATGCCCCCTTGCGGATAGAGATTATTAGCGATCTGCACGAGCAGATCAAACTCTCCGGCGGGAGGATCGAAAATGACAGTTTGCGGGAAATAAACAGGCTGTACAGCTGAACTCTCCTCTGCTACTTTCCCAGCCTCTGCAATGACTCGACCGTCTACAATAATTTTGTAGGCTGGTGCTATTGCTGGAATTTGCAAACCGAGCGAGCCAGTTTCCCCCTGCGTTAGAACCTTAAGCCTGTAGGTCGCATAGCCTTGACCAGGTTTTCCATAACGCGTCCATACCCCGGGAACTTCCGCGTATGAACCCGAATTTAGCGAATTCCCGACGCTTATATCTGCAGTTGTCAGCAGCTGATCCCATTGGAAAGACCATGTACCGTTAAGCCGAACCGTCCCATCCCGGTCCAAGCTCCAATCGCGCAAGTCAAGCATGCCCTCCTTCGCTCGAGGGCCTATCTTACCGGAGGAAGGGCCAATGAAAGTCATTGCCAATAAGGAGACTAATGCCAGCAGGATGACAAATAGCATACTGAATCTGAATCGCCGACTTTGGAGCATACTCCCCCTCCCCTCCCTCCGGTTTCCCACTAGATTTATATTAGCTCAATGCTTGATCACCCTATTTTACATTCATTATAGCAACATATAAGTGACTTTACCCATAATCTTCACTAATCTTGAACCATATAATTGCCAAAAATAACAGGTATTTAGTTAAAATTATCATCGTTAACGAAACAGAATACCCCTATGTTTGCCACAAGTATTATTCGAAAATCAAAAGCTTGTCATTAGTCGGGTAAGCTTTTTTGTATTGAAAGACCAATGGAGCTGTAGTTTCTTACCGATGAATACCGTGTGTTGAGGGCAGTTTAGTTTCAGATCAAGCGCGGGGGGCCATACCAAGTGACGGCAAGTTTTTGGGAACTCAAAGAGCCCCAATCTAATTTAAATTGGGGCTGACTAGTAAGGGTTAGTATTTGTTAATTATTTTTTTAATTTATATCTAAATTTAAAACGATTGGCTTTTGGGTCTTCAGGTATAATGCGACCAGCTTTACGTAGTTTTTGCAAGGATTTTTTAACCTTATTTTCTGAATCCTCACCAGTTATTTGGCGAGCAATTTTATTTGTGATCCATTCGTTTATTTTTAAATAATCAATGATTTGATCTTCGTACGAAGCTAATTTCCTATGGTGTAAAGTAACTATAACATTATTATCAATTTCATCGATTTCAGGCGATACTAGCCCGGCTTTTCGCATCGCATTATAAGCAGTGTTCAGCCCTTCTCCTAAATCATGATTCATGGGATCAGGCAGTTTATTAATAATACGAACTAGATTTGGATTTCGGGCGAAGTGTGCGTTCAAGATATTCTCTTTTGTTACATTGCCGGGAAGACGTCCAGGTGACTTAATTTCAATTCTGTTATCAAAGATTGTAATATGAATATCATCGGCAATGCTATAATCCCGATGTAGGAATGCATTCACGAGAATCTCGTGTACTGCTTCGATCGGATAAGATACATCTAATTTTATCCCACCCATATTAGTAGATTCCTCATCTATTATTTTAAATATTGTTTCTTCGGCGGTGCGAGCTAATTTTTCAAGGGGGCCAGATAAAACAATATTTTTAGCCAGTTGTTCACGTTTATAATCACTCGATAATGTCTTCATCCGGATGATTTTAACACTTGCTTTAGATTGTAGGACTTCTTGTGGTTCTTCATCATAAAGAAGTACACATGCTACAGTAGGCTTTACTTTCGCTTCCTTCTCAATAGTAAGTCTATTTCTTCTAAGAAATCGTATGGGTTCCTGATTACTACCAATTCTCTCAAGATAGTTATTTAGAAAAGGAGCGTCAAGAATATCGTCGAGTTCAGAAGCTTCGACCGTTGTTCCTCAAATTTATAAAAACCTTTTGAATAGCCAAGTTGAGTCACTTGGTCACCTTTTATTTTGGTTGAAGCTGCGTTTATTCTTTGATAGCAATCACCGGATGCAGTGTAGTGCACTTTCTCACTTTTGGGAATAATGAAATGAACAAAATAGTATTTTTTATATTTCAGTAGTTCTATTTCTACTCCTTCAACTGTTGGGTTTGTTTCCATGATTAGATGTTTAATAATATCATTTGCATGCTCAGGTTCATTAAAACCTTTTAGTCGGTCTTTAACTGCATTATCTTCGATTCCAATATAAAGGTCTCCACCATCAGCATTTGCAAATGCTACAAAAGTATTTTGTAATTTATTCGGGGAAATATCCATGCTTTTGAAATCAAGCCGATGGTTTTCCTTTTTTGCTAGTAGCTGATTAATTTCATCTTGAGTAATTTCACGTTCCTCAATCATTTATAAGCACCTCAATTGAATAGTGAAAGCTATTTATAGGTATTCGTCACAAATTGTGGAAATCCTCCCTTCACCGACAAAACTTGCCGTTACAGACAGCGGGTTGAACCTTATCATAAGTGACGGCGAAAATTTTAATGTAGGGATGAGAATTGGGCAGGCATACAAGGACAAGCTGGGAGAATGGGGACTGAAAAACGATAATCCACGGCTGACCAAGCTGATTAAAGAACATCTACAAAGTCTTGATCTCCAGGAGGGGATGAAAGGATGTTTCTTGTAATGTCGTGACCCCGAGCTCCGTTATTATCTTAAGGCTAAAATAAGTCGGACTATGTTGCTGGATACCACATTACTCTCCCTAATAGAGGGAGACTAGTTCTAGTCGCAAAATCAACCGTCCGACGGGGCGTACTTCCCCACGTCCGGCTCGAATGCCGCTCCATTCGCCAGGTCCAGCTCCACGTGGGTGGTTCCGCGGTCGTCGATCAGCACGATCATTCGCGACCCGACGACGGGAACACGGTCGGCGCTGGTGCGCATGTGCGCTGAGACGACACGAGGAGCACCGGCGACGATGTAATTTACCTCAACCGTGAACATCGGGAAATTAAAGAGCCAGCTGTTAGTAAAGTTCACGGCGGTCAACGTCCCGGTGCAAGATGAACCCTCCACGCGGAGTCGCTCGATGTCCGCTTGACGCCGCCGGGCGTGGGCGATAGAGCCGGGCAACCGCAGGAGCGTGATGCCGGCCCAGAGGCCGAAGCTAGCTCCAACGACGGCTCCGAGCTCTGGCGGGATCGTCGGCGATGTGGCTATGGCCATGAGGTCAAAGGGGCGCGACGGATCGCTTGTCAGCGTCCAGAGCAGGAGGACTCCCGCGACTGCTGTGAGTCCTCCTGCTATCGCTAGCGCCGCGAACAGGCCGGCAACCCTGGTCTGTCCGAACTGCTCGACCGCTCGCGAGTACACTCCGCCGGTCGTACCGATCGCTACGAACAGCAGCAAACCGGCGACGCCCACTGTGACCGGATGACCGAGGAGCATGCTGATCGTCGGTGTCGGCGCCATGCCGAGCAGTGCGCCGAACGGCATGGAGCCTGTCAGCGCCCACAGTGCAGCGGCTGTGAGCAGCCACGGCATCAGCGGAGCCGCGCGTCCGACGCGACGTCCTGGCCGGAGCATAGTCATCCGTCCGTTCTTATCCGTGGTGGAGAACAGCGGCAGTGTCTCGACATGTTCTTGCTGCCCGTGCTTCTGCTGACCCTCTGCAGCATCCTTCATTGGTATCGCCCTCCCGAGGAAGATACTCGCACCCTGAGCGGCGGAGGGGGATTCCCTGCAGCGCGGTCGGGACGATCAACTATAATACGGAGGAGTCTCCTCCCTTTTTCTCCCTCATTATTGAACGTTTTTATGTAGGTGTTATGATAGTCTAGGTGCCGTAATAAAAAGTTCAACTTCTTATTATCTTTGTAATCAGCCATACACACTTCACCTCCAATATTTCTTATCTATATTTTACCATTATAAGGTTGCTGTAAATACCCCCGAACGAAACAAGCAGATCACCACGCAGCAGCTGTTCCTTTCGCATTTTTCGCCGATAGCATCGTTAAGCTGAACCTTATCATAAATAAGGGTACCGGTTTTTGGGAGTCAGGAAAAATTTGAGGTTGCTTTGCTATATCTGCTTTACTCTTGTTTTTTTGTACAAAAATATGTTTTTGTTTACTTATTAGTTTGCCAACTTATCGGATGCGGTGCAATCCCGCACTTCCTCACAATGTTATCTGTTCTATTGAGTGGGAATTTTTGGTTTGCTGGTGTTTTACTGGCCGGTCTACTTTCCTCCAATATTGCCAATGCACTGGCGTTTTATAAACCAGAATCCGAGGTGATTTGGATGCTTCTCAATTGTGGTCCAATAACTGCTGTATCCCTCGTTCTTATCGCGGAGAAGGAATAGGATTCCGTTTATTTTGGGTTGATAGGGTCAGCTCTCATTCTGTGCATTTAAGGAATCAATCTCACTATGCACAGATGGCTTTTTTATAAACCAACCCAGCACCAAAACAAGTATGGCGAGAATAAATTCAATCCAAAAAACCGTTTGTAGACCGGTAAGGATGCTCTGTGATTTCTCATGCATTGAAGTGGCATCGAGCGAATGATGAAGATAACGATTGGCTCCGGATGACATGACGCCAACGAACAAAGCGATGCCCATTCCCCCAGCAATCTGTTGGAGCGTATTGTATATGGCTGTGCCATGGGCGACTAGATGACACGGAAGTTGATTCAATCCCGTTGTCTGAGCCGGCATGACGACAAACGATATGCCTAAGAATAAGAGGACATGATTGAACAGAACGGAGCCTCGGGTTGTATCGCTGTCGATACCGGCAAACAGCCACAGCGATAGGGCGAACATGACCAGTCCGGGCATTATGACGAATCTCGGCCCGAATTTATCGAATAATTTTCCCGTCACAGGCATCATCATTGCGTTTAAAATGCAGCCTGGCATCAGAAGTAAACCTGTCGCGAATGCTGTCAACTGCATCACATCCTGCATATAGATCGGCAGCAATGTCGTGGTGGCGAATAGAACCATCATCAGGATGACTACCAATGCCGCAACCAAAGAAAAAGTGGGATGCCGGAATACGGAAAGATCAATCAAAGGCTCTCTGATCTTGAACTGCCGCCATACAAGCAAGAGCAAGAAGAGGCTGCCTATGGCAATCAAACTGTAACCCTCAGGCTCAGTCCAGACATTTGCCCGGCTGAAGCCGTAGATGACGCTACCGAAACCGATGGTTGACATCGCAATGGATAAAAGATCGACCCTTGGCTTGGTTAGTTCTGTCACATTCTTTAAGTACATGAATGCATAAATAATCGAAAACAATGCGACAGGAATCATCATATAGAATAGCCATCGCCAGTGTAAGGTATCGATGACCAGACCCGACAAAGCTGGCCCGATGATAGGGGCGACCATAATGACCAGACCCATGAGACCCATGGCCGCACCCCGGCGCTCTAGAGGATAAAGGGCGAGAATCGTATTCATCATCAACGGTATCAACAATCCTGTCCCGCAAGCCTGAACAACCCTGCTCATCAGCAAGATTTCGAATCCAGGGGATACTGCACACAAGCAGGTACCGGCTAAAAATAAGGCCATCGCAGACATAAACATCTGGCGAGTCGTGAACCATTGCTGCAGCAATGCGGTCACCGGCACCAGTACGCCGATCACGAGCATATAACCCGTCGATAACCATTGAATGGTCGAAGCAGCAACGTTGAATTCCCGTATCAATCTAGGAAATGCATTAACAAGTAAATTTTCGCTAAGAAACGCAACAAATGCACCTATGAGTAGCGCGGCTAACATCGGCCCTCTCTTCTTTCCCCTTGCCTCTTGAACCCGTTTGTTCATCTTCTACCTCCAGAGAATATTCATTGCGTTCCACGTAGTGAATTGACACCAAATCTTCACCTGTCTGTCGTGCAGGTTATCCTACACCATCACTTTCTAACAAGGAGTAAAAATTATCGCGGTCTTCATCATCGAATTTGCCAAGCGCCCGTACCCTGACAAATTCATGACCGCTAAACATGTCGATCTCCTCACCGCAACTATTGTAGAGCGCGATCATATTGCCATCCCGATTCAGCTCCATATACCCGTAACAAGTTGCCTCGGGCGCTTCGCCGTAAAAGAGCAAAAATCTGATTTTGTCCACGCTGTTCATGCAGATCTCCTTTCCTTATTCCTCATCGATCTGAAGAATATTTTACGTGACACCGGATAATTTGGAAAAAGCGATATTGCCCTGCATACTCTGAAATTCGTTCCTATTTAGAAAGCATAAGGGGGTATCCCCCGCTATGTCGCTTATTCTCACATTATCTCTTGACGAGATGCGATTTGGGGATTATGATAACGTGCCGGTTAATTCAACAAGGTAAATCAATAAAAAGACTGACTTTTCAAGTGTGTCGGCACCGAATCGTCAGCCTGTCGTGCAGATCATGAAATTAAAAACCCATAACCTTATCCGTTGAGTACAAAACCAAACCGGGTCAGAGTGTAGAAGAGATGCTCGCTTCTATCCCTTCGAAATACAAGGGTGCTAACGGGGGCATCATCGCTCTTCAGTTGGTCTAACTAAAGTCGACCAACGAACTTTTTGCTGGTGTGTTTGACATAGTGGATGAGCATGGCGTTCAAATAAAGCCCATCGGTTCTCACCCCATCAGCGAATGAACTTGCTGATCTGCAAGTTAATGATATCGTGATGCTTGGTCTCCTCTGAAGTTAGAAACGAAGGAGTCCTTGAATATAAAGGACTCCTTTGTTTTGGAAGCATAAGCTTGCCAAAGCGGCAAACTTATGGGTAAAGTAACAATATATGAGGAGGTCGATAACTCATTTTCTGTCCCGCATCATGGCAGTTGTACCCGTCCGGCTCAGCTCCAATATTTCGTATGGGTGCAAAAGCTCGATCATCGCTTGTATTTTACCAAGCTCTCCAACCATCTGAATGATCAAGCTATTCGGTCCAATATCAACCACAGAAGCTCGGAAGGTATCAACCACTCCTAGAATTTCCGGACGTTCGGATGGCTCCGCCTTCACTTTGATCAAGGCCAGTTCTCTTGACACCATCGGCCCGGAACTTAAGTGAAGTACTTGATTCACATCAATGAGCTTGTTAAGCTGTTTTTCTATCTGCTCAATAGTTCGTTCATCACCCGTAGTTACAATAATCATCCGTGATAATCCAGCCTCTTCACTGCCCC
The DNA here is from genome assembly GCF_042676305.1 of Paenibacillus sp. GCM10027630. NCBI lineage: Bacteria > Bacillati > Bacillota > Bacilli > Caryophanales > Paenibacillaceae > Paenibacillus > Paenibacillus sp. GCM10027630. Next base: position 32,647 of record NZ_JBHTGY010000010.1, on the reverse strand, counting down.
CAACCGTGATGCTATCGATATTGAAGCCACGACGACCGAATAATCCGGACACTCTTTGCAGCACCCCCGGTTGATCATTAACCAGGATAGCCATTGTATGCTTCTTAATCATCATTCGAATTCCCCCATTATCATTTGGTCTAACGTCGTTCCACTAAGAACCATGGGATATACATTTTCTTCTGCAGGCACTATAAACTCAACAAGTACAGGTCCCGTTGTCTCCAAAGCCTCTTGCCATATACGGGAAGCTTCTTCTTTAGTGCTTGCTCTCAATCCCTTAATTCCGTAAGCTTCAGCCAGTTTTACGAAATCAGGGCTACCGGCAAGATCGATGTGGCTGTATCGCTTTTCGTGAATAATTTCCTGCTGTTGCTTAACCATACCCAACACTTGATTGTTGATTACGACAATTTTGACAGGAATACGGTTAATGGCACAAATAGCCATCTCTTGTGCGCACATCTGCATGCCCCCGTCCCCATTCACAGAAATGACAAGCCGGTTTGGATTTCCTGTCTGAGCACCTATTGCCGACGGGAATCCGAATCCCATCGTTCCAAGACCTCCTGATGTTATGAGGGAGCGTGGATGTTTAAATTTATAAAATTGGGCTACCCACATTTGGTGCTGGCCTACGTCAGTGGTAATAATCGCATCCCCCTCAGTTGTCTCATTAATCATTTCCAGAACAAACTGTGGTTTGAGCTCCGTATCGGAATCTTTGTAACGCAGCGGATACTTTGCTTTATTTTCGTGAACCTCATGGATCCAACTGCTTGATTGGGAGGGGACAGCTTTCGTATTGGCATATTTTAATACAGCCTTAATATCGCCGACACAAGCGATATCCGTTTTGATGTTTTTGCCAATTTCAGCGGGATCAATATCGATATGGGCAATCTGCTTGGCATAAGGAGCAAAACCATCCACCTTCATCGTGACCCGGTCGTCAAACCTTGAACCAATAGAAATAATCAAATCGGCATTTTGTACTGCATTATTCGCCGTATAGGTACCATGATGACCCGGCATTCCCAACCATAGGTCGTGAGCACTTGGAAAACCGCCCAATCCAAGCAAGGTGGTTGTCACAGGAATTTTCGTTATATTCACGAACTCCAGCAGCTCATTTGATGCATTGGAATACACCACCCCTCCCCCAGCAATAATGATCGGCCTTTCGGATTCTGCAATAGCTTGAATTAATTTATCTATCTCCGCCTGAACAGGACTTACAATCTCATTGTAACCACGTAAATTTATAGGCCCGGGTGGGTGAAAAAGCAATTCCTGATTGGATACATCCTTTGGGATGTCGATCAATACAGGACCTTTCCTTCCAGTGTTTGCAATATGAAAGGCTTCCTGAATGATGCGCGGAAGGTCATTTACGTCACGCACCAGGTAGCTATGCTTCGTTATTGGCATTGAAATACTAACGATATCCGCTTCCTGAAATGCATCCGTACCCATAACCGTTGTTGGGACATTGCCAGTAATAACTACTAGAGGTACCGAATCTATATACGCTGTTGCAATTCCGGTCACCAAGTTAGTCGCCCCCGGACCCGAGGTGGCGATGCACACGCCTACTTTTCCTGTCGAGCGTGCATAGCCGTCTGCCGCGTGTATAGCCCCTTGCTCGTGTCGGGTCAAAATGTGTTTAAAGTTTGGATTACCGACCATTGCATCATAGATGTAAAGGACATTTCCTCCCGGATACCCGAATACACATTCAACACCTTCCATTAGCAAACCGCGTAAAAGGACCTCCGATCCAGTTATTAAATCCCGAGAATGTGACTGAGAGTCGTTTGTGGACATACATACTTTTTCCATTTGAATGCCTCCTTAAATATAAAATAACCCCTGTCATCCCAAGGCGACAGAAAGCAGCTGTCGAGCCTATAGGGACGAAAGGGGTAAATTTTCGTGGTACCACCCTGATTTACTGAAACCTTGCGATTCCAGCCTCATGAGGTAAGGTTTCCCTTACCTGCAGCACGATAACGTGTGCCATTCCGTTTGAGTCTACTCATCTAGCCCCTGCTGGGTTTCGGTTTTCGATCAAAAGCTCAGAGACGACATCATACAAAGGGATTATGGCAAAGGTTTCAGCGTTTCCTCTGCTCTCTGGACATAAGAGCCTTCGTATTTTATTCTCTTCATCGCTTTTACATTTTTTAAATAACAACAAACCCCTTCCATCCCAAGGCGACAGAAAAACTGCCTAGCCTTAGGGACGAAAGGGGTAAATTTTCGTGGTACCACCCTGATTTACTGAAATCTTGCGATTCCAGCCTCATGAGGTAAGGTTTCCCTTACCTGCAGCACGATAACGTGTGCCATTCCGTTTGAGTCTACTCATCTAGCCCCTGCTGGGTTCGGCTTTCGATCAAAAGCTCCGAGACGACATCATACACAGGGATTATGGCAAAGGTTTCAGCGTTTCCTCTGCTCTCTGGACATAAGAGCCTTCGTATTTTATTCTCTTCATCGCTTTTACATTTAAAAAAACAACAAACCCCTTCCATCCCAAGGCGACAGAAAAACTGCCTGACCTTAGGGACGAAAGGGGTAAATTTTCGTGGTACCACCCTGATTTACTGAAATCTTGCGATTCCAGCCTCATGAGGTAAGGTTTCCCTTACCTACAGCACGATAACGTGTGCCATTCCGTTTGAGTCTACTCATCTAACCCCTGCTGGGTTCGGCTTTCGATCAAAAGCTCAGAGACGACATCATACAAAGGGATTATGGCAAAGGTTTCAGCGTTTCCTCTGCTCTCTGGACATAAGAGCCTTCATACTTTTTTTCTCTTCATCGCAATATATGGTTTATGATAGCATAAAGTCCTTGCTTTTTTCAAACCCAAATTAAAGCCGGAATTGACAAATCTTCTTCCGCTGCTCGCTTAACCTTATTTTTTCAAGTAGAATGGTATCTTAGCTACACTAAATGATTATGGGGTGTGTTGAATGTCCATTAATTTCACCAAGGCAATTGTCAATCGATTACAACGAGAAATTGCTGAAATAGAAAGCAAAAGCATGAACGAGAAGAACAAAAAAGATAAGGCTCAATCGAAAATTAATCAATTGCAAAGAGATATGAAATTAAGTCAATCTCACAGCGATTTAAGCAGCAAAATGACGCGAATAAATAAGCTGAACGAAGAAATCAAAACCATTAATCGTGTACAAGCTGATCTCGCCAAACAGTTATTGACGAAGAAAAATTCGCTTCAACAGCATCTAGTCTAACCAATGAGCTGGAGGAAGCCTTTAAGTAAGACGCTCAAGCTCTAGGCCGCTAACGTTAGCATCTACTGCTGGTTAACATGGCTTAGCGCTTTAATCCAAGCCGCCGCCATCAGGGAATCCCCCAAGGTTGTCATATGCACGCCGTCGGTTGTTAGATCCTTCCCTGTTTCACACTCAATGAACTCAATAAATGCTTGATGTGTCGGTACCAGAACAGCATTGAATTCATCAGCCAACCGGTTAACAATAGTAACATACGGCTTTAACAAGCTGTTTCCCGTTGAATCCGTGTACTCTTTAATGACCGTCGGCTGCATAAGAATCAATCGGCAATCAGGCAATTGCTTCGTTTGCTCCAGCAGCTTTCGATAAACCGCCTCGAATCGCTCAGGGTAGACCTGATCTGCCTCAGGCGAATCCAGTTGACGCCATACATCATTGATGCCTATGGATATTGAGATCCATTGGGGATGATGGTCCAGCACATCCATCCGCCATCTTTTCTCCAGATCAATGACACGGTTCCCCGAGACACCTTCATTAATTATTTTCAGCGAATGCTTCGGCAATTCCACCGATAAATAGTCGTGCAGCATTCTAACGTAGCCATTGCCCAGCTTCAGGGGATCCTTCTTTCTCCCTTTGTCTGTAATGCTGTCCCCGATAAATACGATTCTATCCTTAGGCTTGAATGGCATCATTTCACCACTCCCTCCTCCTTATAGCGCTCTACCATGCTTCGCACTTCAGCTTTCGCTGACGCAGCCAGCGGCTGAACGGGCAATCTCGATTCCCCTGCCGGGAGCCCCATCTCGTTCATGACCTCCTTCAACACGCTTGGCAATGTGCCTAGTGCGAATGAGTTGCGCAGTGCTCTTAATTTACGCTGAGACAGCTCCGCTTGTTCAAGCTCGCCTTGCTTCCACAGGTCATAGATGGATCCGACAATCTCAGGGAATACGTTGGCAGTCGATGCAATAGCACCATGACCTCCGGCCATTAGCGTAGCCAAAATAAGCGAATCGGCCCCTGCCAATACAGCAAAATCGGGACCGCCCAGCTCAATAAATTGCAAAATGGTATCGAAGCTGCCGCTGCTATCTTTTATCCCGACAATGTTTGGAACTTTGCTAAGCTCCTCCACCGTTTTTGGATGAAGGGAATTCCCCGTGCGCGCTGGAATATTGTACAAAATAATCGGCAGTCTTGTTGCTTCTGCAACCGTACGATAATGGGCGATAAGCTCCTGCTGAGTGAATGTTAAGAAGTAGGGCGTGATGACCGATAAAGCGTCCGCTCCCATCTGCTCCAAGCGCACAGCAAGCGACACAGTCTCTTGAGTTGTGATGCAGCCTGCCCCAACATATACAGGAAGCTTGCCTCTCGCTTCTTCAATTACGATCTCCGCTACACGAAGCTTCTCATCCTCAGTTAATGAAAAAAATTCTCCGTTAGTCCCCAAACAAAATAATCCGTGAACCTTGGCCTCAATCTGCCTGCGAACCAATTGCCTCAAGGCGGGTTCGTCTATATTTTGCTTGGCGTCAAAAGGGGTAATAAGTGCTGGAATAATACCGGATGGTTTAAACATGTGATCTCTCCTTATATACTTTAATGGTCTTAAGAACAGACTTTTTAAACACATAGCTTATAAAATCATCGAGCGGCATTTTGGTGAAAACGCCACCATGCTGCATCATAATAATCCAGCCCGTAAGGGTAGTCAATCCACTCATTCCCTCATGAATTAGGTGTATCCGACTTATTTAATCCTGCTTGGTTCCGTTATAAAAGCCAGAGTACAATCAGCCCATAATTCAGATGCAATCGCCCCCACAACCTGCACATCTATTGTAGTAATCTATTTAAAATCGAAATTGTAAGGGGCTGTCCTCATGAATATAGAACCCTATTTAACTCCATATAAATTAGGTAAACCGGTTCTGGTTGGATCAGGAATACCGGGCCATTTTGATGAACGCGCTGTTGATTGTCCGTTTGTATTCCAGCATAACGACCAATTTTACATGATGTATGTAGGCTTTGACGATACGGGTTACCAAACGGCATTAGCTACAAGCAGCGATTTGCTGCAATGGGAGCATCTCAGCGTCATTTTACGTCGGAACGAAGGCTCCGGATGGGATTCCAAAAATATAGCCGGCACCTGGATTTTGAAGGAAAATCGGTTGGATGCTCCACCCGTCCTCAAGAAATGGAACAACAAATACTGGCTGGTCTACCACGCCTATCCCGAATTCGGCTACGAAGAGGGCTCTGCAAAGATAGGTATTGCCTGGACAGAGGATGAAAGCCTGCTCGAATGGAACCGGTTACCTGAGCCGATTCTAACTCCAGAGGAAGGCGCCGATTGGGAGAAGGGCGGATTGTACAAGGAATGCCTCATTGAGTCAGATGGCAGCTTTTATTTGTTTTATAACGCCAAAAACAAAAATAAAGGCAGATGGATTGAGCAAACGGGAGTAGCGTTCTCCACCGATTTGATGCAATGGCAGCGAAATGAGCATAACCCGGTACTGAAGGTTTCACCTGATCGATGGGACAGCGGCTTTGTTAGCGATCCTTGTATTTTGCGGCATAATGACGAATGGATCATGTATTTCTTCGGTTATAATTACAAGCAGGCTCAAGAAGGAATTGCGCTGTCCAAGGATCTTTTGAACTGGGAAAAATACCCTGATCCGATCGTCTGTGTTGGGGAAGAAGGCAGCATCGATTCTATTTTTGCTCACAAGCCATCCGTCATCACTCATAACGGGGTGCTCTACCACTTCTATTGCTCATGCAGACTTTATAGGGATGGAGACCGAACTATTAATTATGGCAAAGAATTCCGTACGATCAGTGTGGCTGCTTCACAAGACATTTTTACAGCCCTATCGGTTACAAAGGAGCTCTGAAGAAGATGTGGGTTGATGAACTGTTTGTGGAAAGTAAGCAATGCCCTATCGGTATTGATGTCACACGACCTGCGCTTGGCTGGAGCTACAAAGCTTCATCCGCTCGCTCGGAAAGCCAGTCTGCCTACAGGATTATGGTGTCTGATGTGGAGGAAAGCCTCCAGCACGGTTTGGGCGATGTGTGGGATAGCGGCAAGGTCATCAGCAGAAGGAATGTGCATATTATATATGATGGCCCTGCGTTAAGCTCTCGAAAACGATATTATTGGCAGGTGCAGGTATGGGATTCAGCCGGCCAAATGACCGAAAGCTCTGTAGCTTTTTGGGAAATGGGATTGCTAACGGAAAAGGATTGGTCGGCTCAATGGATCGGTGCAGCAGATGAAGAACCATCTAATAAGGCGCTTCCGATATTCAGATATGAATTTGAGCTAGATAAGCCTGTCGTCAAAGCTAGAGCTTACATCTGCGGCTTGGGACAATATGAGCTCCGCCTGAATGGGGGCAAAGTTGGAGACTATGTGCTGGATCCCGGCTGGACGAATTATGATAAAACCTGCCTGTATTCCACCTATGATGTGACCAATGAAATTAGGGAAGGCGCTAATGCCATTGGGGTGATGCTTGGGAATGGATTTTTCAATGTTACGGGCGGACGGTACAAGAAATTCAAGGGCTCCTTCGGCTCTCTGAGATGTCTTGTTCAATTGGAGGTTACTTATTCCGACGGTTCGACTGTCACAATTGCCAGCAGCCAGGATTGGCGTACCGCAGCTGGGCCAATCACCTTTGCATGTATTTACGGCGGTGAGGATTATGATGCCTGCCGCGAGCCAATAGGCTGGGATCAGCCCGATTTCTTGGAGAGCAGCGCTTGGAAGCAAGCCGCTATCGCCGAGTCTCCTGCCGGCCAATTAAAGTCGCAATCACTGCACCCTTTAAAGATTATGCAAACCCTCAAGCCAATAAGCATAACCCAGCTCGCTCCCGGGATATATATCGCCGATTTCGGACAAAATTTCTCCGGTTGGGTTGAAATTTCCGTCATCGGCCCCAAAGGCGCGCAAATCACCTTGTCTCCTGGGGAATTATTGAAGGAAAACGGCTATGTGAATCAAAAATGGACAGGTTCCCCTTACCGTTTTAATTATATAACAAGCGGCAGCGGTCTGGAGATCTGGTCTCCGCGCTTCAGCTATTCCGGCTTTCGTTATGTGCAAATAGAAGGAGCCATTCCTGCAAAAGCAAATGAGAATGCTGTAGAGGACAGTCCTGTTCTCGTTAGAATTGAGGGTCAAATGATTTATCCGGACACAAAAAGCACCGGAAGCTTCGTAAGCTCGGATATGACATTGAACCGCACTCATGAAATCATTAACTGGGCTGTGTTAAGCAATATGAAAAGCATCTTCACGGACTGCCCTCATCGTGAAAAGCTCGGTTGGCTGGAGCAAATCCATCTGATGGGCCCTTCGGTTGCTTACAATAATCAGATTGAAGCGCTGCTAACCAAAACTATGGAGGATATGCGGGATGCTCAGCTGCCTAATGGCATGGTGCCGACTACAGCACCGGAATATGTCGTATTTTCCGAGCCATGGCACTGCTTCCGCGACTCGGTTTCGTGGGGAGCCGCCTATGTGCTTACGGGCTGGAATTTGCTGCGCTTATATGGCAACACCCGCATTTTAACCGAGCATTATGATGGAATGAGGGCTTATGTTGATTACGTAACCTCAACCTCCGCGCAGCTTATTGTTACTAACGGGCTTGGCGACTGGTACGATGTGAACGATGATGGGCCCGGATTTGCTAAAAACACGCCTGTCTCCCATACTGAAACCGCGATGTACTATCACATGGTTGATGTGTTTACGCAAATTTCAAGCTTCTTGAGTAAAACGGAAGAAACGCGGCGATATGCCAAGCTTCGCGATGAGATTAAGCTAGCGTTTAACGAAGCATTTTTCAACCCGGAAACAAGCCAATATGCTACCGGCAGCCAGACCTCGAATGCGATGCCATTAGTATTAGGACTGGTGGATGAGCCTCATAGGGAAAAGGTGCTCTCCCACTTGATAAACAATATCCAGCTGCACGGGTATCATACGACGGCCGGAGATGTCGGGCATCGCTATGTGCTTCTCGCTCTCGCTGAGAGCGGGCATTCTGATATCATTTATAAAATGGCGCGGCAAACGGATTATCCAAGCTACGGATATCAAATTGCTCACGGAGCCACCACTTTGACAGAAGCCTGGGATGGTCCGACTGTCGGCAAATCGCAGAACCATTTTATGCTGGGGCATTTGGAGGAGTGGCTTTACCGGTATTTGGCCGGGATAGATTATGTGTATGAGCCTTCACTCGACACCTACAAAATAACGATTCAACCGGCATTGCCAGGCGACTTGGAAGCTGTAACAGCCGAGCATATCCTTCCTGTTGGAAAGGTACGAGTATCCTGGAAGCGCGGCAATGATAATCAATTTACTCTCGATGTGGAGCTTCCTGCCAACTGTGTAGGTGACATTTATATACCCGCCCAGGCTTTAAACCATATTACGGTCAATGGGAAGCCCTTAGAGATGACTCAAGCTCAGGCTCAAGGAATTGAAGCTGCAAGCTTCGAAGACGGCAGTGCACGCTTCAGCATTTCCTCGGGACAGTATCATTTGGTGAGCTCCATATCAGCTGGCAGGGATTCACTGTCTACCCGCTTGTAAGAGTACTTGCGAAGCAACCAGCTGACTCATGTCCAACTCCAGATAAGCAAAATAAATAGCTATCTTATTCACGGTCGCATTGACCCGTATATAAGATAGCTATTTTTATTGAAATCACAATTTAATGAAATAACGACCTTCTCCTCACAGCTTCGTTTCACCCAATACCTCGGTTCGATACCTCTTGGGGGTTACCCCCAAGGCTCCTTTAAATACTCTGCAGAAATAAGATGCATTCTGGAATCCAGCCTCGCTTGCAATCACGCTTACGCTTTTGGACGTAGTCTCCAGCAGAAGGCATGCCTCCCTCAGTCTGCGGGAGCTTATAAACTTCGTCAAGCTGCTGCCGGTCTTTTCGCTGAATGTATGGGATAAATAAAAGGTAGACAAGTGAAGCTCCTCCGACAGCTTTTCCAGCATAAATTTATCTCTAAAATTCGCGTCCACCCACTCTATAATAAGCTTGATCGTTAAGGAGGATTTCGGCTCGAGAGCTGATTTCTTCATGGGGGCCAGCTTTTTCTCGTAATGGCGAAGATGCTGCAGAATGGAAATAACGAACAAAAGAAACTCCTCATTCCATTTGGCAGTGGAGACATTTTTCAACCTTTGATTCAACATTTCATACAGAATTAGGAACTCATTGTGGGCGGGTGACAAATACAAAACCGGGTGAGATAGCGCGGATTTCCATAGGATGGTAAAAAACTTGTGAAGGGATGGAAAGGCAACGAGTACCGAATCCACCGGAAAAGGATCGAACATAAACACGGTCCGAATAAAAAGCTGACTAACCTCCAGACGATGCAGCTGAAAGGGCTGGAACAGCAGAAGCGTTCCCGGCACGATCGGAAACTTGTAACCATGGATGTAGGCAGTGCCTTCGCCTTCATACACGTACAGAAACTCCATGCTTTGGTGGGCATGAAAGACCTCCCAGCTGTGTTGATTGCTAGTTTTGAGATAGTTTAGGTGAAAAGGCTCCTTAATTAAGTTCACGTTCGTGCTAAGCTTCATGCGATCCCTCCAAAAAGGTGAAATCCAGAATGAAAGCGTTTTTATATATTATAGCAAAAAAACAACAATAAAATATCATTTTCAAGCAATGAATTGAAATATGCAGCGCTTACATTTTGATATGCTTGATGTATGGTGATTCCTCTATTCCCATATTATGTTAATAGAAAGAAAGGCGGTGAAGCCCTACCTGCATCCTGCTTCAGCCATGCTGAACTTGAAAGAAACCAATATTTAAAGGAGGACTTAGAATGTTTGATTTTAGTAAATGGCTGGAAGCTCCACGCTCAACACTAGTAAGAATGCGTCCAACAAGCCACAGCTGGTCGTTACGAATTAATCGGTTAATCCCGTCAGGAAGTCCATTATTAAGGAGCTGAAGCCATGAATAGGTCTATCCAATTAACTGGTTGGCTAATGAGTATTCTTTTATTCGTATCCATACTGAATGTGGGTGTAGTATTTGGCGCCACCTCCACATTAAATCCTACCGATGATTCCTATGTGTATCAAAGCAATGCAACTACAAACTTCGGTACTGATACTTCGATGTTCGTAAAAAGCTCAAGCGGAACAGATCGGCTCGCGTTTCTTAAATTCAGTTTGAGCGGTCTTTCGGGTGTAACCAGCGCGAAGCTCCGATTATTTGCCAAAGCATCTGCAGCATCGACCTTAACTGCTTCTCAAACGACAGACAGCTGGACACAAGGCGCAATCACATGGAACACCAAGCCGGCAACAGGCAGCGCTATCAACAGCGCACCCCTAACAGCAGCCTTCCAATATGTTGAAATTGATGTAACGGCCTACGTTCAAGCCCAAGCGAGCGGCGACGGTATTGCTTCCTTCGTTTTATCGGAAACCGCCGGAAAGTATACTGAAATCTATAGCAATGAGAATGCCTCCAATAAACCGCAGCTGGTTGTTGTCTCCGGTACGGGAGGTGGAGATACAACAGCACCGACAGTACCAACTAATCTGGGAGCTTCGGCAGCTTCAAGCAGCCAAATCAATTTGAGCTGGACTGCTTCTACAGACAATGTTGGAGTAACAGGATATGATGTATACCGCGGAGGCAGCTTCTTGAAATCGGTAACAGCAGCTTCCACTAGCGATACCGGTTTGAGTGCGTCCACCACTTACAGCTATTATGTGAAAGCCAAAGATGCGGCAGGCAACCAATCTGCAGCGAGCAACACCGCGAGCGCAACCACACAATCTGGCGGTACGACCGGATGTACGGACGCTTTGAGCTCTGCTTCGGCCATTCAGGATGCGATGAAAAATGCAATCGCTGGAACGATAATTAAGATAGCACCTGGAACTTATTCAGGTGTCCGGGCTACAAGCGGCGACCCTAAGGTGGATGGAAGCGGTGTTCCAACTGGAGTCTTCTATTCCGGCGCAAGCGGCACTTCCAGCAATCACATCGTGATTAAAGGCTGTGATCCTGCCAATCCTCCGGTATTGCAAGGTCCCGCTACAAATGACGGGTCTTACGGCATTCATTTAACCGGAGATTACTGGGAAATTCGCGACATTAAAGTTACAAGAGCACAGAAGGGCATTATGATAGACAACGGGAATAACAACTTGATCTACAAAGCGGAAATCTACAATATCGGTGACGAAGGCGTTCATTTCCGCGATGGAAGCTCCTACAATACACTGGATAGCTCCAACATTCATGATACTGGAAAATATCAAGCCGGTTACGGCGAAGGTGCTTACGTAGGATCAGATGAGAGCGCTGCTTATGAGCATACGGTGGTAGGCAACGTAATTCGTTATACAACTTTCGGGCCCGGTATTACAGCTGAGCACATCGATATTAAAGAAGGTGCAGACGGAACGCTGGTGGAATATTGCTCCTTCAACGGGACGGGAATAAGCGGTGCTAACTCGGCGGACAGCTTTATTGATGTGAAAGGCGTTAACTCCAAAATTTACAATAATACCGGCAGCCGTAACGGCAACAGCAATGTGGTCGATGCATTCCAGAATCGCACCCATGGTTCAAGCTACCCAACCGGTACCAACAATGACTTTAGAGACAATAACGTCAATCTGGACGGAGTCGGATATATCGTTAATGCCGTAGGCGGCTCGGCTAAAGTTAAAGGCAACACGAGATCAGATGGTTCTTCTAACTTGTACAAGGGCAACTATACCGTATACTAGTCTATTCAAAAGGTTCTTAGCTCTAAAAAACGAGCACGTTCGGCAGAAATTCCCTTTTCAAACAATTAATGTAAGATGCGAGGCGGTTTGACTCTTACCCCAATTGAACTTTGATCAATTAGTTGTGCCTAGCTTGGCTAGGAGCGCTAAGTACAACAAGGCTATCTCATTTGCGGCTGTAGCAGCCGCATATAAGATAGCCTTTTGTGTTGATGCAGTGCATCATTCTTATTATCTTTTTAAATATCTGTCGTAAGAAGCTTGTTGAATTTTCAATACAGCATCTATGTTCATTTTATCAATTTGCTTCACATAATCGTCGAACTTGCTAAGCGGCTCAGAGCCCATAATGAACTTGTTGATCATTTCGTCCTTATAAGTTGAAATCTCCGTAAATTTGGAGTTCAAAACATCACGCTCCGGCTGCTTGAACGAAAGAGTAACCGGATATTTATCTTTAATAAACGGTGTGACGGAATCGCGGATTTTGGCTAATTTAGGCGGAACCATCGCGTTTTCGTAGCGGATGTCCCAAGCGTAAGCAAACTCGCGGTGTCCCAACTCATACATTTTGATTAATGGGGAGTTGTTCTTGTCTTTCATGACAAGGTCCGTATATTTGGGCTCGTTATTTTCCATCGTATACGTTTCGCCAAGCTTGCCGAAGTTCATTGCAAGCTGCCCTTCCGGACTGTAGAACCAATCATGCACTTTAGCAAGCTCCACCTTAAATTTCGATTTCGAGCTGATGCCAAAGCCGTTCTTGATCAGGGTCTGCTGGCTTTTGGTGTAGGGAGCAATGCCCGTTGGCCCCTGCGGTGGTGTTAATCCGGTCATATTCACCTTAGGATTGGCTTTAGCAACCAGCTTCTCGAGATAATCAACGCGCGGGAACGAGTCGAAGGTGGCGCCGGATACTTCATTCGTAAATCTCGATTCCCATATCTTTTGATCATTCGTTATATATTCTTTATCAATCAGACCTTCGCTATAAAGCTTGGCTGTAAAAGCAAGTGCATCCTTTAACCTTGGATCGGTATAGGTGTATTTAACCTGACCGTTCTCCACATAAAAGTCCTCTTCGAACGAAACGCCAAACGGCTCGACAAACGGCAATAATCCTTTGATTTTGTTTCGTGTGGTGAACGGAATTTCATCGTTTTTGCCGTTGCCGTTCGGATCCTTTTCTTTAAAAGCTTTTAACACCTGATAAATCTCTTCAGTTGTCTTCGGCTCCTTCAAGCCGAGCTTCTCCAACCAGTCCTGACGGTAAATTTGCAGGTTAATCGTTTTGACAGCTGAAATTTGCGGGAAAAAGTAAATGTTTCCATCATCCGATTTGATATCTTTCAAGATGGCAGGATTTTGCTCTACTATTTTTTTGAAATTAGGCATGTATTGGTCGATCAGCTTGTTCAACGGTTCAAATACTCCGTTCTCCCCGCCTTTATTCAGTAAATCCGGCGTAGCTTCCATAAGATCCGGCAGACTTCCGCCCGCGAGCGTCAAATTAAACTTTTCAATGTAATCGTTAGTGTCGGTGGGTGCCTTCAGCCATTTGAAATTAACATTTGTTTTTTCAGAAATTGGCTTCATCCAAAGCAATTCATTGGACTCAACCGATTCGGGCCTCGGCCTCATAAAGACGCTGACCTCGATCTGCTTATCCAGTACCTTGCCATCGGCACTCACTTGCTTGTTCCCCTGTTCACCGGCCTTTGCCTCAGGAGTTCCTGCAGCCTGCTCTTTCCCGCCTGATTGGCACCCGGTTAAGGCAACCGATACTATTATTGCTCCTGTCATACCTTTCATCCATTGTGATTTCACCGTGTTGACGCCTCCTTTTTTATTTGGTTTATTCAATCAAGGGATTGTTTTCCCTGGATTTCCCTGGAATTTCACGAAGCTCTTAGCCTTTAATAGACCCCATCATCGACCCTTGGACGAAATATTTCTGAATGAAGGGGTAAACCATGAGAATCGGCAGCGTTGCTACGACCAGAGTCGCATACTTGATCGATTCGCTTATCAGGTTTTTGTCGTCAAACACATCCACCATAACTTGATCGGTCTGGTTCTGTATGACGATAGCCCGCAGCAATATTTGCACCGGAAACAAATTCTCATCATTCAAATAAATCATCGCCGGGAAAAAGCTGTTCCATTGATTAACGGCATAAAATAACCCAATCGTCACCAAAGACGGAACTGACAGCGGCAAAATAATTTTGATTAAGGTTTGAACCATGGAACAGCCGTCAATTTTGGCGGCATCTTCCACCTCCAGAGGAATTTGCTCAAAAAAGGTCCTTTGGATAAATACATAAAAGGAAGTAATAGCCGCTGGAATGACGATAGCCCATATCGAATCTCTCATGCCGAGGGCATTAACTACGAGAAAGGTAGGTATCAGTCCTCCACCAAATAGCATCGGAAGCAGCACAATACCGGTCATGAGCTTACGTCCGGGCAAATCCCTTCTCGACAATGGATAAGCTGCAAATACGGTTAATACCAAGCTTATTGCTGTACCAAGCGCTGTATAGATCACGGTATTCAAATATGACCGTCCAAGCATAGGAAACTCAAGCACCCTTCTGTAGGCTTCCAATTGGAAGCCCATCGGGATGATCCCGACTCTCCCTTGCTGGATAAAGAGCTGGTCGCTCAATGAGGCGGACACGACATACAGAAACGGGTACAACGTCATGACCATGACTAAGCCCAAAACTATTGTGTTGATAACTGCGAACGCCAGTCCTCCTAGCGTCATGCGCTGGAAAGCCATGTACTTTACCTCCTTCTACCAAAGACTCGTTTCCGAGTATTTTCTGGCTAGTTTATTGGCTATTATGATCAGAACGAGCCCCATTACCGATTGAAACAGTCCGACAGCGGAAGCAAAGCTGTAATTAGCATCCAATATTCCTCTGCGGTATACATAAGTTCCTATTACATCTGCAGTTAGATAGGTGTTCGGATTGTACAAGAGCACTATCAGTTCATAGCCGACCTCAAGCATGTCGCCGATTTTCAGCAACAGCAGGATAATAATAGTAGGGGCGATACCGGGAAGTGTAATGTGCCAGGTTTGCTTCCACCGGTTTGCGCCGTCAACTCTGGCCGCTTCGTACAGTTCCGTATTAATGCCGGTTAAAGTGGCAAAATACAGAATCGCCGACCATCCGATTGTTTTCCACAGATCCAGGAAGGTGTAAATCCCCCAGAAATAGTTCGGGTCGAGCAAGAAATTCGTGCGTTCCATCCCGAACTTCACTAAAACATTGTTAATTAACCCAATGCTCGGGGAAAGAAAGGTTACGGCCATACTTGCCACAATAACGGTCGATACGAAGTGGGGCAAATAGCTCACAGTCTGAACCGTACGTTTAATAACCGTATTGCGGACTTCATTTAATAAGAGTGCAAAGATGATCGGTGCTGGAAATACAAAAACCAGATTCAACAAATTAATCATCAGTGTGTTCCGGAGCAATCTGCCAAAATAAACCGAATTGAAGAAATCGATAAAATGCTTGAACCCGGCCCATTCACTCGCAAGAATTCCCTTGTAAATATTGTAATCCGTCAAAGAAATGACAACGGCCATAATCACAGGAACATATCTGAAAATAAGATAATAAAGCAGCGGAAGTAAAAACATAAGATAGTACGGCATTGCTTTTTTCAAAGCATTCCGTCTGCTTGTTGATTTCTGAACCCCCATGACGGTCGATGGCTTTGCGGCTAACACAGTATCCTTAGACAATGGATCTGACTCTCCTTTCATGTTTTGGTAGTGCGTCGATAACCCGCCTTCTTAATGTATCCGTTTACATCTGTTTCGTATATCGAGCATTCTTTTGAAGTATCATCTTTTTTCGAGTTTTGCGAGCTTGAATTCTTTGGATGGATCGGCTTTTCTTTCGATAAGGCTTGTCCAACACAAAAAACCGCCCGGCAGGCGCCACCAGACGGAGGTTTCACATACACCACATGAATAATTATTCACGAGGATCTCTAATCGTCGAACAGACTCCTCTAGCTGTCTTCTTTCATTTGCATTTGCCTGAATTGTCCCGGTGTGATCCCTTCATGCCGTTTGAATACACGAATAAACGTATTGGAATTGGTGAATCCAACCTTATCCGAAATTTCGACCACCGTTTCATTCGTTTGCCGCAGCATGAGTTTCGCTTGCTCTACCCGTCTTGTATTAATATAATCAACGAAATTCATTCCCGTTATTTCTTTAAAAATACTGCTCAAATAGGAAGGCGACAGGCCGATGTTTTCACCCAAAATAGTAAGTGATAAGTCAATATGGTAATTATTTTCCACATACTCTTTGATTTGGTTAAACAGTTTGGTGTGCTGTCCTTGCTGTTTTTGTTGAATCCATTCACTGATGTTCCGGAATATCCTTTCAATGAACTGCTTCTTATCCTGCAAGCGGGAATGGAGGTTTACTTCTTTGTACAGGTCGAATGAATCCCCGAATATTTCCTCAGCAGTGGACTGGACTTCATAAATGGTCCGAATAGCAGTGCCTACAAGAGCTTGGAACAAGTTGGTAATAATTTCCGGCGTGAAATCGCCTTCTTTCAAATTTTCGCCCCATAATGCTAATAAGTGATGTTGCAAAGCTGTCATATTTCCAGTTTTTACACAATTGATAATATGCTTCTCTGTTTCAATCGAGTAAATCAAAGAGCGCTCGGACATTTTGCCAACTTCGTCAACAAAGATAACGCTGCCTTCTCCCTTGACAATCTTATACTGTAATGCCGATAATGCTTCAACATAAGATAATGGCACTTCCTCTGCCGATCTATAAATGTTACCTATGCCCACTGTAAATGTCCGGGAATGCTCCCGCTCGAAATAGGACGTAACTTTTTGGATAAAATCATAAATTATTTCAGGCTTCGGACTGTGGTGACTCAAGTTCAATAAGGTTATAACTTTGTCATTTCGCTTGCGTATTGATTTCACAACCACATGAGCGTTGTCCGCTTCAGCAACCATCCCGTCAATGATTTCCAAAATATCATGGTAACGCGGGCTTATCTTATCCTCCAAAGAAAAATCGACGGTTTCAAACACAATAATTTGGAACGAATCGTAGTTGAATTCCATTTGGATTTCTTCAGTAAGCTCTTGCATGTTAGCTGACGAGACTCTGCCCTCAATGAGATCATAGAGAAACTTTTGCCGAAGAGCAGGAAGATTTTTTTCAAAAGAATCCCTTAAGCTTTGGTTCTCGTAATAAACATAATTAATAATGCGATCGATAAATCCCAGTTCATCTTCTTTCAAATGATCTTGTCCGTCCGAATGCTTGCGCCCAAGTAAGCTGATATAGCCTACAATTTTATTGATCGGACGGTAAATCCGGTTCGTTAAAAAATAGGACATAATCAACCCGCCCGCGAGACAAATCATCGCTACCACAAACGTGAATTCCCGGATTTTGCTTGCTTTTTCCGTGATAAAGGCCGTTGGAACTACGCTAATATACTTCCAGTTGTTTACATTGGATGAAGTGAACACAATTTGGTAGGATCTACCGTCTATCATTTCTTTCAAATACCCCTCTTGAGCTTCTATCCTCTTCACTTTCTCAGTAATAGTCTCTTTGACGGAGTTGATGAGCTCATCTTGGTCGCTGCGTACTTTGCTGTTAAAAAGCACCTCTCCCTTGGCGTCCACTGTATAAATGAAGGCTGGGTAAGGATCGATGACCCTTTGAACCATGTTGGAGAAATCATCGGTTTTTATATTAAGATATAAAACTCCCATCGGTTTTACTTCGCTTAGCGGAACCGTCCGCGCAAATGTAACGGCAGATGAGCTTACACCGTACGAAGATGTATTAAATCTGCCAATTGGAGTAAATCCGTAATGACTTTGACTACTATCATGCCAATTGGCTTTTGGCTCCGTCTTGTAAATATTTTGATAATAGTAATCGTTGTTGTACTTGGATTCATGATTCACAACGATAGGATACCGGTAGAACTGGATCCAAATATCGGAAATAAGAGTGTTGGATAGTTGTACGCTTTTTAGATACTTTATAATATCGAGAAACAGCAATTGATCGAGATCCCACGTTGTTTCCGACAAATAAAGAGCTCTGCGGACTTGGGATTGCAAAGATATCTGAAAGGATAAATTGTCCATAGATGTTAGTGTCTTATCGATATTATCCCTTGCCTGCTCGATATATTTATTATTCGATTTCACGACTTCTTCAACGAGCAGGGAAGAGGATTGGGTATACGAAACATAACCGAATGTAAGAATGGCGACCAGAATGAAGATGTTAAACAGAAACAACATTTTCACAAAAATACTTTTTTGTTTATACACCTTCAAGCTTTGCGGAATTAATTTCATAGTGTATCCCCCACTTACCTGCTTTTCCCGGAATGTACAGTCTTGATGGCACCCGACTTAATCGGTCTGTCCCCGGTATGTAAATTGCTTGAATAACGCTTTGCCTTGCGGCTGGTACATGACCCCAAGAGCAAACAGACCAACCCGTGGCGCCGTATAGCACTTGTACCTCGCAAAATTTTCCGGATACAGGAAGTCCGCCTGCACCGTGAGGTCAATCGGCTCATACTTGACGCCATCTGTCGAGAAGGTAAACGTAAACCTCCTGTTGATGGCATCCAGGCTTGTCTTTAGCCAGATGTCCGTCCCAACCGTCACCTCGAGCTTTTGCTGGTACAGCTGGTTGCGGAAGCACTTCTCCGAGCGATCTATTTGCAAATATAGTCCGTCATGCTCCTGCTTCTCATGCAGCCTGCTGACATCGAGCTTTTGTCCGGCCGTTTGCCCTATTCCGTTACGGATGCTGACCAGCAGCATTCCATCCATGTCTCTGTACAGCAGCAATCCGGCTTCTTCGCCTAACGTTTGCGGTTCGAAGGAGAGGCGTACCTCCGCTTCGAAGGCGAAATGCTCCCAGCGGCGTGTCAACAGAAGCGTCTCCCCTGGAACGTACAGCGAGTAAGGCACGCAGTCCACTTCCAGCCCTTCCCCGATGAGCCTGAAGCTGTCCTGCAGCGGATGCCGCACCCATTCCCAGACCGGGGAGAGCTGCGGCTCGGTGAACCGATCCGTTTCACCTAAGGCGTTGACGGCTTCCACGGCGTATGAGTGCTGGCCAGGCAACCGCTCCATTCCTGCGGGAAGCTCGATCCACTCCGCCGGTTCACCACTGTCGCCTACCTCCAGCCAGCCGTCATCTGTCCAGTGGACCGGCTCGAGGAAGGTTTCACGGCCCAGCGGCGTACTGCCGTTCGGCGTCAGTGGGCGGCCGCCCAAGTGGAGCATCCACCAGTTTCCATGCGGATCATCCACCAGCTTGCCGTGCCCGGCTTTTTGCAGCGGTTTGTTCGGATCCCGCTGAGTTAAAACCGGATTTAACGGGCACGGTTCATAAGGCCCCCACACCGAACGGCTGCGGGCTATCGTTTCTTTATGTCCGAAGGCCGTGCCACCCTCCGCCAACAGCAAGTAATACCAGCCGCTGTGCTTCAAAATATGAGGCGCCTCAGGCGTGCTCCCCCCAGTGCCAGACCACACCTGTTTCGGCTCACCTACCAGTCGGGAGCCGTCACCGGCAAGTTCTTGTAGCCAACCTCCGCCAAAAGCGAGGTAGCGCCTGCCGTCGTCATCGTTGAAGATCGATGGATCAATGAAATGATGATTCAGCACAATGCCATCACTGTATGGACCTTCCGGACGGTCAGCAACATATAACACATTCGTACAACGAGGCTGACCATGAAAATATGGCACAACCACCCAAAACTTCCCATCATAATAAGAAATATCGGGAGCGAATACGCCATGCGAGTCGGGTACTCCGGTCAGGTCAAGCTGGCTGCGGCGGGTAATGACGTGACCGATCGGCTGCCAGTGGACCAAATCGTATGAATGGTGTATCATCACACCAGGAAAGTACTGAAACGTAGAAGTGACGACGTAGTAATCAGAGCCAACCCGAACCACAGAAGGGTCAGGATGGTCTCCCGGAAGTACAGGATTAGGGAAACGATTTATAGGGTTAGACATTCTTATCACCTTTCATCTCTTTGTGAACACGCGTACATTTTGTGGATGAACTAACTATTCGACTTTAAATGAGTAAATCCTCCCGTACGGCCGTTTAAAATTATCTGTCCTGCAGCGGCGGCTCCGTCTCCAACCAATTCCATTCATTGTTCGTCACAAAGATACTGACAGCTTGATGACGGGATACACCCCAATCCTGATACCCGCTTATAAGCTCAACAAAAGCAGTGATGCGTTCCAAAGTCGGCTGCTGTAAAAGTTCATTAGCTAACGCAACGAAATTATCCGGCTTATCAGCAGCCTTCTCCACCACTCGCATGAAGGATTTGTGGCACGGAAACAGCACTCTGTTATAGGCAAGAATCATCCTTCCGGCGAACAAAACAATATTACTGACCGAATGGCTCAATAAATAAGGGTTGTTTTGTTCGATCGCTTTTTTGGCAAAATAATTTCCATACAAGGACACCTGCGCATAAAAGTCAGTCATGTTCTTCTCACGATTGGACTCGGGATATACAGGGATTTGTTGAAGTAGTGCATCCAGCCCCTCTATTCTGGAAAAAGCCGCATAAGACCCGAGAAAGGAAGCTCTAGTCGGTTCGCTTCCACGTATAACCGCCTTTTCCAAGAAGCTGTATGGAATAACCTTGCCATCGATATAACCTCCAGAGTAGTCGCATACTTCTTTATTAAAGTAGAACAAATCATTTCGAGCCTCTCTTTCAGCAAACTCCTCGTCCGTAACGACAAGATATACATCAATATCTGAATCCTCCCTCTCGATTCCTTTGGCGATAGAGCCTGCGATTATAAGCGCGAGAACCTTCGGGTCTTTTTGTAAAACCTCGACTAAGTTGGCAATCGATCTGCTGTGATGCTCTCTCATTCAGTTCAGCTCCTTTATAAGATTTCCCCTCCATTAAAGTAAAGCAGCATCCTTCAACCAGATTGCGCTGAAAGATGCTGCTCTATGATGCTAGGAGTTTAGTGCTGCTTACTTCCCCGTCCGCTTTTTATAAGCATCGGTCATCTCTTGGCTCATTTTGACTACATTCGGATCTGTTTTCATCTTATTGATATAGTCATCCCATGCCGAAATCGGTGCAGCGCCAAGCAATATTTTGGTTTTCAAATTTGTCAGGTTTTTCATAAACTCCGGTAAAAACTGCTGCATTGTCGGCGAATACAGACCGGTACTGATATCCGCTACACTGTTCTTCGCCCGATCATCCTGAACTTTTTTGAACAGCTCATTCGCTTCCTTAGTGAAGAAGAGCTTGGTTGAGCTTGCATAAGGATCGGCAACATATACGATTTGGTTGAAATCCGGGCCGTTATGCTCGCCAAGCTTGGCTGAATCCACAACCTTCACACCGTCTTTAACAGTATGATCGATACCTTCCATTCCATAAGTTTGGATATCGAACACTTCTTCATTCATCCAAGTATCAACCAGCTTCAAAATACGTTTCATTTTTGCTTCAGGAACGCTTTTTGGGATAGCCAAAGTACCCGCGAAGCCCGGTCCCTTCGGATTATAATTATTCACGGACGTAAGCGGATAGAAGTCGGTTTCCTTAAATGTAGGAGTTACTTTCTTCACATCTGCATAGTAATCATGCAACGTCCCTGCCTTATTCACTATCATTCCTGCTTTACCCGCCTTGAACAACTCTTTAAGCTGAGTCAGCTTCATCGACGCAAAGTCCTCGGGAATCAGCTTCTCTGAGACAAGCTTAGTCATGTATTCAATCGCTTGTCTTTGCTCTGGTAAAAATGCGGTAAACACCATTTTGCCATCCATGAATTTCCAGTTTCCATAAGCGCCAGTAAATGAATTCTCAATCTGAGCAAGCGCACCCATAGGTGCAATCGTATCGTTAGGGTCAACGTTAGCTGCAAAAGGAATGGTATCCTTCTTGCCATTTTTATCCGGATCGTTTTCTGCAAACGCCTTCAATACCTGATACAATTCATCGGTGGTTGTTGGAGGCTTCATGCCGACTGCGTCCAGCCAATCCTTCCTTAGAATAAAGAAAGTGTCAGCTTCCGATGGTCGCGGACGTGGGATAGAGTAGTTCTTTCCATCCTCCATTTTTGTCAAATCCCATGCTGTTTTGGAGATCTTGCTGGATAGGTTCGGGTAGTCCTTCACGTAATTCGTAATATCCCAGAAAGCACCCTGCTGCACCATCGAACGGAATACGGAAGAGAACGGATCATTAATATAGATTAAATCCGCAATATCACCCGAAGCAAGGGTTACATTCAATTTGTCCTGATAGCTGTTCGCAGACACCCATTGAATATTCATCTTCGAGTTGGTTGCTTTTTCGATCGCCTTTTTAATTGGATTGTCATCAGCGGCAGGAGTTGTAGAATATAAGACGGTCATAATGCTAAGATTAAGCGGCCCCTCCGCTTTACCATCCTGTGCTCCTGTTCCTCCGTTTGACGCCTGATCCGAGCCTCCACCACATGCCGATAATAAACCGCCTAACATCAAGACCGACGCCAAGCTGAACGCGATCTTCTTTTTCTTTATCATCCTGTGACTCCTCCTTGTAATGTCTAAAATTGAATGCCTTTCTTAGTTGCAACTTAACCGTATGCTAATTCGCATCTTCAGACAATCGCACTTTCTTGCAAACACCCAATTGGAGCGATTGGACTTTATTGCACAACCAGTAGTAATTGAAGCAACACTGTCGAGAGCGTAAAAAAGCCCATTTACAGCGAATTTCCGCTTAATGCTCCCGGATCATTTCTCTATAATGACTTGGAGTTACACCCTCGTATTTTTTGAAAATGCGATTGAAATAGCTCTGCTGGTAACCTACCCTTTCGGCAACCTCCGTAATTTTGAGCTCGCTCTCCCGAAGCAGCTGTTTGGCCGTAGCAAGACGAATATTAGTCAAATAGTCTATAAAGTTAATTCCTGATATTTGTTTAAAAGCCCGGCTCAGCGTATAAGGGCTCGTCCCGAAATATTCAGCGCAAGAATCTAGTGATAAATCAGTCATATACCGTTCATTCAAATAGAGAATAACCTGCTCCACCATTTGCTTCAAATGAAAGTCTTGCTTGCTGATCAACTCTTGGACGAAGGTGCCCACGACTTTATGCTTGAACCATTTGAGCATTTCATCCGGTCCGTTCTGCATACTTAAATGGTCGAATAAATTAGCTCCCTCGAACATATGAACCGGGTTCATCCCCGACTGCACCATCGCGTTCAACACACTGCCGAGCAGCTGAAGCATCCCCTGTCGGGCGATCATTTCGGTGGAGCCTTCCT
This sequence comes from Paenibacillus sp. GCM10027630, assembly GCF_042676305.1. Classification (NCBI taxonomy): domain Bacteria; kingdom Bacillati; phylum Bacillota; class Bacilli; order Caryophanales; family Paenibacillaceae; genus Paenibacillus; species Paenibacillus sp. GCM10027630. The sequence goes on along the minus strand of NZ_JBHTGY010000010.1, from coordinate 9,144 downwards.
GCGATATTTCCGCTAAAAATTGCTCAATTAATGCGGCAGCCTCATCTTCAGAGCCCATCCGGATCGAATGAATGATTTCTTTCTCCAATGTAAACGGATAGCTGAATTTCCGCTGCGAATCGGATTTGTTAAGCTTATCCAAATCAATAATCTGGCTGACATCCAGCATCTCCCGATAGCTGAGCGCATGACGCGCCTCTTCGAACATATAAGGAATCTGCTTGATTTGCATCGTCTGTTTGCTAATTGAAGCTGTGATCTGTACCTTCAGCGTTCGATGAATGACCTGAATGAGCTCCTGACAATAATCATGAAGCTCGGTACGCAGCCGTTTCGGAGATTCGTCTGTTGGCAGCAGCAGCCAAACACCTATCGTCAAATCGTGAAAGTTCACAATCTCGCACTCCAGCCCCTGATTTTGTGAAAGCTCCCCGACTATATTGGCTACTGCGAAGGTAACGAGCTCCTCATCTCCCGAAGAAAAGCGGCCTTCCAATTCGGTAAGCCCTCTGATTTGCAGCATTATAGCAACAAAGGATTTGTCATCCGTATCTTTTCCAAAATGAAGCAGACGCTCGCGAATGTCATGTTCGGAATAGGAAAATAAGTAGCCCTGGACAAGCTGAAGCATGTACCCCTCCCTCACTAGCGGCATTTGCTGGTTAAGGATATTACGGAGCGACTGGCTTTCGCTGGCAAGCGTTAACCAATGGTTTTCGATTAAATCAAACTCATCTTTATTTCTAGGACGGGACGGGCTTTCTTTATCCCCTGACAACAACTCAAGCAGCCGCTTGATCGGCGTATATAAACGGTAAGTCCCCAACCAGGAGAACAAGAAGGCTAATATGAGCCCGCCCAAGCTTATGATTATGATGAATTGGGATATAAACCGCACGGGAGACGTAATCGCATTAAGCGGTGCCGCCGACAAATAAGTCCACGTGTTGCCAAGACGCGTGAATGAGCCTGAGGAGACCGAATAGGTTGTTTTATTATGGGTAAAAAGAAAAGAGCTTTCTTTTCCCTCACGCTTCTGGTACTCGATTCTCAAAGCTTCATCCAACTCAGAAGGTCTGCTGTTTCCAGTCACAACCCAATTGCCCGCCATCATAATGGAGGCACCTTCATCGTATGGGGTAAGTGTTCTCAGCATCTTGCTTAATTTACTCTCATCAAGGGAGGCAATTAGCACTCCGAACGGCTCCAAGCTCCCGCCAGGGAACTTGGTCACGAGCATCAGCTTCGATTTGCTGTCGTTTTCTGTTCCAACGCTTGGAATGCCATTCGTCCAAAAGATTGTTTTTTTCTGCTTCAAGTAAGAATTATAGGTTTCGATTTCTTCCTTGTTTTCTAAATAGACATACTTCTCCTTGTTCATCATGAGGGGCCTTGGTTTATTCAAAAAAAACTCGGCCTTTTCAATAAGCGGATGCGACCCCTCTATCACGATCATCGTACGGTATAACTCCTGCACCTGCTCAAATTTATATACAAAATCAATATCCTTCAGCTTTTGGTCAAACTTAGGATCAAAGGACCAATGGGAAAAAGTTAGCTCCAAGAATGCAAGCTGATCATCGACATTTTCAGCACGCTGCTTGATTTGGTTTTGGTGCAGCCTTTGCAGCTCGCTTTCGATATTTCCGGTAGTAAGCCAATAGATGCCTACTCCTGTTATTAATCCAGGAATACAAGCAATCAATACAATCATCATCAAGATTTTTTGATAAAAGCTGCGCTTATAGCCTTGACCCCTAATTCCTGCTTTCAGCCAATTCAATTTCGGATTTTGAGACATACGGGCACCTTTCTAAAAACATTGTTGTACCTGTTATCTTCAACGGTGGTGCGGTGAACTCCTTTAATGAGATTATCCTTTAACCGATCCGACCATGCCTCCCTTGGCAAAATGCTTTTGCAGAAACGGATAAACGAGCAGAATCGGTACGGTTGCCACAATAACTGCGGCCATTTGCAGCGTGGTTGAAGGTGGAGCCTGTGAAGCGGTGCTGGAAACCATCAAATCGCTGTTGTTGGCACTCAGCAGCATATTTTGCAGCAGCACTTGAATCGGCCATTTGGACGCATCGTTCAAATAGAGCAGCGCCGTGAAATACTGATTCCAATAGCCCACCGCGTAAAAAAGTCCGAATGCGGCAATAGAAGGCAATGACAAAGGCAGAATGATACGAAACCAGGTTGAAAGATCGCTGCTCCCGTCAATTGCTGCCGATTCCTCCAACTCCACTGGAATGCTGTCAAAAAAGCTTTTCATCAGAATCACGTTCCAACCGCTTGCCAAAGCCGGAATAATCAGGGACCATAAGCTGTTGATTAAGCTCAACTGCCGGACAACCATATAATTCGGAATAATTCCGGGACTGAATAAAATAGTCAGTGTGATCAGAAACATAAACAACCGACGGCCTCTCAGACGCTTCCGGGACAATGCATAAGCCAGTCCTGCGGTAACTACAAGACTGCAAGCCGTACCTACGGTTGCTAGAAAGCCGCTGTTGCCAAGAGAGCGCATGAACGCTTTGGAGGACAGCATGTAGTTGTACGAAGCCATCGACCAATCGTGCGGAAACAGCACAAACGGCTTTTGCAGAAACTCAGACGGCTCTGTAAATGAAACGACAATTACATAATATAGCGGGAAAAAGGCCACGGCTGCAATAATGGCAAGCAAGATAAGATTCGTGACATTGATCATACGGTCTCCGATATTTTCCTTCATTCCATTACCCCCTTAGAATACGCCTTCTTCGCCGAATTTTTTTGCTACCTTGTTAGACAGTACAACCAATGCCAGGCCTACAACCGATTTAAACAGCCCCACAGCCGTACTATAGCTGAATTGCGCTTGCTGTATACCGACCCGATACACATACGTATCGAACACTTCGGCAACCTGGGAAACCGCTCCATTATACATCAGAAATATTTGTTCGAAGCCGACATCCATAATATGACCCAGACGCAGGATTAACAAGATGACAATAACACTGCGAATGGCAGGCACCGTGATGTGCCACATTTGGCGGAACCTTCCCGCTCCATCCATTCTGGCTGCTTCATACAGTTGAGGATCAATGCCGGCCATAGCTGCCAAGAATACGATGGTGCCCCATCCTGCTTCCTTCCATGCCGATTGCACTGTCACCATGATCCAAAACAGCTTCGGACTGGTCAGGAACCCAATGCGCTCCATGCCGAAGGCTTCTATCACTTTATTGACAACGCCCTCTCCTTTTGCAAATAACAGAAACGTCAGACCTGCAATAATAACCCATGATAAAAAATGCGGCAGGTAAATAACCGACTGGATCAGCCGCTTATAAATGGCATTCTTCACCTCGTTAAGCATCAAGGAGAGAAGAATCGGCATCGGGAAAAAGAAAACCAGATTCAACAGGCTGATTCCCATTGTGTTCCGAAACAGAAGTATGAAGTCCGGGTTGGAAAAAAACCTTTGAAAGTGCATAAATCCAACCCATTTACTGTTCCATATTCCCGCGATGGGCGAATAATTTTGGAAAGCAATAACAACTTCTGCCATCGGTACATATTTGAAAATCAGGAAAAACAACAAACCGGGCAGCGCAAGCAAATATAAATATTTATCCCGTTTGAAATCCTTCCATAATCTCGTTTGTGCAGATGGTCCAGCAATCCGTGCTACCTTTTCTGTGTGTATTTGATTCATAGAGCCAACTCCTTATTCAATTTCAGCGCGGAGGCGAGCCTGTGGACGAGCTTTTGGGCAAGCTTGCCACTGATTCGAGCGAATGCGTCTTATAGTTAAAATATTTACCTTCCAGCAATCCGATTAAAGTACCGGTTACACGAAGCTCTATCTCATTACCAGTGAGACTCAATATCGAAGAAGGGCAGCTCCATGTATACGGTGACCACGGCCGAACCCCAAGGCTCTGCCCATTGACAAACAATTCAACCGTATCATGCTGTTCCCAGCTGCCGATATTAAGCTCAACCTCAGTCCCGGAAGGTACTTCACTGAATTCCAATTTCCGCTTATAAGCAAGCGTGCCGGCATAATACGGATATCCAGGGCAATAGGCTTCTGGCAATACGGATATCTCTGACGGTGCAGCGAGCATTAAAGGGCTTCCGTTTTGATCAAAGCCAACTCCGAACGGCCCTCTAATATATAGAGCATCGACAATACCATCCCAGTCATGCTGTACCTGCAGGTTCACAACAATCTCATTGAACCCCTGCTGCAAATAAGCTAGAATATCACATTCAATATTTTGATGATCGTATATTTCATGATGTGTAAATTGCGTCCTTGTCATGGAATGGCCATTAATTAACAGAGTCCAGTTACCGGAAATCGCCGATTCGTCCATAAAAAGCTGGCATGCCTGCGGCATTTGTTCCACTTGAAATACTGCACTGTAAGAACATGCGATTGGATATGCCATACTCAGCTTGAGCGGCGTACCAAACATGGACCCGAAAGCGATGGGAAATTCCCTTTCCTTCGCCAAATCATCGCATTGATCGATAAAGGTTTTGGCTTGCACCACATAGCCAGGCAACGAATTGCTATCGCTCTCAGTACCCATTGTTAAGCGAAATGTATCGAATCGAATTTCATTGTCGGCAAAAGCTTCTACCTCCCATGGCCCTTCCAGTGGAATTAATAGCTTGGTTGGTTCAGCAGATGTAAGCAACTGGTTATTCGAAGCTGTAGGCTGCCTATTTGCTGCTTCAGTCCATTCTACTAAACGCGATTCAAATGGCTCGAACGACAATGAAAGCTTCCACTCCCCATCATGAAGCTCAGCGGCAATCGGATGCGATTTGCCCGTTTCCAAATCGAGCAGCCTGAATTCGAAGTCCGCGGCAGTCTCCACTGTTCCTGTATCAAGCCATCCCAGTTGATTCATATCAATGAGCAATTCTGTTGCTTGGAAGCTTCCCTCCTGATTAGTGATGAACGCGGCTCCGCTGTGCTTGGACAACTCACGGACCTGCATAAGAAACGGCTGATCCTTTCCTTGCGTAGTCAGGCGAACGGCTGCTGGAGAGACATGATCCAACAATGCGAGAAGTGATTGCATCGTCTGAGTGAACGGTTGATTGCCCGCGCATGATATGAAGAAGGCATTATGCTCCCCTTTCGTCCACGATTCCTGATTCGAAAGCTGCGCTGCCTCTGTGCGGCCCCAGTATTTCTCTTGCGGTGACCCAGAAACCCCGAACAATGCTGCGGCTTCCTGCTCTGTAGGACTTTCATCCTCAATCTGATCATGCGGAAGAAGGCCCAGCGCTATAACGATTCCGCCATTATTTGCGAATGCTTGGATCTTATGCCAAGCTCCCGCCTCCAGATTCGTGACAGGTGGAATAATTAATACTTCATAGTTAGCATAGCCCAAACTAATGGTCCCATCTGACACATCCGCATCCGCTAAGAGCTCTGGATCTAGATGGTCAAAATCTCTGCGATTCAGCAGCAATTGCACGCCCAACGCACGCCAGTCCTGCCTCAGCCGCTCCAGCCGCTCTTTATCCACACCCTCCGCACCAATATTAAAGCTTTGAAATGGGTTCCCCATATGTGCCCACAGCGTTGTAGTCGGATCAAGCACAGCGATTCTTATATCTGCTTTCCCTTGGCTCATGAACCAGCTAATTCGGCCGGTATAATCTCCGAGCTGACGAAAATGCTCCCAATAAGGATTTTGTAAAAATTGTGATGGCGGCGCATCATGCTGCGCCAAACCATCCACTGTATAAAAAAATGCATGGAAATTATAAAAGTTAGTCCCTAACGCAGCCATATTATCAATCATCCATTTAGCATCCTGAAGTGTCATCGACCAGCCTACGCTGTGAAAGCACTCTATTAAGTTGCGCTCACGTCCCAGCTGCCGCGCCAGGGAGCTAACCATTTTCGGACCATTTCGAAATTTCCCGGTGTATTTATTTAGAATCCATTCCAATGACCTCCCAAGCTTCTCATGCGCTGAATCTCCTCCAGGCATATGGCTGTGCAGCTGCGTAGTCATCCTTACGGACGGAACCTCTGTAACATACTGCAGCCCATAGCGTTCACACCAATCAAAGACTTGCTTATGGTAACTCTCCCTTAGAAGCAGATGGATGGACTGATAATATTCATAGCGAAATTTGGCTGCATCCGGACTGTCGGGATAGACGAGAGCCTCCAGACTATCCTTCATATCGAGACCGGTCCGCTCCTTGAAATAATCAGGCAGCTGCTTCGACCATGGCGTCTCACCCAACAATCCGATTTCATCGGTAAACATCCCTTTAATCGTCTTGCCAAAATACTCTCCTACATAATAGGCATACTTGTCATGGGTCATACGGATGAATGTTTCCATAGCTTCATGGTTACACGGATCAACAAAGGTTCCATAGTACTTAAAATCTTCAATCTCCTCTTCAAGGAATATAATGACCTCCCACTCGCCCGGCGGGACATCCCACATCATTGTGTAAATGGTTCGATACGTAAAAAAGCGCTTCTGGTTATAAGCAGTAAGACCGGATTTCTGGAAAATCGGGTCCGCCTGATAATTCCCGATCGTATGGCGCACGTCAATTGCCTGATCCCAAAGCTTCTTACCCGATGCTGATACCGGTACTGCCTTGGCACTTAATATCCGTGCCCAAGGAAGCTCCAACGTAAGCTTCGTTCCCCCTGACACTCGTTCCGTCCTATGAACTAACGAATAGTGTTTGGCCTCCGGATGCTCCAACACGACTTCTCCTCCGGCAATGCCGCTAGGATACGGGTACTCATCATACAGCCAAACCTCCAGCTCATGCTGCTTGGCGATTTCGACTGCCGTACGAACTTTCTCAAACCAGGCTTCCGATAAATAAGGTATTTTCAAACCTTGGCGCGGGCAAATAAAAAATCCTCCCACTCCTTTATGTGCCATCTCTTCGATTTGCCTTTTCATTTGCTCGTCTTCCATTTCACCATTCCAAAACCAGAATGGTTGGAGCCGGAATGCTGCTGAAGGATCTTCAAATTGTTGCCAATTCATAGTGCTGCCTCCTCGATATAACGACTGTTTATGACCTCACCTTAACCAATTGTTCATCAAGCGGCAATCGCACTTTTTTGATAGCGGAAAAATGGGGTTTGGACTTTTTTGCACGGATTAAACATTGTTGCAGAGCGTGGAAATAGTGAAGCTCCATAAGCATTTTCATTGGGAATTAGGCTTCCAAGTTGCAAGCTTCAATAAGCGTTGATAAATTTTCTGAATAATCAGATAATTTATCATGTCATTAATTACAGTCGATTTAATAAACACAAATGTACAAAGAGACCCTGCTGAGACTATCCCCTAAAACAGACGATCAAGCTTGATCTATGTCTGTCCTATAGGATTCATCCTCGTTGCAGGGCCATAAAAGGGATTTTTATTTTCTAGCTAAACCAATGATTAGTGTCTAACTCGGTCAATTTGCTGCAGCAGCAACATCACATCTTTTGAGTCGAACTTGCCATCGCCTGTTAAATCATACTTATTGTTGTTTATCCACTTCAATATTTCATTAATACCAATACCGTCATGCTCTGCATCCAACGCAGCTAGTTCACGTCGGATTTGCATAGATAGAATTACGCTGTTAGTCACCTGTACACTGGTTTTTGAGCTATCAGTGTTGTTCAAGTACTTAACAGCTCCATCTGCAATCTCAAGAGAAATAGATTCACCGTAACGGATTTCCCGTTCGAGCTTAAGAACGACTGTTCTTCCTAATCTATCAGAGTAATCATACACAGCCTGACTGACACTGACCGTTTGATTGTTAATATTAACTTTGAATTTTTCTAGGTTAATCCCTGCTGGGCGGATTGCATCACTAAAAGTAACACGAATTTCGTTTCCGTTTCCGCTCCCGATAATGGCCGCTCTTAGAACCTTAATTGTATACGTCTCTGTTTTGGACCTGTCTTGCGCCGTAACCTCGATTGTAATAAGAGTTTCTGAGTCTAGGGACAGCCTTACCGGTATGCCACCGCTTAAGGAAGCACCGTATGTAGCTCCGCTCACAGTTATGCTGCTATAAGCATCATTCGGAGTCGCATAAACATATACCTGATACACACTGTCCGTCACGCTCGCTTGATAATTCACTTGAGTTGGACTAAACATTGGCGATATTGAGATAAATGATGAAACATTATCGCTTGATAGCCTCAAATCGCTTAATTCCGCGTTGCTGCTGCTTGCTCGTGTTACATTGATCGTGTATGTTTGGCTCGTTGTATTGTTTATCGTCGATGTGACTTTCAATAAGATCTCATTCTGCCCTGCATGAATTGGAATCGAATCACCTGATGCATACGACTTTCCATTCAAGGTTATTTCAAGTCTTGAAGTACTATCATCGTATGTCGTAGCGGTTACGGTCGTAGATTCTACCAAGTTACCAACATTTGCATTATAATTGAAAGTTTCTGGCCTAAACGCCGAACTTAACGCGATCGTACCTGATGATAGAGTTAATGCTATTAACTCAGGACGATGATAAACGCTATTTACACCCGTATCGATATTGTTGGAAACATTAAGCTCCCCACCCCCAGATACCTCTACTTTGTTTGTCAAAGTAGCTGGGGCATCCGATGCAACGTCTACCGTCAATGTAATTGCCGGATAGCTCTGATCTGCCGCCAACGCATCGCTGCGTGTACAAGTTAAGGTGCCCGCATTACACGTCCAGCCCATTCCGTCCATCGCCGTGGCTATTAAGCCCATCGGCAGTATATCCGTTACGGTCACAGCACCGCTCGTCGTTCCCGCTCCCTTATTGTTGGTAACCGTGATCGTGTACGTGGCTCCCTTCTGCACTTGTACAAAGGCGCCGCTTTGGCTTTGGGCTACAATCAAGTCCGCAGCCAGCGCCACCGTTGTCAGATCGCTTGCCGTGTTATTGCCGGTGTTCGTATCATTACCACCAGCCACCGTTACACTGCTGGTTAGCGAAGCTGCAGCAGTTGCCGCGACATTCACCGTCAACGTGATCGCATCGTAGCTTTGACCTGCTGCCAGCGCATCGCTGCGCGTACATGTCAGCGTGTCTGTATCACACGTCCAGCCTGTACCGCTCATTGCC